>JAZUQS010000083.1:0-39932 GCA_045605825.1 Acutalibacteraceae bacterium
CCTTGGCTCACAGAACGACATGGCTACGATCCGACTTGGCCTGTTACACCTGAATGGATAAAGGTTGAGTCACCGATAACGGCAACGCTCTTATTAGCTTTATCGGGATTAGCAAGATTTCTTCCGTGAAGGCCTGAAACGCTACCACCCATACAAAGAACGGTATCCATCATACCTAAAGGCTTTGCTACGCCCAAAGTATAACAACCGATATCACCGCTAACGGTTACGTTTAATCTTTTAAGTGTATAGAAAAGACCTCGGTGAGGACAGCCTGCGCAAAGAACTGGTGGTCTTGCAGGAACGTCTACATCTGCTTTAACAGACTCTGCAGTTTCACCAAGAATTACTTTCTTAATAAGCCCCTGTGAATACTCACCCTGAAGAGTAAATGCGCTCTTACCGATTACGTTTACACCGATTTTCTTACAATGAGTTTCAATGAAATCGTCAAGCTCCTCGAGAACATAAACACTTTCACATTCCTTGCAGAAATCTTTGATAAGCTTTTCAGGTAATGGGTAAACGCAGCCTAATTTAAGGTATGATGCTTTATCACCTAAAGCTTCTTTAGCATATTCATAGCAGATACCTGCAGTAATAACACCGATTTTCTTATCGTTGTATTCAACCGAGTTAAGACCGTTTGCAACCGCTTCTGTTTCACAGTATTCAATCTGGTCAAGTATTCTCTTTTCCACTGTAACGTGCTTAACCTTTGCGTTTGCAGGCACCATAACGTATTTTTGAGGATTCTTTTCGTATTCTTTAAGACCGTTATCAACTCTTTCACCAACTTCAGCAAGGCTTCTTGAGTGAGAAACTCTTGTTGTAAGTCTTAAAAGAATAGGTGTATCAAATCTTTCCGAAAGCTCGTAAGCCATTTTTGCATATTTAAGGCATTCGTCCGAATCCGCAGGCTCTAACATCATAATCTTTGATGCTTGAGCATAGTGACGGCTATCCTGCTCATTCTGTGATGAATGCATACCGGGGTCATCAGCAACACCGATAACCATACCCGCATTAACGCCTGTATAAGAAGATGTAAAAAGCGGGTCAGCAGCAACGTTAAGACCAACGTGCTTCATACCGCAGAATGAACGTGCACCTGCAACAGCTGCACCGAAAGCAACCTCTGCAGCTACCTTTTCATTTGG
Organism: Acutalibacteraceae bacterium; assembly: GCA_045605825.1. Lineage (GTDB taxonomy): Bacteria > Bacillota > Clostridia > Oscillospirales > Acutalibacteraceae > DTU089. The sequence continues at coordinate 1,161 of JAZUQS010000083.1, forward strand.
TGCCCACTCACTTGTTATTTCGTCATATTTTGAAATGACCTCTGTAATTTCAGTACTTGGTGTACCTGGATAGCTAGAAGCAACTCTGCAACCTGCCTCATAAAGACCTCTTGCAACGGCTTCATTACCTAAAAGCAATTTTTTCATATATGTACCTCTTATTTATTAATTTCATTTTGAGATGCAACAAGACTTTCACCGCAATAAATCTCACGAAGCTTAGGCTTTTCAATTTTACCTGTGGGATTACGGGGAACCTTTGCAAAAATTAATTTTCTCGGACGTTTATATCTCGGTAAATCGAAGCAGAAGTCGTTAATATCATCTTCTGTAAGGGTTATCCCCTCTTTTGCTTCAATAACAGCTGCTGCAATTTCACCCAAACGGGCATCGGGAAGGCCGATAACTGCAACGTCCTTAATACCGTCGTGCTTACGAAGGAAATCTTCAATCTGAACAGGATAAAGATTTTCACCGCCTGAAATGATAACGTCTTTTTTACGGTCAACAAGATAGATAAAACCGTCTTCATCCTCCTGAGCCATATCACCCGTATAAAGCCAACCGTCATGAAGAACATCGTTAGTTGCTTTTTCATCTTTGTAATAGCAAAGCATTACGCCGGGACCCTTTACGGCAAGTTCACCAACATCACCTTTTTTAACTGTATTACCGCACTCATCGATAATCTTTACTTCCCAGCCATAGCCCGCTTTACCGATAGCACCGACCTTATGAACGTTCTCAACGCCTAAATGAACGCAACCTGGGCCGATTGACTCGCTCAAGCCGTAGTTGGTATCGTATTGATGATGCGGGAACACAGCAAGCCATCTTTTAATAAGGCTTGGCGGAACGGGCTGAGCACCTATATGCATAAGCCTCCACTGTGAAAGCGTGTATTCGCTTAAATCTATTTCGCCTTTGTCGATTGAATCAAGAATATCCTGCGCCCACGGTACGAGAAGCCAGATTATTGTACACTTTTCTTCACTTGCAGTTTTTATAATCCAAGAGGGCTTTGTACCTTTAAGAATAACCGCTTTACTGCCTGCAACAAGAGAACCGAACCAATGCATCTTTGCTCCCGTATGGTAAAGAGGCGGAATGCAGAGGAACACGTCATCCCTGCCTTGAGAATGATGTGCTTGCTCGGTTTTTGCAGCGTGAACAAGGCTCTTGTGAGCGTGAAGAATCGCTTTTGGGAAGCCTGTTGTACCAGAAGAAAAGTAAACTGCTGCTTCGTCATCATCAGTCAGTTTAACTTCAGGGTCTTTTGAAGAACAATAGTTTACAAGCTTATCATAGCTTTCTGCAAAGCTGGGGCAATCCTCACCAACGTAGAATGAATATTTTACGTCGGGAATTCTATCGCAAATCTCTTCAACACGTCCGATAAATTCAGGACCGAAAACGAGAACAGAGCTATCGGAAAGCTTAAGGCAATATTTGATTTCATCTGCTGTATAACGGTAGTTAAGCGGAACTGCGAGAGCACCTGCTTTTAAAATACCAAAATAAACGGGAAGCCACTCGAGGCTATTCATAAGAAGAATAGCAACTCTATCGCCCTTCTTTATCCCTCTTGATAAAAGCAAGTTCGCAAATCTGTTTGCTTTTTTATCAAAGTCACCCCAAGTAAGCTCTTTTCTACCTGATTCGGCAGTAGGCTCTATAAGAGAATATTCTCTCCAGGTCATCCTGCTTTTTTCTTGAAGCTCGGGATTAATCTCAACAAGAGCGACTTCGTTTTTGTAGTTTTTTGCGTTATTTACAAGATATTCTGTAATCGGCAAATTTCTCACTCATTTCTTTTATTTTGACAAAAAATACTATCTTAATATTTTACTAAAACATAATTGAAAAGTCAACAAAATATTAGAATATCAAAGAGTTTCTATATAACTCTCAATATCAAACTCTTCAACAGAGCTGTTATTTTTTAAATACAACGGGTGATGCGGGTGTCCTTTTACGGAACGTTTACCTACCGTGTACCATTTCGCATCATATTCATTGCCTATATCTATCATTTCACGAACACAATTTATGAGGTAAGGTCTTTTTTCAATAATCGTACCCCACGCTGCCCACACAGCAGGCTTATTCCCCTCACTGTAGGATGATAAAATATAACGGAATGCATTCATATTTTCGTTGTGAAGCTGCTGATTAAACGAGCAATCCATATCCTTTGGGTTAGTTGCTCTTTGGGCATAAACGTTAAACATAATAAAGCTGTCATACCCGTTAAATCTTGCGGTACGTTCAACTGATTTCAATGTGTTGTCAAGGTCATCAGGCTTTGCAGTTGAAGGATTAATTCCTATGCATATAAGAGAGTTTTTGCCTCTTGTTCCCAATATGTAACGATATTCGGTATATGCATTCGGTACGTACAACCACTTTTCACGGTCATATTCAAAAGACCCCTCCGCCTCATTTAAAAGAGCTTCTTCAAATGGAATAATATTAAGTTCGTTAGTTTCACAAGTGGGTATATGCATAGATTACTTTCCAACCTTTTCTTTCATAAAAAATACAAATCAATTATATACTTCATTGACTCTTTTTTCAACTTTATTTTACAAAATTGAAACTCTGTTCTATTGACTTTTATATTATTATTTTTGTATAATTATATTTGTATAAAAATATTTTTGAAAAGGAAGTAGTTTTATGTTCCATTCAATGAAAATCGCAGGGCTTGACAGAAACCTTCCCCTCTGCCCTCTTAACGAAAAGCTTCAAATCGGTGCTTTTGTTATTTTTGGCGATGCGGAGCTTACAGTTGCATGTGCTGAAGAGCTTCTCAAAAAAGCACCAGAATTCGACTACATAATCACTGCAGAGGCAAAGGGTATTCCTCTTGCTCACGAAATGTCACGTCAGAGCGGTAAAAAATACTTTGTTGCAAGAAAAAAACCGAAGCTTTATATGACAGGCGTTTTCGACGTTATTGTTAACTCTATTACAACAGAAGGTGAACAGCACCTTTACCTCGATACCGCAGAAGCTGAAGAAATGAAAGGTAAAAAGGTTATAATCGTTGACGACGTTATTTCAACAGGTGAATCTTTGAAGGCAGTTCAAACTCTTGTTGAAAAAGCAGGTGTTGTTCTTGCAGGTAACCTTGCAATTCTTGCAGAAGGTGAAGCTGCAGACAGAGACGACCTTATTTATCTCGAAAAGCTCCCCCTCTTTGATGCTGAGGGCAACGTTTTATAAGCTATGGCAGGAACACTTTACGTTGTAGGCACACCTATAGGTAATTTAGGTGATTTTTCACCGAGAGCCGTTGAGGTGTTAAATAATTGTGATTTTATTGCCGCAGAGGATACCCGTGTTACAATAAAGCTTCTTAACCATTTCGGTATCAAAAAGCCGATGGTTAGCTATTACGAGCACAACCGCACACAAAAAGGCGGTATTATTATAGAGCGTCTTTTAAACGGTGAAAGCTGTGCTCTTGTTTCTGATGCGGGTATGCCTATTATTTCAGACCCAGGCGAAGACCTTACTCTTCTTTGCCACGAAAATAATATTAATATTTGTGCTGTACCCGGTCCTTGTGCTTTCGTTACTGCTCTTGCAGTTTCGGGTATGCCATCAGGAAGATTTACCTTTGAAGGCTTTTTAACTGTTACAAAGCAAAACAGAAAAAAGCATTTGGAAGAACTCGTTAACGAAAAACGCACAATGATTTTTTACGAAGCACCTCACAAGCTTCCTAACACACTCAAGGATATGGCAGAGTATTTCGGCGACAGAAAAATTGCTCTCGTTAAGGAATTAACCAAAATTCACGAAAACGTTGAAAGAACAACTCTTTTTGAAGCCGCTGAAAAATACAGCAAGGTAGCACCTAAAGGTGAATTCGTTCTCATAGTTGAGGGTAAACCCGAAGACGAAGCAGAGGAAATCACACTTGAGGATGCAATAAACATTGCAAAAAATCTTATTAATGACGGTTTATCAAAAAATGAAGCAGCTAAAGAAGCAGCTAAACAAACGGGAATTAAAAAGAGTGATATTTATAAATCTTTGATATAAGGAGATATACTATGCTTTTTGGCGTTCAATGGTATTATTGGCTTATTTTAGCTATAGCGATTATCGGTGCGATTTTTGCATGGGTAAAAGCACTTAAATCTTCAAAAGAACGAAGAGAAAGACTAAAAAAAGAAGCGGCAATATGGAAGCGTGACTACGAGCTTCGCGAGAAATTTACAGTTCTTACTGATGATAAAATCAATAGAACAGAAGAATCCGAATTACTTCACGGCGTTGCCATGAATATTCAGGTTTTCCTTGAAAATGCATCTAATATGAACGAGGCTTTCACGAACCTTCCCAAAGAAAAGAAATACATTTATCTTGCTGAGTACTTTGATGAGGATGCACAAAAGAGCTTATCAACTTATTTCAAAAACAACGGTGCCCCGTTGCTTCCTTACACAGAAACGGCATTAAATGCATTAGGTGCTGAAAAATACACAAAAATTATAGCCCCCCTTTTCCCTATGTATGACGACGAAAGTGACGTTTCAATTGACTACGCAACCATTGCAAAGGTAAACGAGGAATTCGCATCAGTATATGATTCAACCGAATTTTGCCGTATGTGTGCAAAATACATCAAAGAAAATAAAGACATATTTTTATCATAATATCAGAATTCAAACAAATAATATAAAGGAGTTTTATTATGGCAATATCATTTCATCTTTCTGCCTTTGCTGATGAAGCAGGCGGCGGTATTAAAGAACAAATTGCAGCTTTAAAAGCACACGGTATGACTCATATTGAGCCTCGCGGTCTTGATGAGGGTAACATATCTCTTTACTCCGTTGCTCAGGCAAAAGAATTAAAAAAGATTCTTGATGATAATGGAATCGGTGTTTCTGCTATCGGCTCTCACTACGGTAAAATCGAAATTACCGATGATTTCGCTCCCCATTTTGAAGATTTTAAAAATTGTGTTGAGGTAGCTAACATTTTAGGTACAGAAAGAATCAGAATGTTTAGTTTCTTTTTTACAAAAGGTCAGAACCTTGAGGAATACAGGGATGAGGTTTTTGAAAGACTTGACAAAATGTGCAGTTATTCATTAGAAAACGGTATTTGGTGTTGCCACGAAAATGAAAAAGATATTTACGGTGACATTGAAACACGTTGCCTTGAAATATATAAGACCTTTGAAGGCAAAATCAAAGGTATATTTGACCCTTCAAACTTCATTCAATGCGGTGTTGATATTCTCCCCGCGTACGAGCTTCTTAAAGATTATATTGACTATTTCCATATTAAAGACTGTCTTTATGAAGGTGGCAAGGTACGCCCTGCAGGCTTAGGTGACGGAAATATTGTTGAGCTTCTCACTCGTTTTGCAAAAGACAAGGATGGCGACCATTTCCTTACTCTTGAACCCCACCTTAAAGTCTTTGACGGACTTAAAGACCTTGAGGGTAAAGGCGGTACAGCAGACAAGCTTAAAGACGACTACACTTATCCTACAAACCGTGCAGCATTTGATGCGGCGGCGGATGCTCTTGACGTTTGTCTTGAAAAAGCAAACATCAAAAATATTACTGCAAGACAATATTAAAAACATCATTTAATTAAAATACAGGAGTGAATACTATGTTTAAACACGATAGCTTAAAAGGCAGAATTGCCGTTGTTACAGGTGGCGGCGGTGTTCTTTGCGGTGGATTCGCAAAAGACCTTGCTAGACAAGGTGTTAAGGTTGCTATTCTTGATTTAAGACTTGAAGCAGCTCAGAAGGTTGCTGATGAAATTGTTGCTGAAGGCTTCGAAGCAATTGGTGTTGCTTGTAACGTTCTTGAAAAAGAAAGTCTTGAAAATGCAAGAAACGAAATCAATGAAAAGCTTGGTAAATGCGATATTCTTATTAACGGTGCCGGCGGTAATCACCCAAGCGGCAACACAACAAAAGAAAAATTTGAGCTTAAGGATCTTACTGAAAAAGCTGAAGACGTTAAGACCTTCTTCGACCTCGACCCTAAAGGTATTGAATTCGTTTTCAATCTTAATTTCCTCGGCACACTTATTCCTACACAGGTATTTGCTAAAGATATGATTGGTAAAGATTATGCAACGATCATCAACATTTCTTCTATGAACTCATATAAGCCTCTTACAAAAATCCCCGCTTACTCAGCTGCTAAGGCTGCTATTTCAAACTTCACACAGTTTATGGCAGTTCACTTTTCTGAGGTTGGCTTAAGAGTTAACGCAATTGCTCCCGGCTTCTTCTCTACAAACCAGAATAAAGCACTTCTTTACAATGAAGACGGTTCACTTACTCCCAGAAGTGAAAAAATTCTTGGTCATACACCTCTCGGAAGATTTGGTGTTCCCGAAGATTTAACAGGCACACTCCTCTTCCTCGCAGACGAAAACTATTCTAAATTTGTAACAGGTGTAGTTGTTCCCGTTGACGGTGGTTTCTCAGCTTACTCAGGCGTATAAGCTTTTTTTAAAATTTATAATAAAACTACAGCATCTGGTACACAGTTATTGTATCAGATGCTTTTTTATTATAAGTATTTCATTTATCTATAGAATTAACGGAGATGCTCCAATTGAAGCATCTCCGTTTCGATTTATTTGTTATTACAATTATTCGTTAACTGTTTCAGTTTCCTGCTGTTTTTTTGCAAGATTTTCTCTTGCCTGCTTCATTGCTTCGTCCTTTTCAGCTTTTGCAAGAATTTCAGCCTGAATCTTCTTTTGTTTCTTTCTGTATACAAGCATCCATACTGCACCGATAATAACGAACACAAGGACAACTACTATAAGAATTGTTGCTGAGCTTTCCTCAACCTTGATTGTAACTGCATCGTAGTTGAAGTAGTTACAGCCCTCAAAAGCGTTATCAGCATAGTCTGTAAGGTTAGAGTAAACGATAAATTCGCGAAGCTCGTCGCAAGAAGCGAAAGCCTGGTCACCGATTTCTCTTGCACTTTCAGGCATTGAGATTGTTGTGATAGCATCGCAATCAAAGAAAGCTTCTGCTTTTGTATCAACAAAACCGTCTTCAAAAATTATAGCTGTAAGGTTATCACAGTTGTAGAAAGCTTTTTCTGCAATCTTTTTAACAGTTGCGGGAACTTTGTACTCACCTTTTCTACCTGCGGGATAAACTGCAATTGTTTCGAAAATAGCTTTGCCATCTTCACCAAGCTCTTCGTTAGCAACAAGAACAACACCGTCAAGTGACTGATACTTTGCATTGCCACCGTCAACCTCAATATTTTCAACACCACTACCAACGAAAGCGAGAGGTGAAAGTTCAACGAGAGTTGCGGGAAGCTTTGCTAATTTAAGAGCTGTACAACCGCCAAATGCGTAGTTGCCGATTGTTTCAACGTGAGCAAACTCAACGTCTGCAAGACTTGAACAGCCTGAGAATACATCGGGATTGATAACTTTAAGAGCCTCAGGAAGAGCGATTGCTTTAAGAGCTGTACAATCCTTGAATGCTGCTGTAGCAATTGCTTCAAGACCACCGGGAAGAGTTACTGTTTCAAGAGTGGCAACGCCCTCAAAAGCACTCGCACCGATATATTTTGTATTTTCGGGAATAGCAACAGTTGTGATATTTGAACCCTTAAATGCACCGTTACCGATTCTATTAAGTGACTGAGGAAGAACAACTGATGTGACACTTGCATTGTTAACAGCATTGTCAGCAATAGCAACTGTACCTTCTGTTACGATAAGTGAAGGCATATCGCCCTTTACTTCGTAAAGAACCTTACCAACGTAAAGTGCTCCGTCTGCATTGTTGTACCAAGCAGTATTGTTAAGAGCTTTATCTTCAATTTTTACAAGTGTTTCGGGAACGCTTATTTCAGCAATATTTGTAGCAAGTTCAAATGCACCTGAAGCGATTTTTTCTGTACCGTTTGCAAGAATTATGCTTGTATCATTCTTTGTACCTGCAAGAACGAGAGTTTTACCGTCTGCAGAGTAAACAGCACTACCTACATTTTTGAAGTATGTGCTTGCTTCGTCAACAGTAATGCTTACGAGAGCATCGCAACCTGCGAATGAAGCACCGCTGAAATTTTTCATTGATGCAGGAAGAGTAACTGCTGTAAGAGCTGTACAGCCACCGAAAGCAGCATCGCCAAGTTTTTCAACGTTAGCACCGAGAGTTACATCCGTAAGAGAAACGTTACCAGCAAAAGCATTTGAGTTAATCTTTGCAAGGCCGTTACCTGTTGTTAAAACTTTAATACCTGCATCTTTGAATGCGGCATTAGCTATATCGTGAAGTGTGTCGGGAAGTGTTACGTTTTCAAGAGCTTTACAGCCTAAGAAAGCTTCTGCTCCGATATATGTAAGACCGTCGTTAAATGTAACAGCTTTAAGATTTTTAGCGTTTCTAAACGTAGCAATGTTAATTTTTTGAACTGCTGCGGGAATAACGATTTCTGTTAATGCTGAATCTTCAAAAGCATATTCAGCGATATAGTTTAACTCTGAATTTTCAGAAACTGTAAGCTTTGTAACAGAAGATTGCTTAAATGCAGCTTCTTTAATTTCATTAACACCGTCAGGAAGCTGGAATTCGCCTGCTTTACCTGCGGGGAAGGTTACAAGAGCACTACCTTTTTTGTTATAAAGAACGCCGTCTTCAACTGAAAATTCTTTATTTTTGCCTACAACAACGAATTCTTCAAGAGCTGAATTGCCTGTAAATGAATCAGGACCTACGCTTGCAACGTTTTTGCCGAATTCAATAGTTTTGAATGCAGTGTTATAGAATGCGAAGTCGCCGATATCTGAAAGAGTTTCTGAAAGCTTAACCTCTTTCAATGAAGAGCAACCGTAAAATGCTTCGTAACCGATTGTTGCAAGAGTTGTTGCTTCAAAATCTACCGCTTCAAGAGCTGAACAGCCTTTGAAAGCACCGGCACTTACAATACCCATAGCTTCGCCGAATGTAACTTTTTTAAGGTTTGTACAATTCTGGAAAGCATAAAGGCCAATTTCTTCTACACTGTCGCTGAATGTAACTGACTTAATGAAATCACAACCGAGGAAAACGTAATCTTCGATTATAGCAACGTCTTCAGGAATAACTACGTCTGCAACCTTACCCTTAAAGCTGTAAAGTATTCTACCGAAGTTAAGAGGACCGTCTGCTTTTGCATTTTCCCATGCTGTACCCTCGAAAGCATCTACTGCAACGTTTTTAAGGTTTTTGTGTTCTTCAATAGTTTCAAGAGCAGTACAACCTGCGAAGCATCTCTCGGGAACATCAGTAACTGATTCGGGATATTCAAACTCTGTAAGAGCTGTACAGCCTTCAAATGCAGATACACCTAATGAAGTAAGGTTTTTAGTATTCTTTACCTCTACAAGAGCCGTACAATCTTTAAATGCTGCATCTCTTACTTTAGTGATTTTGTTATTAAATCTGATGCTTGTGATTTTTGAGTTACCCTCAAAGCAACCTGCACCAACTGTAATAACGTCCAAGTTATTGATTTTTGCGGGAATTTTAACTTCAGTATCATTACCAACGTATTTGATAATTTCTACTGCAGAACCTGCTTCAACCTTGATGTATTCGTAATCACCGTCGGTTTTTTTGTTTAATTCGATTTCCTGAGCTGAAAGTGTAACTTCTTCCTCTTCTGCGAAAACCGAAATAGGAGCTGCTGCAACAAAGACAAAAACAAGCACTATTGCCAAAATGCTGCAGAGGGGTTTCTTGAATGCTGTCATAAAACAACGTCCCTTCACATTTAGTTCTTTCGATAAAATGGGTTAATACATTTCGCCGTAAAATTTACGTAAAAATCCACTTTATAGATAGAGTTATTATAATATAAACGCCCTCGGTTGTCAAGCAAACTAAGGCTTCCCGAGAGCGTTTTAAAACTTTAAAACTATACAAATTTTAATGCTGTTTTATGTGAATTATGCCATAAGACAGCTTCGTTTTAATTCTAAAAACAAATTATCTTTGAACTCGACCTGAGCCGTCACCACCTGCAAGCTTTTCAACCTCTGAAACGCTTACACGGTTAAAGTCGCCTTCAACTGAATGCTTAAGAGCCGATGCAGCAACAGCAAACTCAATAGCTTCCTGAGTTGATTTACCCGAAAGGATAGCGTAAATAAGACCGCCACCAAAAGAGTCACCGCCACCAACACGGTCAACAATATGGAGATGATATGACTTTGAGAAGCAATAATTTTCGCCGTCGTAAAGCATACCCGCCCAATCGTTATCACTTGCAGAAATTGACGTTCTTAAAGTAATTGCAACCTTTTCGAAGCCGAATTTATCCATAAGCTGTTTTGCAACAGATTTGTAGCCGTCATGGTTAAGCTTACCGCCGTAAATATCGGTACCCTCTGCTTCAATGCCGAAAACGTCCTTTGCATCTTCCTCGTTTGAAATGCAAACGTCAACGTACTGACAAAGGTCTGTCATAGCCACTCTTGCCTGATCACGAGTCCAGAGCTTACCTCTGTAGTTTAGGTCGCAGGATATTTTAACACCCTTAGCCTTTGCAGCTTTACAAGCCTGACGGCAGATTTCAACAAGGTTTTCACCTAATGCGGGAGTAATACCTGTAAAGTGGAACCAATCAGCGCCCTCGAAAATATCATCCCAATCGAAATCCTCAGGTTTTGCCTGCTGAATTGAGGAATACTTACGGTCATAGATACATACAGAGCCTCTCTGTGAAGCACCTTTTTCAAGATAGTAAATACCTACCCTTTCACCGCCTCTTACAATCTTTGATGTATCAACGCCAAAATAGCGAAGAGAGTCAATAGCCGCCTGACCGATAGCGTGTGCGGGGAGCTTTGTTACGAAAGCACTTTCAAAGCCGTAATTTGCAAGTGAAACGCTTACGTTTGCTTCACCGCCACCAAAGGTTGCTTGCATCTGGTCATTTTGAAAAAAGCGATAATATCCGTTAGGTGCAAGACGAAGCATAATTTCGCCGAATGTAACTACTTTAGCCATTATTTACGTGCCTCCTTAACTATTTCAACAGATTTACGGCAAAGCTCTGTAATCTCTGTCCAATTCTGTGAATCAATAAGCTCTGCTGTAACCATATAAGAACCACCGCAAGCGGCAATTTGAGGTGCAGAAAGATATTCCTTAAGATTGTTAAGCGAAATACCACCTGTGGGCATAATCTTAAACATGGGGAACGGAGCACTCATAGCCTTGATTTTTGAAAGGCCGCCTGACTGCTCTGCAGGGAAGAATTTAAGAACCTCAAGGTCAAATTTAAGAGCTGCATGGTAATCTGTAGGTGTTGTGCAACCGGGGTAAATAGGCATATTTTTTTCTTTACAGTATGCTACTATTTCAGGGTCAAAGCCGGGAGTTACTATAAACTCGGCACCTGCAGAAATTGCTTTATCAACCTGCTCGGTTGTAAGAACTGTACCTGCACCGACAAGCATATCAGGGCAAGCCTCTTTCATAAGTGCAATTGCTTTATCAGCACCTGCTGCACGGAACGTAACCTCAGCAACGGGAACACCGCCGTCGCAAAGAGCTTTAGCAAGAGGTGCTGCATCTCTTTCGGGATTATTAAGCTTAATTACCGGTACAACACCGATAGCGGAGATTTTTTGATTCATTTCGTTCATATCAGTTTAACTCCTTTTCTTTTTCACAAGCTTCAAAAAGACCGTTGATGTAAGCTGCGCCCAAAGCTCTGTCAAAAAGACCGTAGCCGGGTTTACCGGTTTCGCCCCAAATCATTCTACCGTGGTCGGGACGAACGTAGCCGTCAAAATCATTATCAGCAAGTGCTTTTACTATCTTATAAATATCAAGTGAGCCGCAGTTTGAAAGATGGGCTCTTTCTTCAAATGAACCATCCTCAAGAATCTTAACGTTTCTTATATGCATAAAAGCAATTCTATCTGCCTTTGCATATTTTTCAACCATTTTAGGAATATCGTTGCTTTCAGCACAGCCAAGGCTACCCGTGCAAAGACAAAGTGAGTTTGCGGGACTGTCGACAATTGAAAGCATACGGTCAAGATTTTCTTCACAAGTGATTATCCTGGGAAGACCGAAAATGGGATAAGGCGGGTCATCGGGATGAATAGCCATTCTTACACCGCATTCTTCAGCAACGGGAATAACTTTTTTAAGGAATCTTTCAAGATTCTTCCAAAGCCCCTCTTCACCGATTTCACCGTAAGCAGAAATAAGCTCACGAACCTCTTCCTGAGTATAGCTTGAGTCCCAACCCGGAAGATGAATGTCGTCTTTAAGAGGGTCAAGACCTTTCATCTGCTCCCAATACATAACAAGACTTGTAGAGCCGTCCTTAGCTTCCTTATCAAGCTGAGTACGAGTCCAGTCAAAAACAGGCATAAAATTATAGGTTACACATTTAACACCGTATTTTGCACATCGTCTTATATTTTCGCAATAAACGTCAAGAAGACGGTCAGCATCAGGCTTTCCTAACTTAATATCCTCATGAACAGGAATTGATTCAACAACATCAAAAACAAGACCGTTGTTTTCGCACTGCTCTTTCATTGTTTTAAGGGCTTCTTCAGGCCATACCTCACCGGGCTTAACGTCGTAAACCGCACTAACGATAGACCTCATACCCGGAATTTGAGAAATATACTTAAGAGAAACGGGGTCGGTATCACCGTACCAACGGAAAGAAAGTTTCATTTTCATAATTTTTGCCTCCAAAAGCTTCAATTTGGAATCATCATAAATAATGTGTGAAAATTATGCCTTTTCATACAATTTTTCATACAAACTCATTATAAAATAATCACCCTTTATTGTCAAGAAAACTACAAACAATAAAAGGTGATTCATTATTACTATTTTTAGCAAAAACAGCACAATTTTTAGGTGTAATCCTAAAAATAGAAAGACTATTTTTCAGGATACAGAAAGATTATTTCTGTGATGCAGCTCTTACTGTATTTTCGAGAAGCATTGTGATAGTCATAGGACCTACGCCACCGGGAACAGGTGTTATAAAGCTTGCCTTTTCCTTTACGTTATCAAAATCAACGTCACCGCAAAGTTTACCCTCATCATTTCTGTTCATACCGACGTCAATAACAACGGCACCCTCTTTTACCATATCCTCGGTAACGAAATACGCTTTACCTACCGCCGCAACAAGAATATCAGCAGTAAGAGTTTCCTCTTTAAGATTTTCTGTTCTTGAGTGGCATATTTCAACTGTACCGTTTTCTTTTAAAAGAAGCATAGCCATAGGCTTTCCTACGATGTTACTTCTTCCGATAACAACACATTTTTTACCCTTAACGTCAATGTTATAGAACTTGAGCATTTCCATTATTCCTGCAGGAGTGCAAGGCAAAAAAGTATAATCACCAATCATAATATGACCAACGTTTTCGGGGTGAAATGCATCAACGTCTTTTTTAGGGTCAATAGAATTAATCACCGCCTGCTCATCTATATGAGAGGGTAAAGGTAATTGGCAAAGAATTCCGTCAACCTTGCTGTCATTATTAAGCTTATCAATCAATTCGAGAAGTTCTTCTTGCGTTGTTTCTTCGGGTAATGCATACTCGAAAGACTCAATACCAACCTCTTCGCAAGCTTTCTTTTTATTATTTACGTAAACTCTTGAAGCGCTGTTATTACCAACAATGATAACAGCAAGACCCGTGGTAACACCTTTATCTTTAAGCTCCTCTACACGATTTTTAATATCAAGCCTTTTTGCAGCGGAAACAGTTTTACCGCATATTATTTCAGCCATTTTCTTCATCCTCTTTTACTTCAGTTTTCTTTGCAAACGTTGATTTATTAGGAAGATTTTTTTGTTTTTCAGCCTTGCGTTCTTTTAAGGTTTTTGCGGCATCAGCAGGGAAATAATCGACACCTTCAATCTTAACGGGATGCTTTTTAACTTTGATGAGCATACCGACAAGAATAACACCGCAAACTAAAACGATTGCCGCAGAAAGAAGTTGAGATACCCTGATACCCGTTGAGCCGATATAAAGGCTGTCTGTTCTCAAGCCCTCAATAAACATTCTACCTAAACCGTACCACACGCCGTAGCTCAAGAAAAGCTGACCGCTGAATTTTCTGAACTTTTTAAGGCACAGATAAAGAAGACCAAAGCCTACCATACACCATACAAATTCATAAAAGAACGTAGGATGAACGTACAAATTATTCTCGGCGATATATTCAGGTATATCATATACGCCCTCAAGACCGAATTTATCGGGGTGCATAGCAACATAAGATGCAACCTTTTTACTCATCATGCCGTAGTTTCCGTTTGTAAACGTACCAAAAGCCTCTTGATTTGCGTAGTTACCCCATCTTCCGATACCTTGACCGATAAGAAGGCTCATACCAACCAAATCAAGCAAATTCATAAAGTTAAGCTTTTCAATTTTACAGGTTATAAAAGCTGCAATAAGACCGCCTATAATACCGCCGTAAATTGCAAGACCGCCATTCCATATCTGGAAAATTTCTGCAGGATTAAGCCTATAGTAATCCCACTCGAAAATAACGTAATACGCTCTCGCACCTATGATTCCGCCGAACGTTCCGTAAATAAGAACATCGATCATTTTTGAAAGATCCATTCGCCAAGTATAAGCAATTCTGCCACCGAAAAGAGCTGCAAGAATAAAGCCGAAGGCTATAATAACACCGTACCATTTTATCTGAATGAAATTACCGCCTAAGTTGAATTCACAAAACACAGACGAAACGTCAAAAACTTTTTCTATTCCGCCAAATGAAACTCTCGCAAAATCTGCAAACCATTCCATAATAACACTCCTAATATGTAAGGGGTTGCCCCCTGTTTTATGCTCATTTACTTGCTTTTGATAACTGAAAGAACTGTCATATCCTCGTTAAAGGATTTTTTCAATAAAGCGTTCACAAAATCAAGCTTAAGATTTTTGATAACCTCAAATTCACTGAACAATTCTTCATCCTCAAAATGAGAAATAACAAGACCGTTTGCTACTGTATCAATATCAGAAAAAGCCCTTACGGTTTTACCGTACTGTTTTTTTCTGACTGTTTCAAACTCCTCTGAAGTAATACCTGATTTTTTCAACTGCTGAAGTCTTTCATTTATACGTTCAGAAACCTTTTTAGGATCAGTTGATTCACCTGAAAAAATAGGTGCTGAATAATTAAAGCCGTTAAAGAATTCTGTTGAAAAGGTTCCGTTAATAAGACCTTCATCGAGTAATTCTTTATAGAGCGAGGAAATTTGACCTGCGGCAATATCGAGTATGAGCGACATAGCAATTTCCTCTTCAAGTGTGCAACAATCACCTTCAACATTTTCTTTATATCCAAAAGCAAAAACAGGTGTTGCTACAGGAAGGTTTTCTTCAATATAATGCTCTTTCACTGCCTCAGGCTCTTTTTCAAAAGCTCTTTCCACGGTTACTTTTTCGTCTTTTTCGAGAAGTCTGTCAGCGATTTCTATAACCTCGTCAACGTTAGTTTTACCTGCTACTGCAAGAGCCATATTTGAAAGATTATAGAAGGTATCGTAGCAAGAGAAAAGCATTTCTGCCGTAATTTCGGAAATTGACTGCTTTGTACCTGCAATATCAATTCTTACAGGATGCTTATGATACATTGCAGAAAGCATATTGAAAAGACATTCCCATTCCGGAGAATCCTTGTACATATCTATTTCCTGACCGATAATTCCCTGTTCTTTTCTTACTGTTTCTTCAGTGAAATAAGGATGCCTTACAAAATCAAGAAGTATTTCAAAATTCTCTTTAAAATTACCTGTGCACATAAAGAGATAACAGGTTCTGTCAAAGCTTGTATATGCATTTGCAGATGCTCCTGTTTTTGCATATCTCTGAAAAGCATCAAGCTCTTCGCTTTCGAAAAGCTTATGTTCAAGGAAATGAGCCGTACCTGCAGGAATTTCTATAAAATCAGTTTTATCACTACGTTTAAAACGAGTATCAATCGAGCCGTACTTTGTACCGAAAACGGCATAGGTTGAGGTGTATTCCTCTTTGGGATAAACGAAAATTCTCAAGCCGGATTTATGCTCAATGCTATAGTAACCCTCGCCTAATACGGCATTTTCAATATAAGTTATTTTATTTTCACTCATTCCTCGCCACCGCCTTCCGCAGTACCCTCAAGCATAAACACCGTATCAAGTGTTACGTCCTTTGCGGCATTTATAACGTCTTCTCTTGTAACCTTGTTGAAGCCGTCAATAAAATCCTCGGGGTAAAGGTATTTACCCGAAATTGTTTGTGAAGTAAACCAAGCATCCAAAGCCTCGGGAGAATCTGTAACAGTTTTAAAGCCGTCTTCAAGGGATTTTTTACTTGCTTGTAAATCTTCATCGGAGAATTTACCGTTTTTAATATCATCAAGCTGAGCTAAAATAGCCTCTCTTGCTTTCTCTTCGTTATAGCTTTCAATACCGCTTTGAACAAACATTACGCCCTTGTTACGATTAAATCTTGCAGAGCAATAATAACAAAGACTCATTTTTTCACGAACTACGGTAAAAAGCTTTGAATGAGGGCTACCGCCGAAAAGGTCAACCATAATTCTTCTTGCAGAATAATTATCCTCTATATTTTTCATACCCATTCTAAAGCCCATAACAAGCTTACCCTGCTTTACATCCTCTTGCTCTTTTTCGTACTGCACGTCTTCAGCACTTTCCACAAAAAGAGTTTCGTTTAATTCGGGCTTGCGAGAAACATTCTGCATTTGAGCTTCAAACATTTTCTCCGCATCAGAGAATTTACCGCCACTAACGCACATTGTAATTACTGCAGTTTTCAAAAGCTCCTTATATGCTTCATAAAGGCTTTCGGGGGTAACCGCTTCAATTGCTTCAATTGTTCCCAAACGGTTTATTCCGTAAACCTCGTCAGCAAACATAATCTCTTCGCAACGGTTTTTAGCGTATGCTCTTTTATCATTTTTTTCTGCAGCAAGGCGTTCGCAAAGAAGCCTTTTCTCGCTTTCAACAACAGTTTTTTCAAATGCACCGTTTTCAATTTTCGGATTAAACACGAGCTCAAAAAGCATTTCACAGCATTCATCAGAAATACTTTCTCCGTCAATTGCAAAACGGTCATCAATACAAGAAATTTCGATTTTTAAGTTTTGATGCTCACCTGTTTTGCTTACATCAACCGCAACCTCTGCACCGTAAAGAAGAGCAAGCTTCTTTTCGATTGCAGTAAGGTCAGGATACTTCTCAGAAGACCTTGTAAGCACGTTTGGTATTAAAGCAAAAAGAGAAGCCTTTTCGCTTAAAGGGATAACAAAATTCAAAGATGCACAAGCGGTTTTAAAGCCCTCTGCAGTAATAGAGCAAAAGGAAACAGCCTGAGAAACATCTTTTTTATTGAAATTGTATTTCATTACATCACTTCCGAAAAAATGTTTTTTATTTTCACAGTTAAAAAACATTTTAACACATATAAGAAAATCTTTCCATAGTTTTTTTGTAAATTTCATATTAACTCCAATCAATTATATATTTTTTATTATTTCTTCCCGATTGAGTGCAAAAACATACATAATGGAAAAAATCAACCATATCAAACATTAAAGCCCAAATTACAACTATCTTTAAATGTTGACAAAAATAACCCTTTGTGATAATATATCGTGGTTGTAATAATATAATATATAATCTACTTTTTGGAGGTAGTTTTAAATGTCAGGACATTCCAAATGGAGTACCATTAAGAGAAAGAAAGAAAAAACAGACGGTGCAAGAGCAAAGGTCTTTACTAAAATCGGCCGTGAAATTGCAGTTGCAGTTCGTGAGGGCGGTCCCGACCCCGCCGGTAACTCAAAGCTTAAAGAGGTTATTGCTAAAGCTAAAGCTAACAACGTTCCTAACGATAACATTGATAGAATTATCAAAAAAGCTGCCGGTGATACATCATCAGATAACTACGAAGAAATCATCTACGAGGGCTACGGTCCTAACGGTGTTGCTGTTGTTGTAAAAGCTCTTACAGATAACAGAAACCGTACTGCTGGTGACGTCCGTCACTATTTTGATAAATTCGGCGGTAATATGGGTACTTCCGGTTGCGTTATGTTTATGTTTGATTACTACGGTGTTATTATCGTTGAAAAAGAAGGCGTAAACGAAGATCAGCTTATGGAAGACGCTATTGAATGCGGTGCAATTGATTTCATTACAGATGAAGAGGAAATTTTCGAAATCCGTACAGATGCTAACGATTTAGGTGCAGTTACAAGTGACCTTGAAGCAAAAGGTTATAAGTTTGTAAGCAGTGAAACTGCATACATTCCCCAGACGTATACTCGTCTTGAAGACGAAGACTCAATGAAAAACATGAGCAAAATGCTTGATATGTTTGATGATAATGACGACATTCAGGACGTTTGGCATAACTGGGAAAATGAAGACGAATACGAAGGCTGATTTTTCTCTGTTTGCTATTGATTTTTAGGTTTATATAATATATAATATATCTGCTAAATTACTTACGCTCAATTCGGTCATGCGACGAGTGGGTCCTGTGCGACGGGGCACCGTGAACCATGTCAGGCGGGGAACCGAGCAGCATTAAGCGGGCCGTCCTGTGCGCCACAGTCCGCCTGCTCGTCGTGTGACCGAGTGGAGCGTAAGTTTTTTATTTACCTACGAGGTAAATAAAAAAGTGAGGAATGAGGAATGAGGAGTGAGGAATGTCGGGTGCTACGCACGGCAATTATAATGTTGACAAACCGAAACCTTATACTCCTCAGTACAAAACAAAGTAAATTCAACAGAGTTGTATTTGCTACAATAAAGCAATACAATGTTCGGAAGTTTGCTTCCCCTACACTCCCAACTCCTCACTCCTAACTACAAATTGCTTAGATATTATTTAATTTGTAATTTTGTGAACGGATGTGACCACCTTGTACAGAGCATTATACAGAAAATGGCGACCTCAGGTTTTTTCAGACGTATCAGGTCAAAACCACATTACAGAAACGCTAAAAAATGAAATATCTTCAGGACGACTTTCACATGCTTATTTATTTACCGGTTCACGAGGAACGGGTAAAACTACCTGTGCAAAAATTCTCGCAAAAGCAGTAAACTGTCTTAACCCTCAGGATGGAAGCCCTTGTAACGAATGCTCAATTTGCCGTGGCATTGACGATGGCTCAATTCTTGACGTTACCGAAATTGACGCTGCAAGTAACAACAGCGTTGATAACATCCGTGATTTGCGTGACGAGGTAAATTTCACCCCTGCCGCCGCAAAATACAGAGTTTATATCATAGACGAGGTTCATATGCTTTCTTCGGGTGCATTTAACGCACTTCTTAAAACGCTTGAAGAGCCTCCCCAACACGTTTTATTTATTCTCGCAACAACAGAAGTCCAAAAGCTTCCCGCAACTATTCTTTCAAGATGTCAGCGATTTGATTTCAGAAGAATTCCGCCTGAGGATATTGCTCAAAGACTTTTAACCGTTGCAGAAAACGAAAAGCTTCAGTTAGATAACGATGCCGCTCTTCTTATAGCAAGAGTTGCCGACGGTGCTTTACGTGATGCACTTTCCATTCTTGACCAATGTGCAGGCTACAACGAGCCTATTACCGTAAAAACTGTTGGTAATGCAGCCGGTCTTTTAGGTAAAGATTATCTTTTTGAAATTTCAGATGCTATTTTAAATGGTGACAGCTCTGCCGTTTTAAGTATTATTGATAGACTCCATTCCTCCTCTTGCGATATGGAGCGTCTTATGAGTGAGCTTGTAAACCATTTCAGAAATATAATGATGGCAAAAACCACCAAAAACCCTGAAAAGTTTATAGTTTCAACTCCTGATGAGCTTGCAAAGTATAAAGAAAACGGTCAAAAAATGACTTACGGTTCTCTTCTTCATATTATGGAAACTCTTTGCAAAGAAGCTTCTCAGCTAAAATATAGCTCTCATCAAAGAGCACAGACAGAAACAACCTTAATTCGACTTTGTACCCCTGCTCTTTCTACAGACAACGAGGCTATAGTAAGAAGAATTGACGAGCTTGAGGCTCAATTAATGCTTATAAAAGCTCAAGGTGTAACGGTAACTTCCACACCGCAACAGATAAGTGAAGTAGTTGCTACATCGGCGGTTGAAAAGATTTCTTCGACACCTTCACCTGTACAACCGCAGAATGTTGTTGAAGAAGACGACAACGAAACAAATGAATTCCAAAACCCCTTCAAATCCCCTAAAGAAGAGGCTATTGCTGTTGAAGAGGATTTTGATGATATCCCCTTTGACGAGCCACCAATAGAAAAGGAATATGCTATTCCGACTGATACGGTTAAAGAGGCTGCAGATACTATTCAAGAGGTTGAAGCACCTCAACCGAAACCCGTTGAGGTTATAAAGGAAGAGCCTCAAAATAAGCAACCCGTTGATACAGGTATTGTTCTTGATACTGATAATGCCGTACCTTTTGCCGCTTGGGAAAACACACTTAACCAATTGTCAAAAATCAACAAGCCTTTAGGCCCTATGCTTATGGGTTCCACTGCTTACAGAGCAGGTAACACTGTTTTTATCAAGGCGAAAAACACCGCATT
Source organism: Acutalibacteraceae bacterium (assembly GCA_045605825.1). Classification (GTDB taxonomy): domain Bacteria; phylum Bacillota; class Clostridia; order Oscillospirales; family Acutalibacteraceae; genus DTU089. Next base: position 21,798 of record JAZUQS010000083.1, read on the forward strand.
TTCCTTGATGTTTACCCAAAAAGCTCATGCAGATTCTATTGCCGAAGCTCTTATGAGAGCAACGGGTGAAAAGCTTAAGCCTATGATATACAACGACGGCTCATCACCCACGGCTGATGACGATGCAGAGCCTATTGACTCATTTATTAGTAAATTAGACAAACACAACATTGATTTTATTGTTGAAGAATAAAACTTTTAAAAGGATGGTATAATATATGAAAGCTAGAATTCCTAATCAAGGCGGCGGAAACTCTCAGGCAGCTATGATGAAAAAGCTCCAGGATATGCAGGCAGAAATGGCTCGTATTCAAGAAGAGGTTGAAGCAGCAGAATATTCAGCAAGTGCAGGTGGCGGTGCTGTTGAGGTTAAAGTAAACGGCAAACACGAGGTGCTTGAAGTTAACATCAAGCCCGAGGTAGTTGACCCCGATGACGTTGAAATTCTTTCTGATATGATTATAGCCGCTACTAACGAAGCTATCCGTAAAGCAAGCGACACAATGGAGCAGAGAATGGGCAGTGCTACAAGCGGTCTCGGTCTCCCTGCAGGTTTCGGTTTCTGATATGTCATACGATGTTGCCGCACTTGAAAAACTTATTGAGCAATTCCAGAAAATGCCTTCAATAGGCAGAAAAACTGCTCAAAGAATGGCTTTTCACGTGCTTGATTTAACGGATGATGAAGCAAAAGAATTTGCTAACGCTATAATTGATGCTCACACTAAAATTCACCGTTGCTCAGTTTGTCACAACCTTACTGAAAACGAGCTTTGCCCTGTTTGCGAAAGCGTAAACAGAGATAAAAGTTTGGTTTGCGTTGTGGAAGACCCGAGAGACGTTCTTGCTATGGAAAGAACCCGTGAATACAGCGGTGTTTATCATGTTTTACACGGTGTTATTTCACCTATGAACGGTATCGGTCCCGAGCAGCTTACTATTAAAAGCCTTGTGGAAAGAGCATCTTCAGGCGATATAGCTGAAATAATTATGGCTACAAACCCTACAATTGAGGGTGATACTACGGCTATGTATATAAGCAAGCTTATAAAGCCTTTCGGTGTAAAGGTCACCCGTCTTGCTTACGGTATACCTGTAGGTGCAGATATCGAATATGCCGACGATGTTACTCTTATGAGAGCGTTATCTGGCAGAAGTGAACTTTAAGTCCAATTAACCACAAGCTACAATAATGTTTACAAGGAGGGATGGTTGTGGCTAAACAAGAAAATAAAACTGTTGCACAGAACAAAAAGGCATACCACGACTATTTCGTTCTTGAGACCTACGAAGCAGGCATCGAGCTTTTCGGTACTGAGGTAAAATCAGTACGTGCAGGTAAAATGAATCTTAAGGATTCCTGGTGCAACGTTGTAAACGGTGAGATGCTTGCAAACGGTGTTCATATTTCGCCTTATGAGATGGGTAACCGATTCAATCGCGACCCATTAAGACCTAAAAGACTTTTGATGCATAAAAAAGAAATTATGAAGCTTATGGGCGAGGTTAAGCAGCAAGGCTGCTCACTCATCCCCCTTTCCGTTTATTTTAACGAAAGAGGCAGGGCTAAAATGCTCATCGGTCTTTGCAAGGGTAAAAAAAATTACGACAAACGAGAAGCAGAGGCTAAAAAATCTGCACAAAGAGATATTGAAAGAAATATGGCTTTTAGAAATCAATAATTCACATAAAAGCTTAAAAAACAGCTTTTCAACCGTTGGTTTAGTCGTTAATTCAGAAAAAACAACTAATAGTTTATCGTTTTTATTGCCTTTCAACCTTTGTTCTCTTCATTTTTTTACGCTTTAAGGCTACAATGAAGATACAAAAACGGTAGCAACTACCGAAAGGAGTTTTGAAAATGTCAATATTCAGTAAAAAGAAACATAACAATGAAGAAGAGTTCGAGCCTATAGTTCAAAATGAGAATAGTTTTGTTTTCGATGCTTCAAGTACAATAGGCTCACGTATAGCCGAAGCAAGAAAAGCACACGGCTACACGCAGGAAGAATTTTCTCAGATGCTTGACGTTTCTGCACAAGCTGTTTCAAAATGGGAAAATGATATTTCTTGCCCCGATATTCAGCTTTTACCTAAAATAGCCGAAATTCTCGGTATGACAACCGACCAGCTTTTAACAGGTAAGAAGCCTGAAAGCAATACAGAGAATAAAACATATGAAAAAACAAGTGAACCTGTTGATACAAGCAAATTAAAAATCAACATCAACGTATTAAAACCCGGCCAAAATCCCGTTAACGTTTCTTTACCTTTTATGATGGTAAAAAATTTCACAAAAATCGGAAACGGCATTTCAGGGATTATGGGAAACGGTGCAATAGACAGCATTAAGTTAGACGAAATACTTTCACTTGTAGAAAACGGTGCAACAGGCGAATTGCTTAACGTAGTAGCAGAAGATAACACAACAGTTAGAATAACCATTGAATAAAATTATTACATATACATATACTCAAAGTAATTGAGTATATGTATATGATAAATCATACCTTTTGGGGATGAAAGGATTTCGACGGGGATTTTGAACCGTTATAAGCGAGCAGAGGTGCGGTACCTCTATAAAAGCCGCAATTCTAAAAATAACTGACAATAATAAAACAGTTTTAGCAGCTGCTTAAGTCAGCTGCCGTCCTTACTGAGAGTACCGCGACTCAGATAAGGGCGTCGTTTAGCGGTGCACGTGAACAAAGGATAGCCTTGTACTTTGTCACGGCTTAAAGGGCTACCGAGGGTTTAAGCCTGTCTTTCGGCGTAAACCTAAGGGAATTTTAAAAGATAGACTACGCTCGTAGAAAGTTTCGGGAATAGGTTTTCGGACGCGGGTTCGACTCCCGCCATCTCCACCAGAAAAAAGACTTGCTTTCGCAAGTCTTTTTTCAATGAAGCGCACCTTTCGGTGCATTATGTAACTTTCGTTATGAAGCAACCTTCGGCTATGAAGCGTGCTTTCGCACATTAGCGCTTCGCTTCATAGGAGCTTTGCGACTACTTCATAAATTTGTGAAACAAATTTGCTTCATATTTGCTTTAGCAAATGCTTCATTGAAAACTTGAAAACTTTATGTTACAATGAATAAAAGAGGGTGTTTTAATGAGAAATGATAAACTATCTGTTGAATCTATGGATTTTGCTATATCCATCGTAAATCTTGTAAAAAACCTTAAAGAAAAACGAGAATCGATTATTTCTAATCAAATTGGTAGAAGTGGCACTTCCATTGGTGCTAATATTCGAGAAGCGCAGTATGCTCACAGCAAAGCTGACTTTATTTCAAAATTACAAATCGCCTTAAAGGAAGCAAACGAAACAGGATATTGGCTTGAATTGCTTTATAAAACAAATTATATCTCTGAACAAGAATACAAAGCCTACGACAGAGGCTGTACAAGCATTCGTGTTACGCTTATCGCTTCCATCAACACCGCAAAGGAAAAAGAAAAATGAAAAAGTCTATTAAATCAGAAATCCATTTACTTACGCCATCAGGCAAAACTCTTGTACCTATACAAATCAATTACGATGATGACGAAAATCTAACTCACCCTCTTTCAGAAAAATCTGTTATTTACAGCAGCAACAACTACACAGGTAAAGGGACAGATTATCTTTGGGTAGATACTTTCGCTGATTTACAGGTAAAACTTCCTCAAAACGTCAAAATTGCTTGTTGTATGACTTGCAGGCACGGGAACATGTATCCTTACGGAAATAGAGAAAATGAACTTTTTTGCACAAAAGATATACTAATCCATAACAAAAGTGATATGTTGGATTTATTTGATGAATCGGATCCGTTTTCAGAAAGATTAGTTTCTTCATTAGATTTTTGCCATAGTTTTGTTTATCAAAGCGATGAACATTATACATACAACGATTATTTATTACGTTTACAAGATATACAGAATAATTGAATCGCTACAATACCAACAACATACACATTGTATTCACAAATCAATTATTCTATAAAGGTGATTTTATGCCACAAATAATAAAAAACATATCCGAACAGCCTTCAGCATGTATCTTACTTTCTGTATTTATGTTTCTGTTTTCATACCTAGAAAACCATCTGTTATTAGTTTCTCTACTCAAAATGCACCGAAGCAAAACAGCGGTAAAGAAACTAAATAAAAAATATACTTTTTCTCAAAAGTTACGTATGTCACATTTTAAAGAAAACTGTCTGCACGCTGTAAATTTTTGCAACGGTTTGATATTATTTCAGAAAACCGGTTGGATTCTCTTGGTTATGTACCTGATTATTTCTTTTACTTGGTTTTCAGGTACACTTATTGCTTGGCTTTCTTTGTGGTTATTTATGTTTTTTACCGTTCCTTCATTCACAATTCATCTTGTATTGTCACGACCTATTATATTCGGTAGATTTAAGGAATTTAGCTTTGAAAAGTATCACAACACAAAAAACCACCATAGTCTTCTGTAAGCGACCTTTCACACACCTTGCATTTCCATTCAATCCATAGTAAAATACCCTTAAAGGAGATGGTTTTATGAAAGAGATTTTGTTATCAAATATCCCCGCTGCAGTAGCAACTATCGGTCTTATTCTTTATTTCTTCGGTATGGCGGTTGTGTTTATCACGAAACCCTTGAAGAATGCGGAAAGCTTTTCAGTTAAACCCGTTGATAATGCAGGTATTACTGAAATTCGAGTTTATTACGGTGGTATTTCAGGTGCTTTAGGCGGATTTCTGTTATTCCTTATGCTTGCACTAAAAACCCCTTATTACTCAATGATTGGCGGTCTTTTCTTTGCAACAACGGTTTTCGTAACAAGAACAATTTTCCTTTGTGTTGACAAAGGCTGGAAATGCCCGTACACAAAGCTTGCAATCCCCGCCGAAGGCTTGTTTGTAATTGCTCTTTGGACTTGCTTCGTACTTTCTAAAACAATGTATTGAGGTTAATCAAGTATACATAAAGGTATTTGTATTTTAAGAGTACAAATACCTTTTTTATTTTTGCTTTTTCTCTTGAAAAACGAGTCGAATAGGTGTATTATTGCAAACAGTGTTTTTAAGGGTGTTCTGATTTACACCCGAAGGAGAATGGATATGCCTATTGTAAAATTTATAAAAAAGAACACAGTTTTTTGTGTTGCAGTTTTAGCGGCTCTTGCTACTTGCTTTTTTGTACCGCCTGATAAAGAATATTTGTCATATTTTGATTGGAAAACGCTCGTTTGCTTATTTCTAACCCTTGCGGTAGTTTGTGCTTTAAGAAATATTAAATTCTTTACAATTCTTGCAAGGCGTATTGTTTTAATTACAGGGAACTTAAGAACTTTATTTATAACTCTTATTTGTATTACCTTTATAGGCTCAATGATTATTGCAAATGATATGGCTCTTATTACTTTCTTGCCGTTAGGCTACCTTGCTCTTTCTTCTACAAACAACGAAAAGCATATGGCGTATCTTTTCATTCTTCAAAATATCTCGGCAAATTTAGGCGGTATGCTCACCCCATTCGGCAATCCTCAAAACCTATATTTATATTCATTCTTCAATATACCCACCGCTGAATTTTGCAAAATAATGTTTCCGCCATTTGTGCTTGCAATCGTAATGCTTATAATCGCTTGTTTTTTTGTGAAGCCAAAAAAGCTTTCAATTAAAGAAGAATTCCCCGAAAAATTAAATAAACCTAAAACTATTCTTTACCTTATTCTTTTTGTCCTTTCTATACTTATTGTTTTCAGAGTCATCCCCTATCAGCTTGGACTCGTTTTAATACCGATCATTCTTCTTATTGTTGATAAAGAATCTCTTTTGATGGTTGACTACGGTCTTTTAGGCACCTTCTTCTTTTTCTTTGTTTTCTCGGGTAATTTATCAAGAATTGACGTAGTAAACGACTTTATCTCCTCTCTTCTTGAAAAGGATACTCTTTTAGTTTCTACCCTTTCCTGTCAGTTTATAAGCAACGTTCCCTCTGCGATTCTTTTATCGCAATTTACTAACGATTATCATTCACTTTTACTCGGTGTAAATATTGGTGGTACGGGTACTCTTATCGCATCACTCGCAAGCCTTATAACATTTAGCGAATTCAGAATTCTTTACCCCGGTCACACTAAAAAATATTTTTTGATGTTTACTTTTATAAACGTTATATTCCTTGTTGTGATGATTGTTGCATCAAAGCTTTTCTTTATATAAAACAAAATCGCTGTTGAAGTTTAGTAATAAATTCAACAGCGATTTTATTTTACACCTTAAATATACTATCGTATTTTCTTGCCCATTTATGCACCTTTTCTTTATCGTAGGCTTTTGGCATTGAAAGGCATACTGCTACTACTTTAGCTATATCCTCACCTACGCTTAACAGTTTCTTTAATAAAGCTTTGTCTTTAACAATAGCAATTCCTCTTTTGGGCATGTCAGAGGCAATATGAATAAAGCTTTTAAGACTTGTGCTATTTGCGGTTATCGTCATTTCTCGCCACGTTAATATATCGTTTTCGAATATGTAGTCAAGCTCATTCGGAGTTAGTCTTGTTAAAAGAAGCTTTACTGTTGCTAATTGCGACAACCCCGAGCCTAATGCTTTATAATAATTATATTGATAACGCCAAAGTGTTTTTGCGGTATATTCACCCGATATATCATCAATTACTGCATCAGCTAATATCTTTGCGGCTTTAAAAGAGTTAGCAATACCTGAACCAATAATTGGTACTGTCATAAAAGCGGAGTCGCCTATTGCCGCATAGCCGTCAGCTACCATAACGGATAAGGTGTGCCTTACGGGTATTTGAACAAACTGACCGCCACGAACAATTTCTGTGCCCAAGCTTTCGTTTCGCTGACGGAATTTTTCTGCGCTTTTCTCTGCCTCGTCTAAAGTAAACGGCTCAAATCTGCCTATAAGCAAATCAGTATACTCATCTTCAGTTGCAACCCAACCGATACCTAAAACGTTATCAGGGAAAAGGCATACTTTATATTTATCTTCGACCTCATTTTCTACAGCTTTGTTATAGAAGGCTCTGTAAACATAAAAACGCTCAAAAGCTCCCATTTGATTTTGTATACCTAATCCGTGGTTAAGATTTGTCCTTACGGGTGAATTGCAACCGCAGGCATCAATTATTAAATCACCGTAAAAGTCGCCTTTATCGGTTTTAATCCCTATAACTCTGCCGTTTTTTGAAATCGGCTTTTCAATATTACAAGAATACACAAACTTCACACCGCATTTTTCAGCGAATGAAATAATGTGATTATAAATATCACGTCGCTCCATTTTTATTTCAAGCTCATCCTCAGGCACTCTTTGACGGATAGCTTTTTTCTCATTAGTTGAATAAAAAGTCATATCAGTTTTGTATTCATAAAGACTTTCATCGGGCATAGGAATTCCTACAACAGAAAGAGCGTTAGGAGCAAAAATATCGGTCCAATCGTAACCCATATTTTCACGGCTGTTTTTCTCGTAAACCGTTACGTTGAAGCCTTTCTTTGCAAGAAGAGCACCCGCAACAATACCGCCGTGCCCACCACCAGCTATTATAATATTTTTATTCATTATATCACCTGCTAGAAACAGATATATTTTTTTATTTAAACCATACAATACGAATATAACACAGAGACTATCATTTTTCAAGAAAAATCACCGTTGCAAAACGCAACGGTGATGATTTATTTTACTGTATTATAATTAAATTAATTATGCACCAATACCGAGAAGAGAGAAGAGCATTTCGAAAAGACCGAAGAGAATACCAAGGATTGTCTGAGGTCTCTGAATTTCCTGTTTTTCTTCTGCAGTTGCACCTACACTGTATTCGAATGTTTTCTGATCAGTTTCGCCTGTGGGAACCCATGTGCCTGATTCGCCGTCAAACTCTTCCTGAACATAGTCGATAGTAAGAGTGTAGTTACCGAAAATTGTATGAGTGAAGTTAACGTCGTAGTTATCAGTAAATGTGCCGTTAAAATCATCATTTACATACCATGAAACAGGAACGTATCTTAATGCACCGTCAACTGTTTCTGCTTCGTTATAATCGCTACCGCTACCGTAAGCTGTGAAGCGAACTGTTCTGTGATAGATATATTCGTCAGCAAGACCTACAACTGTGTTGTATTCAGCACCGTAAACCTTCATTGAACCAATGTCAGGGAGAGTATCTTTAGTACCACAGCCGTTAAGACATTCAGCTGTTTTTGTACCGTCCTGTGAATATGTAGCGTCGCCGTTTGATTCATATCTAACGAATGCGTGATCGTTAACAGAAAATTTAGCGGGTATTGAGAAAGAAACAACGTCTTTATTAGCAACGAAGTTTAAGGTTTCGTTGTACATACCTACTGCTAAATTAGCTTTAGGCTGAATTGTAACCGTAAATGAAGCACCTTCATCTAACGTTGAAGAACCTGAAGTTACAATTGTGTAGTTAGCAGAAGTAGGAATTGTGTATGAAATCTCAACGTTACTGTTGTTAGTAATAACAAGAGTCTGTTTTTCAGGAGTTGTGTAACCTACACAAACCGAACCAAAATCAACAGAGTTGATACTTGTTTCAACATTGTAAACATCTTTAACCCAAACAGGATAAAGAACTGCATCTGCCTCAAACTTAACACCAGTCTGGTTAAGCTTGTATTCCTGTTCGCCGCCTTCGGTTAATGCCCAACCTACCTGAGTGTAGCCTTCACGAGTGAAGAGAGCGCCACTGATTTTAACAGCTTTGTTGTATGTTGCATCAACAACAACGTCTGCACCTACACCATAAGCACCTGCTGTGTATGTAACCTTGAAAACCTTTGCCTGCCATGCAGGATACATTTTGTAGTTTGAAGCCTTGTTTGTTTTATATTCGCCACCGAAGTCACCGTGCTTTGTAGCACCTGTTGAACCTGTTGACCAACCAACATGGTCATAACCCTCACGGGTAAATGTCAATTCTTCCTTTGTGGGAAGGATGATGATATCACCCTTTTTGCTGAATGTACGGGTTGCTGTCTGTGTTTGACCTTTATCTGCATTTGATGTTGCCTGGAATGTAATTGTGTATGTAGCAGCTAAAGCAGTTACACCTACAACAGAAACAAGCATCATAATAGCCAATAACACAGCTAAAGATTTCTTGAAGTTTTTCTTCATTTGTGATTCCTCCAAATCATAATACAGTTAAGTATAAACTTATACGGTTGAATTATAACATATTTGTCAAGGAAATTCAAGAAAATTCATAAAAATTATACTATCATAATTACCAAACATATAACAAAAAAACTGTTAAACTTAATGATGAATTGCATAATTTTTTGCATTATCCGGTATTTTTACACCTTATCTATGGATTTTGTTGCAATTGCATTCAAGGATAAATTATGAAATTCTTCGCTATCTTTTTTTGCTATAAATTCATAATAGCCCTGAGATGCAATCATGGCTCCGTTATCACCGCAATACTTCATTTCGGGCATATAAAGGTCTATGCCTTTACATTTACATTTTTCAGTCATAACTCTTCTTAAACGTGAGTTCGCTGAAACGCCACCAGCAAGAACAATTTTCTTTACATCGAATTCTTCTGCAGCATCAATCGTATGGGCAACAAGAATATCAGTTACCGCTTTTATAAAAGACGCTCCTAAATCCTCTGCTTTGATTTCTTCCCCTTTTTGAGATGCGTTATGAACAAGATTAACCGCAAATGTTTTTAAACCTGAAAAACTAAAATCATATTTTGAATCTGATATTTTCGGAACAGGGAATTTATATTTATTTTCGTCACCGTTTACTGATATTTTATCGAGATTCACACCGCCGGGATACGGAAGACCTACCGTTCTTGCGGCTTTATCCATCGCCTCACCTGCTGCATCGTCACGTGTTCTGCCGATAATTTCGAAATCAGTATAGCTTTTCACGTTAACTATATGACTGTGACCGCCAGAAACAACAAGGGCAATAAAAGGGGGCTCTATATTTTCGTCAGATATATAATTAGCCGCAATATGACCTCTTAAATGGTGAACGGGAACAAGAGGGAGCCCCGTTGAGTAAGAAAGACCTTTTGCATAATTCACACCTACTAAAAGCGCACCGATAAGCCCGGGGGCATACGTAACCGCAAGTGCATCTATATCGTCGAGGGTGCAACCTGCATCAGATAAGGCTTTATCCACTACTCCGCATATAGCCTCAGCGTGTCGTCTTGATGCGATTTCAGGCACAACTCCGCCATATATTTTATGCTCCTCGACCTGAGAAGCTATAACGTTTGAAAGCACTTTTCTGCCGTCTTCAACAACTGATGCAGCTGTTTCATCACATGAGCTTTCAATTCCGAGAATTTTCATAAATTATCTCCGTATCAATTTAAATTTTTTGTCATCAAAATAGCATCCTCGCACGGTTTTTCGTAAAAGTTTTTTCTTACCCCAACCGCACAAAATCCGCATTTTTCGTACAATTTTATTGCAGAAATATTGCTTTTTCTTACTTCAAGAGTTATAAAATCTGCATTTTCATCTTTTATTACTTCTATAAGCTTTTTAATAAGTGCTTCGCCGAAGCCGTTTTTTCTGTATTCGGGGAAAACGGCAACGTTTGTAATATAAACCTCGCCCAAAACGTTGTGAGAGCCTATATAACCGACAATCTCACCCTTTGATAAAGCAACAATAAACCTTGCAAATTTGTTTGATAACTCTTCTGAAAGAGCCGTTTCACTCCACGGAGTAGAAAAGCATTGTTTCTCAAGCTCTGCAACCCGAGAAATATGCTGCTCCGTCATTTTTTCAAAAAACAAATCCGTCATTTTGTATCATACCAAGTCTTTCCGCTTTCAACCTCAACAGTAAGTGGAACAGCCAGTTTACAAGCATTCTCCATTGTAGCCTTAAGAAGTGAAACTATACTTTCCGCATCCTTTTCAGGTGTTTCAATAATAAGCTCATCGTGTACCTGCATAATAAGCTTTGCTTCAGGATATTCTGCTTTTAAGCGTTCATAAACTCTTATCATTGCAATTTTAATAATATCGGCCGCAGTACCTTGAATAGGCATATTCATAGCTACTCTTTCACCGAAGCCTCTTCTGATTGCATTTTTCTCCTGAAGCTCGGGAAGGTATCTTCTTCTTCCGAAATATGTTTCAGCATAGCCTTTTTCTTTAGCAGATTTCTTTGCATTTTCCATAAATGCTGCAACTCCGCTGTAATTTGCAAGATAACCCTTAATATATCTGTCTGCTTCAGTTACTGAAACACCGATATCATTTGAAAGTGAAAACGCACCGATACCGTAAACTATACCGAAGTTTACAGCCTTTGCTTTTCTTCTGTCGTCGGGTGTTACGTCCTCTAAAGCGACACCCATAACCTGAGAAGCGGTAATAGAATGGATATCCGCACCGCTTAAGAAAGCGGAAATCATATTTTTATCATCAGCGAGAGCCGCTAAAACTCTCAACTCAATTTGTGAATAGTCGGCATCTACAAGAACTTTACCCTCATCGGCGATAAAAAATCTCCTTAATTCTCTACCCTGCTCCGTTCTAACAGGGATATTTTGAAGATTAGGCTCTGCAGAGGAAATTCTGCCTGTTCTTGTTTCGGTCTGATTTAAGGTTGAATGGATTCTGCCATCGTTATCAATAACCTTTAAAAGCCCCTCGCAATAGGTGGATTTAAGCTTCATAAGACCTCTGTAGCGAAGAATTTCGTTAATTATGGGGTGCTTATCTCTTAAGCCCTCAAGCACGTCCGCATTAGTAGAATAGCCATTTTTAGTTTTCTTACCGTGAGGAAGATTTAATTTATCCTCTGAAAATAAAACGTCGCCAAGCTGTTTTGGTGAATTAAGATTGAATTCGCACCCCGCCATACCGTAAACATTTTTCAGGCTGTTTTCTAATTCTGCAGAAATTTTTTCATTATACTTTTCAAGACCCTCTTTATCAACGCAAAAGCCTGTTTTTTCCATAGATGCAAGTACTCTTGCAAGAGGCAACTCTATTTCATCGAGAAGCTTTTCCTGCTCATTTTCTTTAATTGCAGATGAAAGCTTTACGCTTAATGATTCAATATATGCAGCACTGTCAACGTATTCTTTTTCAGCCTGATAAAAATCGTATAAATCTTCAGTTTCTATCTTTACGGGCGACAAGGAATACGCCCCTGCTAAAACCTTTACGGAATAATCCGATGAATTGGGATTAAGAAGATAAGCCGCAAGAGATGTATCGAGCACAATGCCTTTAACCTCAATTCCGTTAACGTCACAAAAGCCGTAAAGCTGCTTTGAATCGTCAGTAAATTTACTGATGCTTTCGTCACAGAAAAACTCAGTAGCAAAGCTCATAAACATAAAGTCATAATTACCCACAAGAGCAACCCCGTCGGTAGTTTTAAACAAAATATATTCAATACCGCCGTTATTGAACTTCGTTGTAAAGTATGCTTTCCCTGTTGCTCTTAAATTACTCAAAAATTCATCAGTATCCGTAACCTCATAGAGCTTAACCGCTTTCGCATCAGATTTTGAAGCAATTTCTTCTTCGTCAAAATTAAGTCTGCCTAAAAGCTTTGACATTTCTAAAGACATAAGAAGATTTGATGCTTTTACTGTATCGGGGCTTTTGATTGAGTAGTTTTCTATATTTCGGTCTATAGGTGCTTCAAGGCAAATCGTACCAAGCCTTTTACTTAAAAATGCATTCTCTCTTGATGCTTCGAGTTTAGCACGAATACCCGCTTTAACGTCAATAGTTTCAATGTTTTCATAAATATAATCAACAGAGCCGAATTTACTTATAAGCTCTTGAGCACCCTTTTCACCGATACCTGCAACACCGGGGATATTGTCAGATGTATCACCCTGAATAGCTTTGATATCAATAAGCTGCTCGGGCTCAACTCCGTAAACCTCTTTTATCTTATCTCGGTCGTAAACCGTAGTTACAGATTTACCCATTTTGGTTGTTGCTAAAACAACGTTTACGTTGTCCCTAACAAGCTGCAAGCTGTCACGGTCACCCGTCGCAATATAACAAAAATCATCTTTTCCGCAAGCCGCTGATAAAGTACCCAAAATATCGTCTGCTTCATAGCCCGGCTTTTCAATTACAGAATAGCCCAAATACCCTAAAAGCTCTTTTAATGTTGGAAATTGCTCTATAAGCTCTGACGGTGCAGGCTTTCTTGTGCCTTTATATTCATCGTACATTTCGTGACGGAAGGTAGGTGCTTTAACGTCAAAAGCAACGGCAACACTATCGGGCTTGTACTCTTCAAGCAGATGAAGAAAAATATTCATAAAGCCGAATATACCGTTAGTGTATCTGCCGTCCTTGGTACTTAAAAGCCTTACACCGTAAAAGGCACGGTTAAGAATCGAGTTTCCGTCTATAACAAGAAGTTTCATTGTTCACCTCATATGTTTTGCGTAGTCTAAAAACAAACTACTTTTTATACTCACTCTAATATTTCAAGAGTAACAAAATGATAGCCGTTTTGCTTCAAATAATTCTCTTCATTTAATGCTCTCAAGCAACCTAAAGCTGAAACGTGGCTTTCGTTACCGGGGATTTTCACACGTATTCCCGTAACCTCTTCAATATATTTATCAATACCGTAAAGCTTTGACATTCCTCCGCAAAGGAAAATACCGCTATCGGTAATATCATTTACAAGCTCGGGTGGTGTAACCTCAAGAACGTCTGTAATCGCTTTACAAATTTCATCAACACAATCTCTTATTGCGAAGTTTATTTCTTGGGCGATAACCTCAAAGAATAAAGGCATCCCGTCTGCAGTATCCTTTCCCTTTGCAACTGCGGCAATAGTTTCCTCACGGACTTTAGCTCCGCCGATAAGCTGTTTTAATTCTTCAGCGGTAAGCCTGCCGACCTCAATACCACGGTTATTTTTAAGATAGGTTTTTATAACCCTATCCATATCGTCACCGCCCACTGAAGCACTTTTGGCAACTGCAATGCTACCCATAGTAACAACAGCTACGCCCGTCGTTCCGGCACCGATATTAACTATCATTGTGCCGTATGGCATTTCGGGATTCACCCCAATACCCAAAGCCGCTGCAAGAGGTTCTTCAATAAGCACCGCCTTACCCGCACCCGCTTTTAGAATACAGTCTAAAATGTTTCGTTTTTCAAGATTGGTTATACCTGCAGGCATAGTTGCGGCGACAACCGGTTTAAATATTTTATTTTTACAAATACGTTCTAAAAAAGTGCGAATAAGCTTTTCACTGTTTTCAAGCTCGGCGATACCGCCTGAAAGCAAGGGTCTTGTAAGCTTAATTGCATCGGGGCATCTGCCCGTCATTTCGAAAGCCTTTTTACCCGCATCAATAACTTCACCGGTTTCTCTTTCAAGAGCAAGTACGGCAGGTTCACAAAGGACAACACCTTTACCGTCAATAGCGGCGGTTACATTACCCGTGCCTATATCCATACCGATTTTTAAGCCAATCATTCTAACACCACACATTCGCAAAAAAGAAGTAAACTATTTTATAAAACCACATAAAAATACATTTTAATTATACACCTATACCCTCTTTTTGTAAATATCTCATTGCATTTATTATTTACAAAACCTCATTTTTATAGTAAAATTATTTCAATGAATTCATAACCTTTTAAGGAGTGCATTTTCATGGCAGGAGTTCAAAAATCAAAGTTAAAATTACTTTATATCGTTGATATTTTAAGAAAGAAAACCGATGAAAACCATTACCTTGCCGCAACTGAAATTTGCGACGAGCTTTCGCAGTTAGATATTCCCGCGGAAAGAAAATCTATTTATAATGATATTGATATTTTAAGAGAATACGGTTTTGACATCATTCATACAGGCTCAAAAAACAGAGGCGGTTATTTTTTAGGTGCAAGAGAATTTGAACTTGCTGAAATACGCCTTCTTTCAGATGCAGTACAAGCGGCAAACTTTATTTCTCAAAAGAAAACAAATCAGCTTGTACAAAAAATCGAAAGTTTTGCAAGCGAAAAGCAGGCTAAAATTCTTCACTCTCAAGTTTATGTTGACAACAGACCTAAATGCAAAAACGAAGAAATATACTATACAATAAGCCTTTTAGATGAGGCAATTTCAGCTAAAGTAAAGGTTAATTTCACCTACACCAAAAGACGTATTACAGAAGAATTCAAAACTGCAAAGGAAGAAAAAAGCTTCACTGTAAGTCCATATGCTCTTATTTGGTCGGACGACCACTATTATCTTGTTTGTAACAATGAAAAATACGATAACCTTATGCATTTAAGGATAGATAAAATCAAACATCTTGAAAAAACGAGCTTACCGTCACGGCATTTTTCAGAGGTTTCCGATTATAAAAATTATTTTGATTCTGCTGATTATGCATCAAAGCTTTTTAATATGTATAGCGGTGAGCCAAAGCCGGTTGAGTTTATTTGCAACAACGATACTCTTGAGCCGATGCTTGACAGATTCGGAGAAAATGTAAAAATACAAAAATACGATGACGAGCATTTTGTTTTAAGAACTAACGTTGCTTCAAGTGAAGGGCTTGTGGCTTGGATTGTCCAATTTGGCGGACGTGTTAAGGTTAAATCACCTAATGACCTTATTTATTCAGTTAAACAAAAAGCGGCTGAAATTTTAGCAATTTACGATTAACATAATCGTGATTCTCGAAACATAATATTATAAAAAGATGTGTTTACTCAAAATGAGCAAACACATCTTTTTTTAGTTAAGCTTTTCAAATTTTTGTGTTTCGGTGTTGTATTTGTAAGGTCCATTATCGCTTATGGCTAATTTATAAGCAGTTTTTGTTCCGTCTTTTTCATAGATTTGAACGGTGTACACTTTTTCACCGTCAACTGCTATAGCCGTGCCCCCCACTGCAACCAAAACGTATTCTTCTAATTCTTTTTCGATACCTAACGTTTCCTTTGAATACGAAGAGAAGGTTTCCTTAAGTTTTTTATCATTCGCTTCATTATATTGCATACCTGAGGGTAACTGAGGATTAGTTTGGGGTTGGGTAGTGGATTGAGCCGCTTCGGTCGTTTCGTTTGATACCGAAGCCCCTGTTTCATCCCCCGCAGACTCGTCAACTGAATTTGTAACTATTGGATTTGTTGTAACTTCAACGGGACCGTCAGCAGTAAGAAGCATATACTGATTATTTTTAAATACATAACAATCCTGCCCTAAAATAGCAAAAATCCCTTCGGGAGAATCACTATCCTCAGCATAAGCTTCAACAAGACAAGCATCTTTACCGAAAACCTTTGTTGCACCTAATTTTAAAGTATAACTTTCTATTACGTCACTTAAGCCTAAATGCTCGGGAGAAAACACACCGAGCATAATAGCGGCAACATCTTCGTTAAGAGTTATAACACCTGCATTACTTGTAACGTTAATTGTAGAATCAGCGGTCAACAAGGCTTTACCGTCGTCCTCTTCACCTCTTCCACAAGAGCAGAATGCAATAAGAATTATTGAAACGAGGCATAAGCTTATAAATTTTTTCATATTACAGCACTCCGAAATTATTTTTATAATATATACTTCAATATACAATTTCAGAGTAATTTTGTCAATAAATTTATAATCACTTGGTACAAATTGCTTCTTTTTTATATTTTTCTCTTGTGGCGATTCCGCCTCGGATATGACGTTCCTCTTTGTTAACGTCAAGCACCTTTCGAACCTCCGAAAACAATGCAGGATTAATACGTCTGAGTCTTACTGTAATGTCTGTATGTACCGTAGATTTAGAAATTCCAAATTTTTTAGCAGTTGCACGGACAGTTGATTTATTTTCCACAATAAAATTGCCTAATTCAACTGCACGGATATCATAATCGTAATTCATAAACACCCTCCTATACGAGTTCAATACAAGTATATGAGGGGCATTTTGTAAATTATTACAAAACTTTAGAAAACAAAAAACAAGCAAACCTTGACTTAAACAGTAAGATTTGCTTGTTGTTATTTTGTTATTATACGTCTATTTTAAGATACTCGAGAGTACTTACCGACAGTATTTTTCGTCAGTTCGTGCATAATACGGTTTTTAGACAACCCGAAGCGTATGAAGATACGCGAGTTTGGTTGGGTAAAAGCCGTAGGATGTGCGAAATAACGAAAAATTATTCGCCTTTCATACCTAACAATTCTACTGTTCCGTCATAAACAGCCTGTGAAACCTTGATAGAATCAAAGATAGCTGCTTTAATATCGTCGTCAGTAGCACCGAGTTCTTTTGAGAAACGGTCGGGAATGAAAAGGTTTACATCCATAATATCTGCAAGGCCGTCAACGTCAATACCGCTTTCAATGCCTTTTGCAGCATATTCTTTCTTAACTCCGCCAAGACCCATACGCATCATCCAAGGAGCAACGCTTATAATCTTACGGTTTTCGCCCATACCTCTTGCAGCATAAACGATTTTAAGAAATTCCTTCCAGGTTAAGTTGTACATACTGATAGGCCATGCTTTTGCACCCTTTGACTTTTCAGCAGCACCAACGATAACCTCACCAACCTGACGAACGGTAAGCATTGCTGTACCGCCACCGGGATACATTGTAAAGGGAAGCTTATCCATTCTCTTAATCTGCTCAATAAGGATAACCCAAACAGGCTTTCTACCGGGCTGAGTACCGAAAATATAAGGAAGCTCAAGAACAGCTACGTCAAAGTTTTCGTCAGCAAATGAGAAAGCAACGTTTTCCTGATCAATACGGCTTCTGATATAGGGATGCTTTTCTGTAAGCTTCATATCGGGACGCTCTTTTGCAAGGTATGCAAAGTAAGAGCCAAGGATAACAGCACTCTTAACGCCAACCTCTTTACAAAGAGGAAGAATTCTTTCAAGGGGCTGAATGTTGTATTTATAGTATGCATCGTAAACGGGTGCGGGGAATTCAACTCTTTCGTCGATACCTGCAGCGAAAACGAAGCAATCGTGACCTTTGAGAAGCTCGCGGATTTCATCGTCTGATTTCTCATAGATGTTGCAGAATTCAAGCTTCATTTCCTTAGGAATAGGTGCGCCTTCGGGAAGAGGAGGAAGAGCTACGCTTGTAACCTCATGACCTCTT
>JAZUQS010000084.1:0-10761 GCA_045605825.1 Acutalibacteraceae bacterium
TTTAATGGGGTGTTTCTTGATTTTGAACAAGGTGAGATTGTTGCCGTGATTGGTTATACAGGCTCAGGTAAAAGTACACTTTTACAGCACCTTAACGGTCTTTTAAAGGCCGATTCTGGCGAGGTTTTATTCGAGGGTAAAGATATTCACTCTTCGAAAGAAGCATTAAGAAATTGCCGTTTTAACGTTGGTCTTTGCTTCCAATATCCCGAGCAGCAGTTATTTGAATCTACAGTTTATGCCGATATCGCTTTCGGTCCTAAAAATATGGGACTTTCTGATGATGAAATTAAAAATAGAGTGTATGAGTCAATCGGTTTTGTAGGCTTAACTGAAGATTATCTTGAAAAATCACCCTTCGATTTATCGGGCGGTGAAAAAAGAAGAGTAGCTATTGCAGGTATTCTTTCGATGAAACCGAAAGTGCTTATTCTTGATGAGCCTACTGCAGGGCTTGACCCAGTCGGCAAAAATAATCTTTTACATCTTATAAAGGATTACAACAAGAAAACAGGTAGTACAATAATTTTTGTTTCTCATAATATGGATGATGTTGCCGTTGTTGCTGATAGGGTTATCGTTATGAATAAAGGAAAGGTTGAGCTTTCGGGTTCAATTGAAGAGGTTTATTCTCAAGGTGAGAAGCTTGCTTCTTTAGGATTAGATGTTCCTGAAATTACAACTGTTTTCCTTTCATTAAAAGAAGCAGGCTTTGATTTAGGTAATACAGCCTTTACAGTTAGCGGTGCGGTCAAAGCTATAACTGAATACTTAAAGGGGGAGAACGATGGTTAAGGATATTACAATCGGGCAGTTTTTCCCCGGAAAATCTTTTCTTCATAAATTAGATGCAAGGATAAAAATAATACTCACCTTTGCTTTTATCATTTTTATTTTCGTATGTAAAAA
Organism: Acutalibacteraceae bacterium; assembly: GCA_045605825.1. GTDB lineage: Bacteria > Bacillota > Clostridia > Oscillospirales > Acutalibacteraceae > DTU089. The sequence goes on from JAZUQS010000084.1 coordinate 910, forward strand.
CTTCTGGTCAATGGGGCTTTTATGCGGGTTTGCCGTAATTACCTATTTGTTATCAAGGCTTTCACCGAAAATAATTCTTAAAAGCTTTAAACCGTTGTTGCCGATTATTTTTCTTACAACTATTTTGCAGTTGTATTACACTCAAAAGGGTAACGTTTTATTTGAGTGGAAATTTATAACTATAACCGACGGCGGAGTTTATATGGCAATATTTATTGCTGTAAGAATTTTAACACTCTTACTAATGAGCTCGCTTCTTACTTATACAACTTCACCCACGGATTTAACCGATGCAATAGAAAAGCTTCTTTCACCGTTAAAGGTGTTTAAGGTTGACGTTCATACCTTTGCTATGATGATGACAATTGCATTGCGTTTCATTCCTACACTTATTGATGAAATTGACAGAATTATGTCTGCCCAAAAGGCAAGGGGTGCCGATTTTGAAAGTGGCGGAATAGTTAAAAGAGTTAAAGCTCTTTTCCCGATATTTATCCCTCTTTTTATTTCTGCATTCAAAAGAGCGATTGAGTTAGCTGATGCGATGTCCTGCAGATGCTATACAGGCGGAAATACAAGAACAAGGCTGCGACAAATGAAATTAACGTACCGTGACGTAATCGCAACCGTAATAATGGTTATAGTTTGTTCTTGTATTGTTGTTCTCAATATTAAGCTTCCAAACGTAATATGAGAAACTTATTATTTAAAATAGCATTTCAGGGTGCTGCTTTTCACAGTTGGCAGCAACAAGACAATGCAAGAACAGTCCAAGGCGAATTAAAATCAGCCTTTAAACGTCTAACTGGTGAAGACGTTAATATTATCGGTTGTAGCAGAACTGATGCGGGTGTTCATGCTAACGAGTTTTTCTTTAACGTGCGTACCGATTCCACCATACCCGTTGAAAGCTTTCCTGTAGCATTGATGTCGGCAAAGCTTCCCGGTGAAATTTCCGTTTACTCTTGCAAAGAAGTAGATTTTGATTTTAATGCGAGGTTTGACTGCGAAAAGAAAGAGTACGAATACGTTATTGAAAATACAAAAACACCGTCACCGTTTTATTATAAAAGGGCGATGAATTATAAATATGACGTTGACGTTGAATTGATGAATAAAGCAGCCAAGCATTTTATCGGTACCTTTGATTTTTCGGCCTTTTGTGCAGCGGATGCACAGGTTAAAAGTAAAGTTCGTACAATTTACGATGCATCTGTTTTTCGTGACGGGGATTTAATTAAATTTAGAGTCCAAGGCAACGGATTCCTTTATAATATGGTTAGGATTATGGCAGGAACCTTGCTTTATGTTAATAACGGTAAAATAAATTACGAGGATATACCGTTAATTATACAAAGTAAAGACAGAACGAAAGCGGGGATTACCGCAATTCCCGACGGTCTTTATCTTAATAAAGTTTTTTACGGAGGTGAAAGTATTGAAGCTGAAATTAACTGAATTGAATAGCGGTTACGAAGGTTACGGCAAAATTCCTCGTTTCTCTGAAAAAACAAAGAGTAAAATGATAATTGCCGGTGTCCTTGTTGGTGTGTTTATTTTAGTTTACATACTTTCAACAGTGGGAATAATACCTCTTGATGCAATTTCAGCAAGGGTAACAACCTTCGTTACAAATAATTCTGAAAAATTCCCTATTCAGACGAATACTAATTCAACTATTGCAATTAAAAATATTGGTGATAACATTTTAATACTTACGACAGAAAATTTTGTTGTTTTCTCGCAAAATGGTAAAGAAGTTTACAACCAACCTCATAGCTTCGCTTCTCCTGCAGTTTCAATTAACGGTGATAAAGCGGTAGTGTTTGACAGGGGTGACAAAGGCTATTATCTTATAACGGATAAAAAGGTTGTAAGTAACGGTGAGGCTGACGGTGATATAATTTGTGCCGAATATGGCAAAGCAGGGAATTATGCTTTTGGTACAAGAGCAACAGATGCCACAAGTAAATTTACAGTTTATTCCGTAACTAATAAAGTTGTTTTTCAGTGGAATAGTGCTTATGACCATATTACCTCAATAGCACTTGCAGGAAACGGTAAATATGCGGGTGTTTGCATATTAGGTGCTGAAAACGGTGAGATATTCAGTTGCGTTCAATATTTCGGTTTCGATTATGCCGAACCTGTAAACACACAAAAAATCAACGGCGTTACTGCTTTTGATTTAGAGTTTACCGCTACAAATACTCTTACTTTATTTACTGATGAGGGCGTTTTTACTATAGGTAAAAAGGCTGAAAAATATGAAACTGTAACAGAATATTTTTCAAGTGAATTTAATTCATTTGATTATGCTGATAGCGGTAAGTACGTTGTAGCTATTGCAAAATACGGCAGTGCGAATGATTATCAGATTTCCATTTATAACGAAAGAGGAAAACTGAAATCAGAAATTAAATCAGAATATACGATTAAATGTGTAACAATGAGTGATAAATACGTTTTCGCTCTTGCCGAAAACAGTTTATTGGTTTATAATTTAAGTGGGCTTAAAATAGGTGAGGTTACAATTGATGGCGAAGCCTATAGCGTATGCCCCACAGATAAATTCGCATACGTCAGTTCGTTAAATAAGGTGTCAAGATGTTATTCGTTCGGTGAATCAACTCTTGAAATATCGTGAGGGGGATTTGTATGAATTTTATTGTTGATGCAATAATAATCGCATTAATCGTAGTTGTAATCGTTCGTTCATCAAAAAAAGGTTTTGTATCTTCTTTGATTGACACTTTTTCTATGATTATTGCTACAATCATTTCTTATATGTTTACACCTGAGGTTTCTCAGTTTGTTTACGATTCTTTTATCAAGAATTCAGTTTCAAAAGGCTTTGAAAAGGTTCTTGATGAAATGAATGCAAATGTGTCAGTTGCTGATAAAGTTGATGCAATGATTTCATCTTTACCTGAAAGTGCGGTTAATTTAGCTGAAAGCTTAGGTATTATTAATTTAAATGCAATCGGTGCAGGAATACATATGCCGGGCGTTATTGATAATAATCAGCTTATAGCTACTGTTTTAAACGACTTTGCATACAACGTAATGATAACAATAACAAAGGTTGTCGTGTTCTTTGTTCTTTTTGTTGTAGCAACTCTTCTTCTCAGAATGGTGTCAAAGTTCTTCGAAAATATTAATAAAATACCGTTAATAGGTAAATTAAATGCATCTCTTGGCGGCGTTTTAGGTGTTGCAAAGGCATTAATTATTATTTTAGTAGTTTGTACAGTAATGTATTTTGTAGTTTCTTCAAGTGATAATGTAGACCTTGTGAATGCAATAAGTAGCTCTAAGCTGTATAATTTCGTAACAGAAAATAATCCGCTTTTGGATTTAACATTTTAACTAAGAGGTGTGAATTATGAAGGATTTATTTAAAGGTTGTTGGACAATCCCGAATCTTCTCAGCTTTTTGAGAATCGTAATTGTACCTGTTTTTGCATATTTCTTTATGCAGGGTGAGTACGGTTGGGCTGTGTTTATGCTCGTGCTTTCAGGTCTTTCTGATTTCTTCGACGGCAAAATCGCAAGAAAATTCAATCAAATCAGTGCTCTCGGTAAAATTCTTGACCCTGTAGCAGATAAGCTTACTCAAATTACACTTGCAGTGCTTTTATTCTTGTCTTTCAATAAAGCTACTGATGCAACTCTTAAAGCTTTCAGCTGGGTTTTCCTTGTATTTATAGTTAAAGAGTTTGTAATGGTGCTTGGCGGTGCTGTAATGCTTGCATTCGGTATAAGACCCGGTGCTGCTGAAATCTACGGTAAGGTTTCAACCTTCGCTTTCTATGCAGTTATGATTTTTATCGTTGCTTTCGGTCCCGAAATCGGCGTGTTTAAAGATTTCTTTACAATTCCAAACGTTCTTATGATGATACTTGTTGTTATTTCGGCAATACTAACTCTTGTAGCTTTTGCAAGCTATATGCCGGGTACGTTCCGTCAGTTTAAAGAGCGTTTTAGTAAAAAATAATTTTTATTATTCAATTTATATATCTCAGGAGCAATTTAATTAGATGAACAATAAAATGATATGCAGTAAATGCAAAAAGCGTCCTGCAGTAATTTTCGTGTCACGAGTTGACGGCGAAAATACAACTCAGGAGGGATTTTGCTTAAAATGTGCAACCGAATTGAATATCGGTCCTATTAAACAGATGATGCAGAATATGGGCATCACCGAGGATGATATCGAAGCGGTTAGCGAGCAGTTTGGCGATATGATGGAAAATATGGATGATTTTCAATTAGGCGGTGCAGGAACAATGCCTTTTATGCAAAATCTTTTCAATGGCAACAATCCTCTTATGTCAAACGATAAACCAAATGATAATAGTACCGAAACAGATGCGGAAGATGTAGATGAAGAAGCTTCTGATGACGGTAAAACAGATAAAAAGAAAAAAGGTAAACGTAAAACTAAAAGAAAGTTTCTTAACTCTTATTGTACGGACCTTACCGCAAAAGCAAGAGAGGGCAAAATTGACCGTATAATAGGCAGAGAAACCGAAATTTACAGAGTTACACAAATTCTTTGCAGACGAACTAAAAATAATCCTTGTCTTATCGGTGAGCCAGGTGTAGGTAAAACTGCAATTGCTGAAGGTCTTGCCCTTAAAATCGCGGCAGGAGAAGTTCCTGCGAGAATTGCCGATAAAGAAATCCATCTTCTTGATTTAACTTCTCTTGTTGCAGGCACTCAGTTCCGCGGTCAGTTTGAAAGCAGGATCAAAGGTCTTGTTGACGAAGTAAAAGCTGAGGGGAATATAATTCTCTTTATTGACGAGGTTCATAATCTTGTCGGTACAGGTGACGCGGAAGGCTCAATGAATGCAGCTAATATTCTAAAACCTGCTCTTTCAAGAGGTCAGATTCAAGTTATAGGTGCTACAACGTTTAATGAATACCGTAAGCATATTGAGAAGGATGCTGCCCTTGAAAGACGTTTTCAACCCGTTAAGGTTGAAGAACCGTCAGTTGCAGACTGTTATAAAATGCTTGTGGGCATTAAAGAGTATTACGAGGATTTCCATAAGGTTAAAATCGCAGATTCTCTCGTTTACCGTGCAGTTCTTTTATCTGAAAGATATATTAATGACAGATTCTTACCCGATAAAGCAATTGACCTTCTTGACGAAGCTTGTACTTGTGCAAATCTTAGAAACGTTGCTATAAGCGACTACCAAAAGCTTACCGCACGTATTGAGGATATTATTGAACGTCAGGATGAATTGCTTGAAACAACCGCTGAGGAAGGTCCTGATTACGAAGCAATATCAAAGCTCAAGGCAGAAAAAATTGCTTTGGAAAAAGAAGCGGCAGAGTTAAAAATCAAAGCTGATGATAATGATGTAACTGAAGAGGATATTGCTAAGGTTATTAATCTTTGGACTGGCATCCCTACATCAAAAATTATTGAAAATGATATGAGAAAGCTTTCAAATCTTGAAGGTAAGCTTAAAGAAAGAATTATCGGTCAGGATGAAGCTATAGAAGTTCTTGCCGCCGCAATAAGACGAAGCAGAGTTCAGATTTCTGCAGTAAGAAAGCCGGCATCATTTATTTTCGTTGGTCCTACGGGTGTAGGTAAAACCGAGCTTGTAAAACAACTTGCTAATGAGCTTTTTGAAACACCCGAAACACTTATAAGGCTCGATATGTCAGAGTTTATGGAAAAGCATAGCGTTTCAAGGCTTATCGGCTCGCCACCCGGTTACGTTGGTTATGATGAAGCGGGTCAGCTTACGGAGAAGGTTAGAAGAAAACCTTATTCTGTTGTTCTCTTTGATGAAATCGAAAAGGCACACCCGGACGTGCCCAATATTTTACTTCAGATTCTTGACGAGGGTAAGACAAATGATGCACAGGGTAGAACGGTAAGCTTCGAAAATACTGTTATAATTATGACCTCTAATGCAGGTAGCCATATTGCAGAAAATGCTCTCGGCTTCAACAGGGATAAAAACCAAGCATCAAAAGACAAAGCCTTAAAAGCATTAAAGGAATTTTTAAGACCTGAATTTTTAGGTAGGGTTGACGAGATTGTTGTCTTTAATACTTTAGGAAAAGCTGAGCTTGTTAAAATTTCTGAGGTTCTGCTTAATGAGTTAAAAGCACCTCTTAAGGATAAAGGTATTGACCTTGCTGTCGGTGAAGGTGTTTATGAAATTATTGCAGATATGTCAGAAGACGGTGGCAGAGGTGCAAGAGATATAAGAAGAACGATAAGAAAAACAGTAGAAGATTCTATTGCAAATATTCTTATAGATAATGCAGGCGCACCTATTACCTCAATTAGCGTTACCGCTGTTGACGGTGAAATTAAAGTAGATTACAAATAATATAAATTCCGACAGAGCATATTAGATTTGTTCTGTCGGTTTTTAGAATTACGGAGTGAGTATGAAAAAGAGCGTTGTAGGTATTCTTGCACATGTTGATGCAGGTAAAACAACCCTTGCTGAAGCCTTACTTTACAAGGCAGGCAAAATACGAAAATTAGGTCGTGTCGATAATGGTGATACGGCTTTAGATACTCATTCCCTTGAAAAAGAACGTGGAATCACTATCTTTGCAGGTCAGTCAGTTTTGAATTTTGATGATGAGTTAGAAATATTTCTTCTTGATACTCCCGGTCACGTCGACTTTTCTGCAGAAACAGAACGAGTATTAAAGGTACTTGACTATGCAATTCTCGTAATTAGTGGAACCGACGGCGTACAAGCTCACACGAGAACGTTGTGGAAGCTTCTTGAAGCTTATAATATTCCAACGTTTGTTTTCGTAACAAAAATGGATTTTTGCCGTATATCCGAGGACGAAATTTTAAACAGTCTTAATGAACTGCAAAACGGTAGCTTTATTAATTTCTCTTCAAAGAATATTTCTGATAATTTTGAAGCAATCGCAATGTGCGATGAAAATGTTTTAGAGAAATATCTCGAAAACAGTACAATCAGCTTTGATGATATAATCAGACTTATAAAGGGTCGAAGATGCTTTCCGTGCTTTTTCGGCTCTGGTCTTAAAGGTGACGGTGTAGATAACTTTATTGATGGGTTGAAAAAATATATTGTTCCTTTTGACTACGGCGAAAATTTCGGTGCAAGGGTTTTCAAAATAACCCACGATTCAAAGGGTGAAAGAATAACACACCTTAAAGTTACCGGTGGTAGTCTTAAGGTTAAAGATACTGTAAGCTACGGCGATAAAAATGAAAAGATTAACGGTATAAGAATCTATACCGGTGAAAAATACATATCAGTTGACGAGGTGACCGCAGGCGGAGTTTGTGCCGTTACGGGTATTACCTCTGCCAACTGCGGTGACGGTTTCGGTTTCGAAGAAGCATTTACGCAAACTCTTTTAGAGCCCGTAATGAATTATAGACTTGTACTTCCCAGTGATTGTGATGCAAAAGCTTTTTTACCAAAAATGAAGCAGTTAGAGGAAGAGGACCCTCTTTTACACGTTACTTGGAATTCATTCTTACAAGAGATTAATGTTTCTCTTATGGGAGATATACAAACCGAAATTTTAAAAGCGTTGATATTAGAAAGATTTAACATTGACGTTGAGATTGATAACGGCAGAGTAATGTATAAGGAATCGATTTCCAATACTGTTGAGGGTGTAGGTCACTATGAGCCCTTACGTCATTACGCTGAAGTACATCTTATATTAGAACCGCTTCCTCGCGGTAGCGGTCTTGTTTTCCAAAGTAAATGTAACGAAGATGCTTTAAGCCGAAATTGGCAAAATCTTATATTGATGCATTTAGCCGAGAAAGAGCATTTAGGGGTGCTTACAGGTTCACCTATAACAGATATTAAAATAACATTAGCGGCCGGAAGAGCCCACTTAAAGCACACAGAAGGCGGCGATTTCCGTCAGTCTACGTATCGTGCAGTGCGACAAGGGTTAATGCAAGCAGAATCAGTTTTACTTGAGCCTTATTATACGTTTAAGCTTGAAATACCAACGGAGCAAATCGGCAGAGCTATTAACGATATCAGAATGAAAAACGGTACATTTGATGCCCCCGAAGAAATTAACGGTGTAAGTGTTCTTAAAGGTAAAGTCCCCGTAACAACTTTAAACGGTTACGCTGCTGAGGTTGCCGCATATACAGGCGGCAGGGGAAGACTGTTTTGTGAACTTTGGGGTTATGATGTTTGTCATAATCCGGAAGATGTTATTGAGAAGTCAAAGTATTCTGCAGAAGCAGATCTTGATAATACTCCTGATTCTGTTTTTTGTGCTCACGGTAGCGGTTTTAACGTTAAATGGGATAAGGTTCACGAGTATATGCATATTGAAAGCTGTCTGAAACAAGAAAAAGACCCATATGAAGTGAATCTTAATAAAAGGAATTTTCATATAGACGATAAAGAATTAGAGGCTATTATGAAAAGAGAATTCGGTGAGGATAAGCATCCGTTTTATAGGTATAATCACCGTGCAACACCTATTAGACCCGTTGAAGTGAATTTTAATACCGAAACAAGAAAGAAATATGTAATCGTTGACGGCTATAACGTTATTTTTGCGTGGGAGGAGTTAAAGGAGTTATCAAAAACTAATTTATCCCATGCAAGAGAAAAGCTTCTTGATATTTTGTGTAACTATTCTGCATTTACAAAAACTGAAACTGTAGTTGTCTTTGATGCGTATAAGGTGTCGGGCAATCAAGGTGAAAAATTTAAATACAATAATATAAATGTAGTTTACACAAAGGAAAGAGAGCTTTGCGATAACTATATTGAAAAGCTCATTCACGAAATCGGTAAAAATGAAAACGTTAGAGTTGTTACGTCCGATAATCTTATTCAGCTTTCCGCTTTCAGATTCGGTGTAAGACGGGTTTCCGCCCAAGAGTTTGAAAGAGAGGTTAAAGCGGTTGATAAAAATATTGATGATTTGCTTTATAAAATAAATAAACCCCGTCCGTCAAAAGTCGGGGATTTAATAAAAATTATAGAGGAGGGGTAATATGCTTCTTCAAAATAAAATAGCTCAGTATAAGGCTTATAAAAACGGTATAAAGCATTGCACGTTTAACCCAAACGGTCCCGGCGTTGTGAGAATTCATTTAGTTCCACCGAAATTCAAGCTTTTGTCTAATGAATCCTATTTAGTCATTTTAAACGGATACTATATTTTACCTTTAGGTTATTCATGGGCGTTGCTTTTATCTAAGTTTATTGATGAAGTTAATAAATACGACGGCAAGCCTATAACCGAAAACGACGAAAAGCTTATAGAAAAAAATACTGTTAGAAAGCTTAAGAGTGTTTATCCGTTTCTTGATGACGGTGCAATAAAAGAGGATTTACTCACTATAATTGATACTTTGTTTCAGGTTGCCCAAACGGGAAAAACTGATGCAGAAATTGAGAAATTATCAATTCGTTCATATTCTAAAAATATGACAGCTCCTCACAGAATGGATTTACTTGTAAGCTCAATGACTGATGAAAACGGTAAGTGGAATTGTAATCAAAAATGTCGTTTCTGTTATGCCGCAGGTCAATGTAAAAGCAATGTAAAAGAGCTTTCAACAGAAGAGTGGAAAAATATTATTGATATTCTTCGTAAATCAAACGTACCGATGCTTACCTTTACAGGCGGTGAGCCTACAATGCGAGACGATTTAGTTTCTCTTGTGGATTATGCTAAGTGGTTTGTAACACGCCTGAATACAAACGGAATTAATTTAAGCGAAGGTTTAGCCGAAGGTTTGAAATCTGCAGGCTTGGACAGTGTACAGATTACTTTATACTCTTATGATGAAGATATACATAACACCCTTGGCGGTTGTGACGGGTG
>JAZUQS010000085.1:0-7970 GCA_045605825.1 Acutalibacteraceae bacterium
ATAACGATTTGGTTTACCTTAAACAAGTTGTAATTTCCTTATTATATAACAAAGAGGTGTTAATATGTTCGATTTAAATAAGCTTCTTTTAGATAAAGGTGTAGACCAAAAAGCTTTTTGCGAAATGACAGGCATTTCTAAAAAGCGTTTTGATAATCTTTTAGCCCAAAAAAGTGTTTTGAGTTTACCTGAAATTGAACGTGTTTCAGCTTTTGTCGGTGTTTCTGTTCCTGAATTTTTTAATGGGGTATACGTTAGAAAAGGTGAGCTTGAAGAGGTTGCAAAAACAAATAATGAGAATAGATTTTCTTATTTTTTAAAATCAGCAACAAAAAAATATGATAAGTATTTGAAAATTGGGGAAAGAATCGGGAATATATTTATAATTATATTGTTTTGGGGCTATTTAGCTACCGTCGTGTTTAGTTTAATCGACGTTGTTTTTGCTCCTATAGTTGCAATTCTTGCGATTTTTTTACCCGTTACGTTGTCTTGGGAGGGTATGCGTGTCGGTAAAAAATTAATAGGTAAAAATATACCGGCAAAACAAAGCCATATCAATTATGTAAGCGCTTCATTTGTAATAGCATTTTTATTGATGGGTATAACAACCTTTATAATGGATATTATTACTATCCCTGTTTTAGTGCTTCTCTTAGCTTGTGCTGTTTTAGTAGCGGTGCCAATGGTTTTACCTAAGATAAAAATTAAAGATACGGTTAAAGAAGCCTGTGGTTGTGCTTCTATTGGATTATCAATTGTTCTTTCATTTGTTTCTTTTGCGTTAATTAACATCGGTACAAAAGATAAGATTAATTTTGAAAATCCCTATGAGATGTTTTTTTCAAAGGAATTGACAGAGCTTTTAGAAAAGTCCGTTTTAAGCTCTGCTTTATTCGCGATTTCGTTTACATTAATCATTTTCTTTGTGTTGTATAAAAAATATCTTTTTGTTACAAAGGCTTATAATTATTTTGCTCCAATGACTGAAAAAGTTAAAGAGAATAAAGCAAATGTAGCAAAAAAATTGATAGCAGCTTTATTGTCTGCAACTCTTACTTGTGCTATTGTGTTTATGTGTGAGGGTATTTTTTACAAAATTTTATATTCAACTGCATTTGAGGAAAATGAATTGAATTGGACTGCAGAATATATTGATGATTTTTCATCTTCTTTCTCTGATGGTGAGTTTGATACGATAGAAAATAACGGTGCTAAAATTCATATCCCTAAAGAATTTGTTCTTTCTGAAGATGATGAAGACAAGGATGTAAATGTTGGTATAAATGAAGACACCGGTGAAGAGGAGAATAAAGACGCAGATGAAAATAGCGCTTTAAGTTATAAAAATGATAACGAAGAGCTTATTTCGTTCCAGTTTGATGACGTCTATTCAGACGGTTTTACTTATGATTTGTATAAGCTTATTGCCGAAAGCGGGGATGTTGAAGTTCCCGAAGAGTTTTTAGAGAAAAAACAAAAAGAGTATGAAAGATACTTTGGGGTATATCCTGAAACATATTTTGACTGGATGAAATTATGTTCAAGCTATACTATTGACGATATCAGTATTTTTAACGGAACGAAGGCACGGTTACTTTTATCCGTTTTCGTTATGAAATCAGTTGCGGGTACGTACGATACCGACCGTTACTTGTACGAAAGAGATGGCGTTTGTGCCTCGATAACAAGTATGTATGCGGAGATCACAGATAAACGTTTGACTGTCATAAATTTTGATGATAGTGATAGCCGTTCAGGTAAGTATGATATTCATATTATTACGTCAGGTGATAATGCAGAGGAAGCCTATGATTTAATGGTTAAAATACTTAATTCAATATCTTTTGAAGAATGATTTATTTATACAACAAATAACAAAAAACTCTGTGATAGCAATAGCTACCACAGAGTTTTTTATGTGTCAATATTAGCTTTCTTTGCCTGCTTGCTTTGAAGCCTTCTTTCAATTTTGTAGTGCTTTCCGTCTTTTATAAAGTTTGCACCTGTTTGTTTGAAATGAAAAGGCACGCCTTTTCTTATGCATTGCTCTCGGATGTTTAACACCCAGTTATAATCACATTCTCTTGCTTCGGGACCGCTTTCGCCGCCGCAGGAAACCTGCAAAATGTTTTTATCAATATATTTTTCCATATTGATTTCTGTAAGCAACGGTTCGCAACCTATAAATTTATACTTTATAGGCATTTTCATAAAAACGGGGAGCCTTATATCGCATTGACGTTGGTTTTCAACGGTGCAAATAATGCCTACGTTATCGTAGCCGTCGCCCCAATCATTAGGTATGCATTCAAGAAAACGTTCAATTCTTTTAGTTATAATCATAAAAAATACGTTGCTTCGTTCTTTTATGATATCCCATATTTCATCTCTCCAAAGGTCCGCTTCTTCAATAAAGAAATCAGAGGTCATACAAGTAAAAACAGTTTCACCGTCAGGGATTTTATAGCTGCCGTCTCTCTTTTTCTTTAACGGCAAATCAAAATCCTTGTTTTTCTCTATTATAGACGGGTTTTTACCTATGGATTCATCACGTCTGTAAACGTAACAGTTTTTGCATCCCTCGGAATATTTTTTGCATCCGTGCCAAGGATTCCAACAACCGTCCATTAAGCTACCTCGCTTGTTTTTCTTTTCTCAATTTCTTTTAAGTTAGCTTTAAATTCCTTTTGAATCCAAACAAAAGAAAGTATCCATGCACCAATAACTGCAAGGAAAATATCAATTCTGCCTAATGGAAAAAGTGAAACGATATAAAAGAAAATAGCCGTTCCCATATTTTGAATTTTTAATATCATCAAAAACCATTCAGCAACAATAATCATTCTGCAAAAGGGGAGAACGCATACTATCGACCAGCAAAGACAAGCGGTCTGCGGCCCCCAGTTTTTCGGGAGCTTCCACATCATAGGAACGTATTTGTCAGGGTCACCGTAGTTTATATGAGCAAGATATCTCTTTAAATCCGTCTCATTTGTTACGGGGGGCTTGTATTTTATAAACGCATAATAAGACATAAAAATATAACCGATAGTTGTTACAACGTTTATAAAAATCAACCCTGCCCAACCGAAATCAAGCATATCGTAAAGCGGGTTACCCTCTAAAAGCAGGTTAGGGGTAGCAATATAAGTAAATAAAAGGTCAAGTATTACCGTTAAAATGTATGCCGAGCAGGTAATATAAAACATTTTCTTTTTGTGCGTCATAAAATCACCTCTTTTGTCTTTAGTTATATTTTACCATTTGTTTTGATAATTGCAATACCCTTTAGTTTTACTCACTCTTCACGTCTTTTATCATAATATGCTAATAGTGATATTGAATGAAAAGGAGTGGTGCAAATGGTTATATCACTTGATAAATTACAAAACGGTTGTACTGCTACGGTTTTGAGTATTAAAACGAATGCAAGTCTTAAGCAACGGCTTATGGATATCGGTTTTGTAAAAGGGGCAACCGTCAAAGCGGTGCATCAAAGTCCGTCGGGAAACCCGAGAGCGTATTTAATTAAAGGCGTTGTAATAGCCTTGCGAAATTGCGATGCTTCAGAAATAGTTGTAGAAGTTGAAAGCGATGAGTGAAAGAATAATAAACGTTGCCCTTGCGGGCAACCCAAACGTTGGAAAATCAACGGTTTTTAACGAATTAACAGGTCTAAAACAGCATACGGGTAACTGGACGGGTAAAACCGTAGATTTAGCCTCAGGAATAGTAAAAAAAGGCGATACAGCGTACCGTTTTATAGATATCCCCGGAACGTATTCATTAAAGCCTCATTCTAAAGAAGAGGAGGTTGCAAGTGAGTTTTTATGCTTTCAGCGGGCTGATGAAGCCATTGTAGTTTGCGATGCAACGAGCCTCGAAAGGAACTTATATCTTGCTCTTCAAATTCTTGAAACCGGTATAAAAACTACTCTTTGCATTAACCTTCTCGACGAAGCCCGCAAAAAAGGCGTAATGCTTAATTTACCGCTTCTTTCACGTGAATTAGGTGTAAATGTTGTGGGTACTGCCGCCCGTGACGGCGAGGGGATTGATAAGCTTATAAATTCATTATCAAATAAAACTTACTTAACGCCGTTAAAAATAAAGTACGATTCTGCGGTAGAACAGGCAGTTGAATATATAATTCCCGAAATAAAAAAGCTTAAAATAGATAACGTAAACGAAAAATGGCTTGCTTTAAGGCTTCTTGAAAAAGAAGCATCTGTGATTAGATATCTTGAAAAACAATATTCAGTTAATCAGCTTGAAAGCTTATATAAAACAGTAGAAAAGGCTGTAAACTTTTATAATAGTAATTCTCAAAACGGGGTGGAAATATCAGAGGCAATATCTGCAAATCTTTTTAAATTTGCCGAAGCTTTTGCTAAAAAAGCTACTGTCAGAAAACCAAACACAGAAGCAATATATAAGCACGATAAAATTTTCACTAAAAGAGTATCGTCGTATTTCGTATTAATGCTGATACTTTTCGTTATATTTTATATTACTATTATCGGAGCTAACTATCCGTCACAATGGCTTTCGGTTTTCTTTTCTTTTGCAGAAAGTAAATTATCAGCTTTTTTTACCAATATCGGAACACCCGTGTTTTTAAAAGAAATGGTTGTAAACGGTGGGTTTCGTGTTTTAGGTTGGGTTATTTCCGTGATGCTTCCGCCTATGGCAATATTCTTCCCTTGCTTTACTTTTCTTGAGGATTTAGGTCTTTTACCCCGTATTGCCTACGTGCTTGATAACGGCTTTAATAAAGCGGGCACCTGCGGAAAACAAGCGCTTACAACCTGTATGGGTTACGGCTGTAATTGTGTAGGTATATCAGGAGCTCGAATTATAGATTCAAAAAGAGAAAGGCTTATCGCAATATTAACTAATACCTTAACCCCTTGTAACGGCAGATTTCCTGCAATTATAAAGCTGATTTCTATATTTTTCGTTTCCTTTGGTGAAAGAAGCTTGTTAAGTGCATTAATACTTGCAATGATTATAGTTTTTAGCCTTGCTTTAACGCTTCTGTTATCAAATCTTTTATCTAAAACGCTTTTAAAAGGTGAAGCCTCTCACTATATTCTCGAATTACCGCCCTATAGAAAGCCTCAACTTTCAAAAATTTTGTTTGAGTCTGTTGTAAACAGAACTCTGTTTGTGCTTGGCAGGGCGGTTGCAGTTGCATTTCCTGCGGGTATCGTAATATGGCTTCTTGCAAATCTTTCTTTTGGAAAAAACGTCAATCTTTTGGCAGTTTTTTGCAATCTCTTTGAGCCATTGGGAAAAGCTATGGGTATGGACGGTGAAATCTTATCAGCGTTTTTCTTAGGTATTCCTGCGAATGAAATTGTGTTGCCTATTACTTTAATGTCATATTTAGGGGCAGGGGAGCTTTCGGGTATTGAAAGTACAAAGGTAATAGCAGAAATTTTGTATTCTAACGGTTGGAGTTATCTTACTGCGGTTTGCTATATAATTTTTTCGGTTGTTCATTTTCCTTGTGCTACGGCTCTGATTACAGTGTATAAAGAAACAAAAAATATAAAGTGGACTGCGCTGTCATTTCTGATACCGACGGCTTTAGGCGTAGTTTTATGTTGTGCGGTAAATCTTATTTCAAAAATTTTTATATAATTTTAAAAAAATGCTTGATTTTTGTTCTTCTTTGTGATAGTATTCTACTGCTAATGTGTTATCAAGTTTAAAGAGGTGAATACAGTGAAAGAAGGACTTCATCCCAAATACGGCGCAACTCAGGTAAAGTGTGCATGTGGCGCAATACTCGAAACCGCTTCAACAAAAGACGGTATGCGTGTTGATATCTGCTCAAAATGTCACCCGTTCTTTACCGGCAAGCAGAAGCTCGTTGATACAGGCGGACGTGTTGAAAGATTCAATAGAAAATATAACCTCTCTAAGTAAGTTATATCTGCTTGAACAGCCGGTGAGTTATCACCGGCTTTTTGCGTTATATAAATTTTTCAGGAGTTACATATAATGAGTAACGATTCTTACAAAACTTTATCCTGCCAGGCTCAAGATGAATACATAGTTAAGCATTCTAGGTTTATAGGCTATGCAAAGCCCGTCAAAACCGAAAAAGAGGCACAGGAATTTATTGCGGAAATCTCAAAAAAGCATTGGGATGCAAAGCACAACGTATACGCCTATTCAATAAGAGAGGGCGGAATAAAAAGATACTCTGACGACGGTGAGCCTCAGGGTACTGCAGGTATGCCCGTTTTAAACGTAATTCTTCAAGAGAATATTACTGATTGCGTTGTTGTAGTTACAAGGTATTTCGGCGGTATTCTTTTAGGCGGTGGCGGTCTTGTAAGGGCTTATACCCATTCTGCAAAAATCGGTATTGATGCCGCAGGGATAATTACTCTTTCAAAATGGACTGTTTGTAAAATCTCTTGCGATTATACATTTTACGGAAAGCTTGAAACCTTTGTACGTGATTTCGGCGGTGTAATTGAAAATACAGATTTCAGCGAAAACGTAACTCTTGAGTTTAGAATAGAAAAAGGCACAGAAGATGCCTTTGACAAAAAATTAAAAGACCTTACAAACGGTAAAATCAGTTTTGAAATTACCGGTGAAGTTATCGCCGATAAAAAAATCTGATTTTTTATAAAAAATTTGTAAAATAAAAAGGATTTTTTGAATTTTATCAGTATTTATTATCAGAAGAGGGTGATTCTGTGAATAATGATATTAGAATCAGAACTTTAGAAAGGGAAAAAGCAACCCTTTCAAAGTATGCTATGCTTTGCGAAAATTCAAAAGGTAGAGTGCTTTTAGAGGATGAGTGTCCTGTAAGAACTGCTTTCCAACGTGATAGGGACAGAATTCTTCATTGTTCAGCTTTTAGAAGATTGAAGGATAAAACACAGGTTTTCCTTGCACCCGATAACGTTCATTATCGCACACGTCTTACCCATACTCTTGAGGTTTCACAGATTGCAAGAACAATCGCCCGTTCGCTTTCTCTTAATGAAGATTTAACCGAGGCTATCGCTTTAGGTCACGATTTAGGTCATACACCCTTCGGTCACGCAGGTGAAAGAGCATTGAATCAGGTTTACGAAAAAGGCTTTACTCATTTTGAGCAAAGCTTAAGAGTAGCCGATAAGCTTGAACGTGGCGGTCAGGGCTTAAACCTTACCTATGAAGTCCGTGACGGTATTCTTTGCCATACAAGAGGTAAAGAGGCTGATACCCTTGAGGGTAGAATCGTTAAATTAAGCGATAAAATTGCTTATATTAACCACGATATCGACGATGCCTGCCGTGGCGGAGTTTTAACTGAGGATGATATTCCTCTTGAAATAAGGCTCGTTTTAGGCTTTTCAAAGTCACAACGAATAAATACGATGACCATGTCTGCTATTGAAAATACAACCGATGAATTGAAAATGGCGGATGACGTTCAAGAGGCTTTCGATAGGCTTCATGCGTTTATGTTTAAATACGTTTATACTAACCCTGTTTGCAAAAGCGAAGAGGGTAAGGCAGAAAATATGATTAAAGAGTTATTCAGATATTTTTCTGCTAATCCATATAAAATGCCCGAATTTTATTACGATATAGCGAAAAAAGAAGGCGCCGAGCGTGCCGCCTGCGACTATATCTCGGGTATGTCGGACAGTTATTCATTGAAAATCTTTAATGAACTATTTGTACCAAAAACCTGGAATGACTAGTTTTGTTTGGTGATTTTGCGAATTTGCGGTTTTGCAAATCATTATTTCATAGCGAAGCTTTTTCATCCCTGTTTGCTTTAGCAAATAGGGAGGGGGACCGACGCCGTTAGGCGTTGGTGGTGGGTAGTTCTCTTACTCGTTTTTATTTAGCAGGTGAGAAACTCTACTTCTTCACTCTTCACTATTACCTATTACTTAAGATTGGGGGTGTGTTTGATGCCGCGTATACCTGATGATTTTATTCAG
>JAZUQS010000086.1:0-3452 GCA_045605825.1 Acutalibacteraceae bacterium
AAGATTTCCCATAACTTAAGTTAGTAAGACCCCTCAAGGACTATGAGGTTGATAGGCTGCGTGTGTAAGCATGGTGACATGTTCAGCTAAGCAGTACTAATAGGTCGAGGGCTTGACCATTTCGTTTGTTTCTTCGCTTTCTTCTTTATTCAGTTTTCAGGGTATATGCCTAAAGATGAAGCCGAAGCTTAATGCTTCGGTTTTTTTATTGATACTTATCATCAAAAATATTGATAGTTGTTATCAAAATTATTCAATCTATTAATATTGACAAATGTATTTTATGGTGTTAATATGTAAAAAAATGAAAGGAACAACGATTATGAAACGTAATTTCGCAGCTACATACTATTATTACTATTACTTGGGTTAATAAGTAATAGTGATTTGTGCTGCTGTTTTTATATCGTTTGATATTTCCCTTGCAGGCTAATCACTGCAAGGGCTTTTATTTTTGATTATATTAATGATTTTATTTAGCTGTTTTGGGAGGAATATTTATGAATATCGGTGTAGTTGGTTTAGGTCTTATAGGTGGTTCAATTGCAAAATCTGCAAAGAAGAATACTAATTTTAAGGTCTACGGTTACGATATCAACGAAGCAGTTGTTAAAAAAGCGATTCAGGAAAAAAGCATAGACGGTGAGCTTACAGAAAAACGTCTTGCTGTCTGTGATTACGTTTTTATTCCTCTTTACCCCGAAGCAGTTGTTGAATACGTTGAGAAAAATGCATCTATTTTTAAAGACGGTGCAGTTATAATCGACTGTGCAGGTGTTAAAAGGTCAGTTTGTGATAAATGCTTTAAAATTGCCGAGAATTTTGACTTCGTCTTTGTCGGTGGTCACCCTATGGCAGGTACTCAGTTTTCAGGCTTTGAAAATTCAAAGGATACAATGTTTTACAATGCACCCTTTGTTTTAACACCTAAAGAAAACGAAGATATTTTAGTTCTTGCAAATGCCAGAGAGGTTATTATGAAATTAGGTTTTGGTAGAGTTTCTGTTATGACTCCCCAAAAACACGATAAGCTTATCGCTTTTACTTCACAGCTTGCCCACGTTGTTTCAAATGCATTCGTAAAAAGTCCCTCAGCAATTGAAAGAAAAGGTATTTCTGCAGGTAGCTACAAAGACTTAACCCGTGTTGCTTACCTTAATGAAAATATGTGGACAGAGCTTTTCCTTGATAATAAAGATAACCTTATTTTTGAGCTTGATAACATTATAAATGAGCTTAAAAAGTATAGCGACGCTATGAAAGCCGATGACCCCGAAACCCTCCGCCAGCTTTTAAAAGAAGGTAGAGAAGCAAAAGAAAGAGCAGACTAAGTTGAAAATCCGAGCAGTTTTAACAACTGCTCGGATTTTTTACCTTTTTTCGACAATTAGGCACGTT
This sequence comes from Acutalibacteraceae bacterium, assembly GCA_045605825.1. Lineage (GTDB taxonomy): Bacteria > Bacillota > Clostridia > Oscillospirales > Acutalibacteraceae > DTU089. The sequence goes on from JAZUQS010000086.1 coordinate 1,399, forward strand.
TTTTCGATAATTAGGCAAAATATATGGTGTTTTTCAGTAAATATGCTTTAATAATATTGGAAAGTTTTGAGCAATTACAGTATGTCTAAATTCGTTGATTAAAAGCAATAAATATGGTATATTTATTTGGGGTGAAATAATGAAAATTGCAATTTGTGACGATGAAAAGATATACGTAGAAAAAGTAGAGAAAATTGTTTCTTCATTTTTTGATGATGAAGAAATTGAAGTAGAGATTGGAACCTTTACTTCAGGGGAGGAGCTTGTTGAATCTCCAACCTTATTTGATATCGTTTTTCTTGATATCGAAATGAACGGATTAAACGGTATTGAAACCGCTAGACTTCTTAACGAGAAGAATAGCAAAGCTAAGATTTTTATTTTCACGTCGCATAACCATTATCTTGACGACGCTATGGATTTAAACGTTTTCAGGTATATTGATAAAGGTAGTAGTGACGAAAGAATTGTTGCGGGGCTTAAAAAAGCAATAGAAAGCTTGAAAATAAGCGAAATATATATAACCACTAAAAATAACGAAAAGCTTAAAATTAATAAAAAAGATATCGTTTTCGTTGAGGTTAAATATAAAAAGGTGTACGTTCAGACTGTCAACGGTCAGTACGTAGTTCGTGACAAGCTTGAATATTTCAAAGAAAAGCTGAACGATTCATTTTTTACAGTGCCTCATATCAGCTATATTGTAAATATGCTTCATATTACAAAGTTTAAAAGAGAGAGCGTTGAGCTTAAAGGCGGTTTTACCGTAGCGGTAGCTCCGAAAAGACAAGCAGAATTCCGCAAATTATGGTTTGATTATTTGAAAGGTGAATGATTATGAACACCGATATTCTAAACGTGGTTTTACAACTCATTGAGGGAGCAATTGCTTTCGAATTTTTAGAAAGCATAAATCCTACCCGTAAAAAGTTGAAAAACTTTTTCATAATAACCGTAAGCTATATGATTATGTGCGGAATAAATCTTGGGTTCGATTATAATTTTTTTATCAATCTAACAACGTTAATAACATTTCATTTGGTTTTCAATAAAGCCTTATATAAAAATAAAAATGGCTTGAGTATTGTAAATACCGGCCTTTTTGCTGTTTTTGTTTGTGCAGGTGAATATGTTGCTTTGCTTCTTATTTCTGTTTTTACAGGAGAAGAGGTTTATGAGATTTTAAAAGTCCCTGCCGTGTATATAGTTATGATAGTTTTCAGTAAATCCGTTTTATTTATCGGAATGAAAGCTGTTTCTTTGATATTCAATAAAATTGCTTTAAAGCAAAGTATTTCTGCTATTACTTTTATATTTCCGATTTCATTGCTTGTCGTTATGAGCGCAATAGTGGCAAGTAGTCGATATGTATCGTATTCTAATTTTACAAAAATTCTATTTTCCGGTGCAAGTGTTTTTATGATAACTGCCGTTATTGTAACCTGCATTTTACAGCAAAGAGAAGCAGAAAGAGAACAAGAGCTTACAGAGCTCAGAGCAATTAAGCAAAATCAGGAAACCGATAATAAATATTTTGAAATTCTTGAGCATCAGAATAAGAACCTTATGATGTACGCTCACGATACTAAAAATCACCTTATTGCAATTCGTAGCCTTACTGATGATGAAAAAATTATCAGCTATATTGAAAAGCTAACTGACGGTATTAATAAATACAGTAAGCTTGCCTCAAGCGGTAACCACAGCCTTGACGTTATCGTCAATAAATACATAACCGAGTGCGAAATTAAAAGCGTTAAGTTTACTTATGATATTAAAAAATCAAATTTATTAAACGTTGAAATTAACGATATGGTTTCAATTCTTTGCAACTTACTTGATAACGCTTTAGAAGCTGCCGAAACGTCAAAAGAAAAATTTATCCATCTTCAAACAGAACGGAAAAACGGTTACGATATCGTTACTATAAAAAACAGCTGCGACAATAAGCCTCAGACTGATGGCGACAAGCTTAAAACAACTAAAACTAATAAACGTTTTCACGGCTTGGGTATTAAGAGTATAAAAACAGCATTAAAAAAATATAACGGGGA
>JAZUQS010000087.1:0-50487 GCA_045605825.1 Acutalibacteraceae bacterium
TTATTACAAAAGGGTTACATTTTGTAATAAGATGTGCTATAATACTTTATGTTATTGTGGCAAAACTAATTAATTAACGATTGGGTGTTGAATTTTGATAGAATTTAAAGGCGTATCTAAAGTTTATGAAGATACAAATACAAAAGCACTTAATAATCTTAATATAACTATTGAGAATGGTGAGTTTGTTTTTATTGTCGGTGCATCAGGTGCCGGTAAAAGTACATTTTTAAAGCTTATGATGAGGGAAGAGGTTTCTTCTTCTGGTTCAATTAATATCAACGGATACGATTTAAACCACATGAAAAAGAAAGATATCCCTTATTTCAGAAGAACTCTCGGTATAGTTTTTCAGGATTTTAGGCTTATCCCTACTATGAACGTTTACGATAACATCGCTTATGCTATGAGGGTAATCGGTTCAAGAGAAGGTGAAATCAGAAAAAGGGTACCTTATCTTCTCGGTCTTGTAGGTCTTAGCTCAAAAGCCCGTTCAAAACCTAACCAGCTTTCAGGCGGTGAGCAGCAAAGAGTTGCTTTAGCGAGGTCACTTGCTAATAATGCTAATATGATAATTGCGGACGAGCCTACGGGTAATATTGACCCGAGAATGTCTTATGAGATTGTTGACCTTCTTGACCATATTAACTCTGAAGGTACAACGGTAATTATGGTTACACATGATTATCATCTTGTTAAAACATTTAATCACCGTGTTATTACCATCAAAAACGGTGAAATTGAGTCAGACTACCCCGATGCTTCACATATTGACGTTGAGCCTTATCAGTTTGATGATATTGATAGTGAAATCGGTGCGTATTTCGTCGAGGATAATTCATCTGACTTTGATTATCTTATGAAAACATACGGTGTTGAAGCTTCTTCCGACGATGTTTTAGAGGTAGACATTGAAAAAACGGAAGGGGGCGAGGAATAATGAAAGCAGCAAGCTTAGGGTATCTTACCCGTGAGGGCTTTAGAAATATTTGGGTTAACAGACTTTTATCTCTTGCTACGGTAGTTGTTCTTGTTTCCTGTCTTATAATTGTTGGTAGCGGCTCTCTTATATTTCTTAACATAAACTCAGTTCTTGATTTAATTGAAGGTCAGAACGTTGTTATGGTTTACGTTAACGATGATGCCGGAGATTACGAAACTCAGCTGTTAGGCGTTTCTTTACAGAGTCTTGATAACGTAAAAAAGGTTGAATTTGTTCCTCGTGAGGAAGCCTTTGAGCGACAAAAAGAAGCATATGGCGACAAAGCTGCACTTCTTGAAGGTTTGTCAGCTGATATTTTACCGGATGCTTATAAGGTTACGGTTGATGACCTTGAGTTGTTTGATGACACTGTAGAAGAAATTAAAAAGCAAGAGAATGTTTTACAAATTCATGAAAACAGTGAATTGGCAGGTAAGCTTGCAAGTATCAGAAATGCAGTTTCATATATCAGCCTTGGTATAGTTGCAATTCTTTTCTTTGTTTCATTGTTTATCGTTTCTAACACCATAAGAATTACAATTTACAATAGAAGGCTTGAAATCAGTATTATGAAAGCCGTTGGTGCTACTAATACGTTTATTCGTTGGCCCTTTGTTGTTGAAGGTGTACTTTTAGGTATCTTCTCTGCCGTTCTTGCGTTGGGTATTCAGTACGTGGTATATTCTGTAGCTTCAATATGGCTTACAAATATTCTTTCAATGCTCGGTGGCAAGGCTGTTAATTTCTTTGACTACGTATGGTATCTATTAGCTATCTTTGCATTCATCGGTGTTGTTATCGGTGTATTCGGTAGTGTGATATCACTTAATAAATATTTAAAGGAGCATAACAATGTTGTTGAATCCGATTAAAAAATCGAATAAAATCTTTGCCCTGCTTCTTGCGGTTGTTCTTGTAATTTGCAGTTTATCTGTTTCTTGCTTTGCTGTTACTGATGCTGAAAAGGCAGAGTATGAAAAGAAAATCGAAGAGCTTCAGAAACAAATTGAAGAGAATAAAAAGAAAATCGAAGAGAATAAGAAAAAAGCCTCTGTATATGATGATGATGTAAGTGCTTTACAAGATAAAATCAGTGCACTTCAGGAGCAAATTGACCTTTATAACGAAGCTATTGCTGTTATTGATGCCGATATTGCTATTATTGATAATCAGATAAAAGGTATTGAAAACGAGATTGATTCTCTTAATAAGCAAATTGATGAGCTTGACAAGCAAGTCGTTGATATTCAGCAGAAGATAGCTGATACTTATACCTTACTTGGTGAAAGAATTCGAGCTTCTTATATGTCAGGTGCATCGTCTTCTCTTGAGTATCTTCTTACTTCTGATGATTTCGAATTTCAGTCATATCTTGAAAGAGTAGAGCTTATCGAAAGAATAGCAGAGCATGATGACGCTCTTGTTAAAGACCTTGAAGATGAGATAGAGTCTCTCAAAGAGAAGGTTCTCGAAATCGAAGATATGAAAACAAGGCTTGACGGTAAAATCAAAGAGCTTGACGAAGTTAAAAAAGAACACGAAGCAAAGAAAAAAGTTCAGGTTGATGCTCGTAAGGAAATTTTGGATGCCGAAGCTGAAATAGAAAAAGACCTTAATGCAGTTTTAGCAGAGGTTAGTAAATATGATAAAGAAAGTGCGATTTATCAGGCTGCAATTGATAAAGCTGAAGGAGATATTATCGACTACGAAAATAAGCTCGCTGAGAATAATACTTCTTTCGGTTCAGGTCAGGTTTCCGGTGATATGATTTGGCCATTGCCTTACAGTGATTCTTACGTTTCATCTTCTTTCAAAATGAGAACTCTTAACGGCATCACAAGACAACACAACGGTATTGATATCTGTCGTTGGGGCGGTACTCACGGTGCTACTATTGTTGCTGTTAAAGACGGTACTGTTGAGGTAGCTTGCAAGAGTGGTAACAACGGTGGTTACGGTCTTTATGTTGTTATCAATCACGGTAACGGTGTTAAAACTTACTATGCACACCTTTCTGCTACGCTTGTAAACGTAGGTGATTACGTTACTCAAGGTTCTACCATTGGTCTTGCAGGTAATACAGGTTATTCTTTTGGTGCCCATCTTCACTTCGGTCTTATGATTAACGGTGGTTGGGTAAACCCCATGAACTATCTTACAAAACCCGCAGGTCTTCAGATACTGGCTTAAAAGTATTTATACTTCCTCTCTCTCATATGTATATATGGGAGAGGGGATTTTTTTGTTAGTAATTAAGGATATATTTGACGATACTCATATAAAGAACAAGAAAAAAATAGGATTTAAGAAAAATCGAACAGAAAAGAAAACTCTGATAAGATACACTGACTATATTAATGATAAACCGTTTTACATTCTTGAAATAGAAAAAAATCATCTTAATTCGGAAAGGATACAAAAACTCCTTTCAGCATATAAGGGTAGAATAGTGTTAAATGAAAACTTGGCTCTGGAGCCGTTTGAAGAATATTTGTTTGATGGAACAGATTATTATTTTAGAGCTGTACTTTCATCACTAGTAAATAAAATTGAATTTGAAAAAAATATTAAAAGCATTTGCATTAAATATGACAGGATTTTAGTGTGTGAAGAAGTTTTTGAGTTAGTAAAAAACGTGCGGAATTTTTATTATGCTGTTGAAGATGATAAGCAAATTGAATATTTTAAAAATGAATGCTTCAACCGTTACGGTACTTGGGTTAATATTGGAAATGTTGATAGCTTTGAGAGTTTCGATGTATATATTGATTTATCGCAATTGACAGCTGACGGTAAGTGTGAACTTGATTTTAAAGGTAAGAGAGGGTTGCTATACCCTGATTGTTCTTTTTTTGATATTAATGACAATGTACGGAAACTATTGAAGTACGGCGTTAATAGAAGAATCGCATGTGCAATATGTGAAGTTAAAAATGACTTGACATTTTAATTAAGTTTATATATAATGTTAAGCATTGTATTGAACGAATACATTAATTTTGAGAGGATGTAATTTACTAATGGCACAGGATATTGTTTTAACACGTGAAGGCTACGAAGAGCTTTCTCAAAAACTTCAATTACTCAAATCCGAGGGCCGTTCCGAGATAGCTGAAAAGCTTAAGGTTGCCCGTTCTTTTGGTGACCTTTCCGAGAACAGTGAGTATGATGAAGCTAAGTCTGAACAGGCTAAGCTTGAAGCTGAAATCAACGATATAGAAGTTATGCTTTCAAGAGCAACAATTATCGATGAAGCTGAAACAAGCAATAAAGAGGTTGTTCATCTCGGTTCAATAGTTACTATAAAAGAAACCACCAGAGGTTCTGCAGAAAGAACGTACACTATCACAGGATTTGCTCAGGCTAATCCTGCTGAGGGTAAAATTTCTGATGAATCACCTGTTGGTAAAGCTCTTTTAGGTCACAAGGTTGGCGACAAGGTTGTTGTTGAGGCACCTAAAGGAACAATCAATTTTAAGATAGTTAAAATTGACGTTGAACAGAAATAAGTTCTAAAATTAACCGATTTATGCATTTTATTTGCACAAATCGGTTTTTTTATAGGGTGTGAATGCTTTGTTTAAAAGGGTAATATCAGTTATTCTTGTTGTTGCTTTTATTTTTCTTCTTGCTTCTTGTGACAATTCAAAGGATTTAATTGAAGAATATCCGCAAACTGCAATTATCGGTTTTGTCAGTAATTCTTCGGGAGAACTTGCCGCAAAGTCATATGCAAGTGACGGTGCACAATTAATTGGTTATAATACTTTATCAGATTTATTATTAGCGATTGAAAACAAGTACGTAAATTACGGTATTTTATCTGATTATGAATACGTACAAGCAGTTGATGCAGAAAGAAAAATTGAAGTTTATAAGGAATGTGATTATAAAATTGATTTTTGTGCATATTTCAGAAATGATTCAATGGAGCTTCGTGATGAATTTAATGCTTCGCTGAAGAGTATGAAAGAAAAGGGTGTAATAGATAAGATAAAAGATGCTGAATATAAAGGCGTTACTTATCATTCATCTTATACAGGTAACGGTGAAAATGCCTTAACGGTGCTTTGCAATCCAACTGTTGATTTGTATTTCTATCTTCTTGCGGATGGTATATATTCGGGTATAGACGTTAAAATATTAGAAACCTTTGCTGAAGAAAACGGTTACTCAATTCAATATGTTTTAAATTCTGAGGATGATGAATTGTTTTATAAACTGAAAAAAGGCGAAGGAGATATACTTATTTCTGATTATTCTTATAATAGCAAAAGGGCAGAGCAGTACTTGACATCAGATACTTATTTCACAATGAACTTTTATCTTGTAACACGAAAGAGTGTTTAAAACTAAATAAAAAAGAGTAACACCAATATATAAAAACAACCCCGTAATCCTTCGATTACGGGGTTTAAGTTATCTAATCAAAAATTATGCAAGCTCTGCAAAGTATTTGATTGTTCTAACCATCTGGCTTGTGTAGCTGTTTTCATTGTCGTACCAAGAAACAACCTGTACTTCATAAAGGTCGTCAGCAACCTTTGAAACCATTGTCTGAGTTGCATCAAAGAGTGAACCGTATTTCATACCGATAACGTCTGAAGAAACGATTTCGTCTGTGTTGTAACCGAATGATTCAGAAGCAGCAGCCTTCATAGCAGCATTGATGCCTTCTTTAGTAACGTCTGAACGCTTAACAACAGCTGTAAGGATTGTTGTTGAACCTGTGGGAACAGGAACTCTCTGAGCAGAACCGATAAGCTTACCGTTAAGCTCGGGGATAACAAGACCGATAGCTTTTGCAGCACCTGTTGAGTTGGGAACGATGTTAGCAGCACCTGCACGAGCTCTTCTCATATCGCCTTTTCTGTGAGGACCGTCAAGGATCATCTGGTCACCGGTGTAAGCGTGGATTGTGCTCATGATACCGCTCTGAATGGGAGCATAATCGTTAAGAGCTTTAGCCATAGGAGCAAGGCAGTTTGTTGTACAAGAAGCAGCAGAGATGATCTGGTCATCAGCTGTAAGAGTGTTTTCGTTTACTGAGAAAACGATTGTCTTGAGGTCGTTACCTGCGGGAGCAGAAATAACAACTTTCTTTGCACCTGCGTTGATGTGAGCCATGCTCTTTTCTTTTGAGCAGTAGAAGCCTGTGCACTCAAGAACAACGTCAACACCGATTTCGCCCCAGGGGAGTTCAGCAGCGTTAGCCATTGCATAGATTTTAAGAGTTTTACCGTCAACTGTGATTGTACCTGCTTCGTCGTCTGCTTCAACTGTGTGAAGGTTTTCGCCGATTCTACCGCAGTAACCACCCTGAGCTGTGTCATACTTGAGAAGCTGAGCAAGCATTGAGGGCTTTGTAAGGTCGTTGATAGCTACAACTTCGTAGCCTTCAGCACCGAACATCTGACGGAATGCGAGACGGCCGATACGACCGAAACCGTTAATAGCAACTTTAACTGACATTTGAATTACCTCCAAATATTTTTTGTTTTAGTATTTAACCATTGATATTTTACCACAAAACTGAATAATTGCAATAACTTTGATATAAATTTAACCCATTTTTGAAAGTTTTGTCACTTTGTTGAAAAAAACAATGATAAACAGTGTAAAAATGGGTTATATTTTAATATAATTCTATATAAATTTCAGTTTACAACGTTAATGGGTGTTCCGCTTAAATAATTTTTGATATTGTTTTCAAGAATTTCCATTAAACGAAGGCGTGTTTCGTAAGCCGCCCAAGCAATGTGAGGAGTTATAAAGCAGTTTGGAGCAGTTAAAAGCGGATTGTCTTTTTTAGGTGGTTCTGTTGAGAGCACGTCGGTACAGTAACAAGCAATTTTTCCTTCTTTTAAAGCCGTTGCAACGTCTTCTTCAACTGCAACCGCACCTCTTGACGTGTTGATTATACAAGAAGATTTTTTTACCTTGCTTAAAAACTCTTTATTAATAAGTCCGTTAGTTTTATCTGTAAGAGGGTAGTGAACTGTTATAAAATCAGCATTTTCAAGAACTGTATCCATATCAGTAAAAGTAACGTTATCAAAACCGTCTTTTTTACCTGAAGGGGTATAAACGAGTACGTTCATTCCAAAGGCTTTTCCTATCTCTGCAACACGGCTTCCAATTTTACCGAAGCCGATAATACCAAGAGTTTTTCCGTCTAATTCATATAAAGGCTTGTTCCAATAACAAAAATCCTTACAATCTGCCCAGTCACCGTTTTGAACGGATTGAGTATATTCGTTAACTCTGTTAGTGTATTCAAGAATATAAGCAAAAACCATTTGTGCTACCGCATTTGTTGAATAAGAGGGGATATTCGAAACCGGTATATTTCTTTCTCTTAAAGCTTTGCAGTCAATTTGATTGTAACCCGTAGCAAGCGTAGAAACGAATTTCAGTTCAGGTAATTGGTCGACAATCTCTTTGCTCAAAACAACCTTATTAACTATTAAAATTTCAGCATCCTTTGCACGCTCCACAACGAGCTCGAGAGGGGTTCTGTCGTAGACAGTTAAATCTGTTAGGTCTTCAACACCCTTCCAAGAAAGGTCGCCGGGGTTTTCTGTGTAGCCGTCAAGAATTACGGCTTTAAGTTTATTGTTCATAATAATCACCGAAAATATTATACACTTTTATTTATTGTCTTTCAATCATTTTCTTGTTATTTACTTGACCTAAAGTTAATTATGATATAAAATGTAAGAAATATGTACTTTTTAAGAAACGGAGTGAGGTTTTGTCTTTTAGAAAACTTTCAAAAGAGAAAAATTTAAGCAGAATACTCCGTTTTACTGCCGTTTCGTTTTTTGTTTTAGCTGCTGCGTTATCAATTTTGTTGGTGTTTGTTTCTTTACCATGGGTTCAGAAGCAATTGAATAATATTAATACATGGTTTTACGAATTAGAGTTATTTATCGGAACTTTTGATAAGCTTTCAGCACTGGGTATTATATTGTTTTTGTTTGTAGTAAAAACTTTTTTTGCAATAATTCCGTTTACCGTTCTTTTTATTGGCACGGGTCTTGTTTTTCCCGTTCCAATAGCCGCAACAATCAACGTTTTAGGGTTTATAATACTCATAAGCATTCAATATTTTTGGGGACGAAAGTTTGGCGGTGGCGGTGCTCACAAGCTTTTGTTAAGATCGGAAACCTTATCGGATTTTATGGATTTTCACGGTAAAGGTAACAAGTGGATGTTAACAGTACTTCGTTTTGTGCCCGTTGCCCCTGTGGGTACTGTAAGCAAGGCTTACGGTGCAACGGATATGGCGTATTTACCTTACGTGAGTTTTTCTGTTTTAGGCTTTTTACCGCGAATCATTTCGTGGAGTGTAGTCGGTTGTAATATTTACGACCCCTTTACCCCCGGTTTTCTTGCACCGTTTATTGTTTTGTCAATTATCAGCGGTATTTCTTTACTGCTGCTTGATACACTTTTTAAATTAATAAAGTGAGAGGGATTTTATGAAAAAGAATGATGTTTTAACAAATGAATTTTTAGAAAGATTAAGTCTTGTTTACGGTGACGAAGCAAAGCTTCAGCAAGACCGTTTCTATAACCTTGCTGAAACCTTTGAAAAGGATTTTACAGGCTGCGACGATATAAGATTTTTCTCTGCTCCGGGCAGAACTGAGGTTGGCGGTAACCATACTGACCATAACAACGGTAAGGTGCTTGCTGCAGCAGTTAATTTAGATGCTATTGCCGCTGTTTCAAAACGTGATGACGGTGTTATCTGCGTTAATTCTGCAGGCTACAGTCCTATTACTGTTGATTCAGCTGACCACGAAATAAAAGATAACGAGGCAGGTAAATCTGATGCTCTTATAAGAGGAGTTTGTGCAAGATTTAAAGAGCTTGGCTACAAGTACGGTGGTTTCAATGCTTCTGTTACTTCAAGAGTTCTTTCCGGTTCCGGTCTTTCATCATCTGCAGCATACGAGGTGCTTATAGGTACAATCCTTAATTATTTATATAACGACGGTAAAATCAGTGCAGTTGAAATTGCACAGATTTCACAGTATGCTGAAAACGTGTATTTTAAAAAGCCTTGCGGTCTTATGGACCAAACTGCTTGTTCAGTTGGTGGCTTTGTTCAAATTGATTTTGAGGATACCTCAAAGCCCGTAATAAACAAGGTTGATTTTGATATAGCAAAACACGGCTACATACTTTGTATTGTTGACACAGGCGGAAACCATGCAGACCTTACAGGTGATTATGCTTCAATCCGTCTTGAAATGAATTCCGTTGCAGAATACTTCGGTAAAAACGTTTTACGCCAGGTTGATGAAAAAGAAGTATTTGAAAACATCGGTGAAATCCGCAAAAAAACAGGCGATAGAGCAATTGAAAGAGCAATTCATTTCTATAATGAAAATAAGCGTGTTGAAAAACTTGCAAAGGCTCTTTCTGACGGTAACTTTGATGAATTTAAAAATATAATTATCGAAAGCGGTAAGTCATCATATATGTATAACCAAAACTGCTTTACTCTTTCAAACCCTGATGAACAGCCCGTTGCTCTCGCTCTTTGTATTTGCGAGGAGCTTCTCAAGGATAAGGGTGCATACCGTGTTCACGGTGGCGGTTTTGCAGGTACAATTCAAGCATTCGTTCCCGAAACAGAGGCTGAAGGCTTTGTTTCATCAATGAGAAAAGTTTTTGGTGAAAATTCTTGTTATATTCTTAAAGTAAGAAGCCACGGCGGCTGTGAAATATGATAAAAAAAACGGATCAATTTACTGACATAGACGGTGGTTTTCCACCGTTTTTGTCTGTAATCAATACAGATAACCTTTTTGCCCGAGGAACTTCTGACGGTGTGTATTTTCAAGAAATTGACGGCGAAAGAACACTCCTTTTTTCTTTAAGAGGAGTAACTGCAACAATATGCAGATTAAATACAAAAGCAGATACGCAGGAGCTATTGTCTTTTTTAGAATTTCAAGGAATTAAAAATATTTTATCGGATTTTAGTTTCGATGATATTTGTCTTGAAGAAAGAGCAGTTTTAAAGATAACGCCTGAATATGAGCCGTTAAGCAATACCGTAGCTATTACACCGTTATCGAGCTTAAGCGATTACAAAAGTGTTTTTAATTTGCTTTCCCGTAACGGTTCGTTTGAAACGTGGTATCCATTGTTTTCTGCTAAGATTAACAAGGGCTTTTCGTACGGCGTGTATATGATAGAAAACTCTGTTCCTGTCAGCTGTGCTATTGCACCTTTTATTTATGAAAGTTTAGGTGTGATTGCCGGCGTTTTTACAAATGAAAGCCATAGAAACAAGGGTTATGCTACATTATGTGTAAAATCACTTTTAAGTGAATTGCAAATGAAGAATGTTAAAGAGGTTTATCTCTGGTGCGAAGATAAAAACATAAAATTATATGAGAATATTGGCTTTTCTCTGTATGGGAAAATTTATATAAAAAAGGAAGAATAAAATGTCATTCTTTAATTTTAGTGAACAATTACAAAAAATTTCTGAAACAGCACTTAGTAATTGCAAAGAGCAATTTGCTGAGATTGATAGGATTACAGAATTTAATCAGCAAAGAGTATTAAAAGCTTTTATTGATAACGGTGTAAGTGAGGCTCATTTTTCGGGATCAACGGGTTACGGCTACGGCGATAGAGGAAGAGAAGTGCTTGACGAGGTAACTGCTCAGATTTTCGGTGCAGAGGATGCTCTTATCCGTCATAGCTTTGCAAGCGGTACTCATACTCTTTCCGTTATGCTTTTCGGTGTTCTTCGCCCCGGTGACACCGTTTTATGTGCAACGGGTGTGCCTTACGATACTATTCACTCAGTTATTGGTCTTTCGGGTGAGGGTATGGGCTCGTTAAAGGATTTCGGTATCGGATTTGAAATAGTTGATTTAAAGCCCGACGGAACAGTTGATTTTGATGAATTAAAGAAAAGGCTTTTTGAGAAAGAATACAAAGCAGTTTATATCCAACGTTCGAGAGGTTATACCTTAAGACCGTCTTTAGTTGCAAGTGAAATTAAAGCAATATGTGATATTGTTAAAGAAAACAGTAAGGCTATAACTATGCTTGATAACTGCTACGGTGAGTTTACGGAGTGCGAAACACCTACCGATTGCGGCGTTGACCTTTTTGCAGGCTCACTTATTAAAAACCCCGGTGGCGGTATTGCTAAATGTGGCGGTTATATTGCAGGTAAAAAAGATTTAGTAGAGCTTTGCTCCTACAGACTAACAACTCCGGGTATCGGTAAAGAGGTAGGCGCAACACTCGGCAATTCAAGAGATATATTTATGGGTCTTTTTAATGCACCTCACGTAACGGGTGAAGCATTAAAAACAGCCGTTTTCACAGCCTCGGTATTTGAAGAGTTAGGTTACGAGGTTTCACCATCAAGTAAAGATAAAAGAGCAGATATTATTCAAAGTATTAAGCTTGGTACAAGAGAAAAGCTTATCGCATTTTGTCAGGGGCTGCAAAGTGGCTCGGTTGTTGATAGCTACGTTGTACCCGAGCCTTGGCCGATGCCGGGTTATGACAGTGACGTTATAATGGCTGCAGGAGCTTTTACTAACGGTTCATCAATTGAGCTTTCGGCTGATGCACCTTTAAGAGAGCCTTTCGCAGTTTGGCTTCAAGGCGGTCTTAATTTCCATAGTGCCAAAATCGGTGTGCTTTTAGGTACTCAAAGGGTAATTGATATTAACTGATATCCCAATTGTTCTCATATTTATAAATATTTTCACTGATTTCCTTGAAAACGGGAGCTCCGTCTATACCACCGGAGCTTCCGTTTTCTTTCATTATACATATTACGTATTTTGGGTTTTCGTAAGGGAAAAAGCCTACAAACCAACTGTAATTAATTTCGTTACCGTTTTTATCATAGATACCGCTTTGTGCGGTAGCGGTTTTTGATGCTATTTGAAAAAGAGGTGAGTATGCCATTTTTCCGGTACCGCTTTTAGCTGTTTCGAGCATCGCTTCTGCAATTGTTTTGCAAGCTTGTTTAGATATTAATCTATATCCCTTGCTTTGATTTGATGGTACATATTCACCGCTAAAATCAGTAAAACCGTTATAAACAAAGGGCTTGTTATAAATACCGCCGTTTGCTATAACGCAGTAAAAAGATGCTATTTGTAATGGTGTTGCGGTAAGCTTTCCTTGCCCGAAGCTAAAGTTACCAACAGCCGCCTCGCTGTTTAAATCATTTAAATCGGGTAAAGTACCGCTGTCAGTCATATATCCGTTTCCTATATCAATTGCCTTTCCGAACCCGAATTTTTTTGCAGTTTTTATAAGTGCTTCACCGCCGATATTTGTGCCCAACTCAATAAAGTAAGTGTTGCAGGATTGCGACAAAGCTGTTTTAAAATCAACAACACCGTGACCGTCACGTTTGTTACAGTGAAAAATATTTCCGCTTTTTTCTGTGTAGCCATTGCATTCGATTTGAGGGAATTCAATATTATTTTCTAAAGCTGAAATAGCAGTAACGGTTTTGAAAACAGAGCCTACGGGGTAGGGGGAAAATGCACGGTTAATAAAGGGTAAATTCTCATCGTTTAAAGAAAGTTCTAAATTGTTCCTGTCATAAATCGGAGTTGATGCAACAGCTTTTATAGCAGCGGTTTCAACCTCAAGCACAACGGCTGCACCTTTTGAAATATTCCCGTTTTTTAATGCATTTTCAGTTATTATTTGAATCGTTTTGTCAATTGTTAAATTAATGCCACCGGTGTTTGTGTAGTTGTTATCGCGTATTTCAGTTTTTTCAGCTACAAGCATTCTGCCGAGAGCATCGGCACTAAATGCAACGGATAAATTTCCGCTATATTTTTTTATTTCCTCGTTATAATATTTTTCAATACCGCAAACACCGTTGCTACTTGAGTCTGTGTAACCGATAAGGTGCACTGCAGTTGAGTCGCTGAAGCGTTTAACGGTATTTACTTTAGCAATATTTGAATTATTATAGTCAGCAAAGTTTTCATTTGTTTTAACAACAGTGAAATAACCCTTCATAAGTGTATCTTTAACAAAATCTTTTCCTTTTATTTCACTTATGATTGTAAAAGTGCTTATATCAGGCTTTATAAGTAATACTGTTTCTTTTTCGTTATTAACTAATAATTCGCCGTTGCAGTCGTAAATATTACCTCTTTTTTTGTCAATATCCTTTACTCTTGTGGCTGATTGAATTGAGGCGTATTCATCGTTGTTTGAAACATAAAACAATCTTAACCCCAAAGCTGAAAAGCAAAGAGACAAAATAATTAAACAGGCTACTAAACGTCTTTTCATAAAATTTCCTTGTCTATTCATAGTTATATAGAATTATTATTGTTGACTTTGCTTGATTGTATACTTTATAATAAATTAAATTTTAAAATCGTCAGGTGATGAAATGAGCGAAAGATTTTCACGTCAAGCCCGAATTATCGGAGAGGAAAAAATGAATGTATTAAAAAATTCTTCCGTAATTGTTTTCGGCTTAGGCGGTGTAGGCGGTGCTGCGGCGGAAGCTCTCGTAAGAGGCGGTATAGGTAAAATTGCAATAGTTGATAAGGATGTTGTCGATATTACAAATCTAAACCGTCAGATTATTGCTACAGAAGAAACTGTAGGAATGAAAAAAACTGATGCTGCAGAAAAAAGATTTTTATCAATTAATCCTGATTTGATTGTTGAGAAATTTGATATCTTTTATTTACCTGAAACTGCTGATGAAATCAATCTTTCTGATTACGATTTTATTATTGATGCAATTGATAACGTAACTGCTAAAATTGAGCTTATTGTAAGAGCAGAGAAACAAGGTGTACCCATTATTTCCTCAATGGGTACCGGTAATAAGCTTTCACCCGAAATGCTGGAAATTGCCGATATTTATAAAACCTCTGTCTGCCCGTTAGCGAGAGTTATGAGAAGAGAGTTGAAAAACAGAGGAGTTAAAAAGCTAAAGGTAATTTATTCGAAAGAAGAGCCTATAAAAACTGATTCTTCAGTTCCGGGTTCAATTTCCTTTACGCCACCCGTAGCGGGTTACCTCGCCGCATCTTACGTAATTAAAAAACTTATTGAAAATAAATAATTGGAGTGTAATAAATGAAGTTTGTTGAATGTGAAAAGCAAGGTCTTGTTGAGTGCTTTGCTCTTGTTAAAAGCTGTGATAAAAAAAGTGCTAAAAACGGTACCTTTTATCTTGATATGCTTCTTGCAGACAAGGATAGCGAATTAGTTGCAAAATTGTGGGATTATAAAGAGGAGATGGCATTTTTCCCTGAAGTTAATACAGTTGTGAAATTCAGAGGTACGCTTCAACAGTATAACGGCAATGACCAGTTTATTATTCAGCGTATGAGAGCAACTAACGATAGTGACAATATAAATATGGCCGATTTTGTGAAATCCTCAGATTATAGCGGTAATACAATGCTTGATACAATTATTGATATTGTAAACTGCTTTAATGACGCTGAGTTAAAAAGCGTTGTTTTAAGTATGTTAGAGGATAATAAAGAGGATTTACTCTTTTTCCCTGCGGCTGAAAAGCTTCATCATGCTATGACGGGTGGCTTGCTTTACCATACTCTTTCAATTGTTCGTCTCTGTGAATGTGTCTGCAGTATTTATCCTTGTATTGACCGTGAGCTTTTACTTTCGGGTGCAATTCTTCACGATATTGCAAAGCTTCGCGAATATTCAGTTAATGCAACCGGTATGGTAGACGGTCACACGGTCGAGGGAATGCTTTTAGGCCATCTTGTAATGGGTAGCGAGGATGTAGGCAGAAAATGCGACGAATTAAATATAAATCCTGAAAAGAAATATCTTTTACAGCATATGCTTATTTCTCATCACGGAAAGCTCGAATTCGGTGCTGCTGTAAGACCCTCTTTCATTGAAGCGGAGGTACTATCACAGCTTGACTTGTTTGATGCTAATATGTATGAAATGGCAGATGCAGTAAAAGACGTAGCCCCCGGTGATTTTACGGGTAGATTATGGATGCTTGATAACCGCAGATTTTATAATCACGGCAGAATTGTTGTTGAGCCTCAGGCAAAAATTATTGAGGAGTAAGCTTAATGGAATATACAGAAATTAAAATATTTATCCCCACTGAAGATACAGAAAGAGCATCTAATATCGCAACAATGGTTGTACCTTACGGTATCTACATAGAGGATTACAGCGACCTTGAAGCAGCCGCTTGGGAGATTGCACATATAGATTTAATTGACGAAGAGCTTCTTGAAAAAAACAGGGAAGAATCTGTTATTCATATTTATATTGAAGAGGGGAATAACCCTGCAGAAGCAGTTTCGTTTATTTCAGAAAGATTAAACAGTGAGAGCATTTCTTGCAGAATTGAAACTGTGGGTTGCTCTGAAGAAGATTGGGCTGATAAATGGAAAGCGTTTTTCAAGCCTACCCCTGTCGGCGACAGATTATTCGTAAGACCTATTTGGATTGATGAATATGATGCAGGTGACAGAGCAGTCCTTAACATTGAGCCCGGTGCTGCTTTTGGTACGGGTACTCACGAAACTACCCGACTTTGCCTTGAAACACTTGATAAAATAATTAAGGCTGGTGATACTGTTCTTGATATAGGCTGCGGTAGTGGTATTCTTGCAATAGCATCAATGCTTTTAGGTGCAAAAGAAGGCTTTGGCGTTGATATTGACCCACTTGCTGTGAAAACGGCAAAGGAAAACGGATTGATGAATAATCTGAATGAACCTGAGCTTACCTTCGTTTGCGGTGACCTTGCAGATAAGGTTACAAAGAAGTATGACGTAGTTGTTGCGAATATCGTTGCAGATATAATCATACTTTTCAGTACACAGGTAAAAGCGTTTATGAAGATAGGTGCAAAGTTTATTGCATCGGGTATCATAGATACAAGAGCGGATGAGGTTTGCATGGCTCTTCAAAGTGCGGGTCTTGTTTTGAAAGAGCGTGTTGAAGAAAACGGTTGGGTATGCCTTGTTTGTGAATAAATGTAATTAAAATTAAACCTTTTTCATATATTCTCTTAAAGGAGTGAATTATATGAAAAAGGTTTTTTATTTTTTATTATGCTTGTTAATGATGTTTACGACCTCGTTTAACGTTAGCGGTATTGATAGATTAGTAAAAGAGGCGGAAAGTATTGTTGTAAACAATTCTACTGTACAATCACCGTCAGCAGAAAATTTACCCGTTGAAATACATGCAAAATCAGCAATATTAATGGAAGCTTTAAGCGGTGAGGTTTTGCTCCAATATAATGCCGATGAAAAGCTGTTTCCTGCATCTGTAACTAAAATTATGACTATGCTTCTTGTTGCTGAGGCTATAGATGAAAATAAAATAACTCTTGCTGATAAGGTTGCGTGTTCAGCTAATGCCGCCTCAAAGGGTGGGTCACAGATTTGGCTTGAAGAGGGGGAGGAGATGACCGTTGACGAGCTGTTGCGAGCAACGGCAATCGGTAGTGCAAACGATGCCGCAACTCTTTTAGGTGAATATGTTGCAGGTAGTGAACAAGGCTTTATCGATATGATGAATTCAAGAGCAAAAGAGCTTGGTATGAATAATACTAACTTTGAAAATGCAACGGGGCTTGATGATACGACAGATAACCATCTTACAACCGCCCGTGATATCGGTATAATGTCCGTTGAACTTTTAAAGCATGATTTTATAACTGACTACACAACTGTCTGGATGGATTCCTTACGAAACGGTGAAACCGAGCTTGTAAACACAAATAAGCTTGTAAGATTTTACTCGGGTACTACAGGTCTTAAAACGGGTACAACCGCAAAAGCGGGATGTTGTGTTTCTGCGTCTGCCAAACGTGACGGTCTTCATCTTGTTGCGGTAGTTATGGGCAGTGCAACAAGTGACGAAAGATTTAATTCTGCAAAAGCAATGCTTAATTGGGGCTTTTCAAATTATGTTTGCTTTAAGCCTGAAATAGATACAACTTCGGTTGAAAGAATAGCTGTGCAAAAAGGTAAAATGCCCTTTATTGAAACAGAAATTTCCCAGATTAAGTCGATGGCTCTGAAAAAAGGTGAAGAAACAGGTGTTGTTGTGAAAATTGAGGTTGATGAAAACTTAATTGCGCCAATTGAAAAGGGGCAAACTCTGGGTGTTATATCTATCGAAACTCCGTCAAAAAAGAAATATGAATATAAAATTACCGCAAAAAATGAAATAGAAAAGTTATCGTTTTTTGATTGTATTGTAAAAACGCTGAACTTTATAGGTAACGGTAAAAAAGAATATCCCTTGAAGCCCGATAATACTTGACATTTCATTTTCCCTTTGGTAAAATTAGACGATAAAATTATTGTGGATAAATATGTATATATGGTCCACGTTCAAAAAGGGAAGTGTACGTTGTGTTATATACATCAACAAGAGATAATAATGTAAGGGTTACTGCTTCAAAAGCTATTACTGACGGTATTTCACCCGATGGCGGTTTGTATATTCCCGTCGAAATCCCTACTCTTTCAGCTGATGATATAAAGGCTCTTTGCTCCGTAAATTATAAAGAGAGAGCAAAAAAAGTTCTTGGCCTTTATCTTTCTGATTTTTCAAAGGAAGAGCTTGATTATTGTGTTGAGGGTGCTTATAAGGACGGTAAGTTTTCTTCTGAGGCGGTAGCACCTGTAGTTAAGCTCCATGATAACGTTAATATCCTTGAACTTTTCAAGGGCCCTACCTGTGCTTTTAAGGATATGGCTTTACAGATTCTTCCGTATCTTCTTACTGTATCTGCGAAGAAAAACCTTAAAGACAAAGAAATCGTTATTCTTGTTGCTACCTCGGGTGATACGGGTAAAGCAGCTCTTGAAGGCTTCAAAGACGTTGAAGGTACAAAGATTCTTGTTTTCTATCCCAACGACGGTGTCAGCCCTATGCAGAAACTTCAAATGACAACTCAAGAGGGTAATAACGTTGGTGTTTGTGCTATTTACGGTAATTTCGACGATGCTCAGACAGGCGTTAAATCAATTTTTACTAACAAAGAAATTCTTGACAGATTTGAAAAGAACAACCTTGTTTTCTCATCTGCTAACTCAATTAACTGGGGTAGACTTGCACCTCAGATTGTTTACTACGTTTCTGCTTATTGCGATATGGTAAATAGCGGTGCAGTTGCTTTCGGTGACAAGATTAATATCGTTGTGCCTACAGGTAACTTCGGTAACATTCTTGCCGCTTACTTTGCAAAGGAAATGGGTCTTCCCGTTAATAAGCTTATCTGTGCTTCCAATGCAAATAAAGTTCTTACAGATTTTATTGAAACAGGCGTTTACGATAGAAACAGAGATTTCTATACAACGGTTTCACCCTCAATGGATATTCTTATTTCAAGTAACCTTGAAAGACTTTTATATATCCTTTGCGGCAGAGATTCCGACGTTATTAATGACTGGTTCGGTCAGTTAAAGGATAACGGTAAATATTCCGTTAGTGACGATGTTAAAGCTAAAATCAGCGAGCTTTTCGTTGCGGGTTGCTGTGACGACGATATGACAAAAGCAACTATCGGTGAAACTTACGAATCATACTCATACCTTGCCGATACTCATACTGCAGTTGCCATTAACGTTTGCAACGGTTATATTGCGAAAACAGGTGATAATACTCCTGTTGTAATTGCTTCTACTGCATCTCCATTTAAATTCTCAAAAGCAGTTCTCAGTGCAGTTGAGAAGGATACAAAGGAATATGACGACGAGTTCAGCACCGTTGCCGCACTTGAAGAAATTTCATCTCTTAAAGCACCCCAACAGCTTGCAGAGCTCAAGGGCAAAAAAGTTCGCTTTAATAAGGTTGCTTCTAAAGAGGATATGGCTCAGGTTGTATTCGATATGTTAGGTATTTGAGGTGACGTAATTGTCATTGTTTGTTATAGGTGACACCCATTTGTCTTTGTCCGTTGATAAACCTATGGATATTTTCAAGGGGTGGACTGATTACGTTGAGCGTCTTGAAAGCAATTGGAACAAAATCGTTTCAGCTGAAGACAGTGTTGTAATTCCGGGTGATATATCGTGGGCTATGGGTTTTAGCGATGCTGTTAAGGATTTTAGTTTTCTTGATTCTCTTAACGGAACAAAATATATCCTTAAAGGTAACCATGATTATTGGTGGAATACGATGTCAAAAATGAATAAGTTTCTTTCAGAAAACGGTTTTGACAGTATCAGGATAATCCACAATAACGCCTATTCAGTTGAGGGTTTTGCTATTGGTGGTTCAAGAGGTTGGTTTTACGATGATTCTTCACCCGCAGACCAAAAGGTAATCTCAAGAGAAGCTGGTAGGTTAAGAGCTTCTCTTAAAGAGGCTGAAAAGCTCGGGGGAGAGCTTATAGCTTTTCTTCATTATCCGCCAATCAGTGCAACTCAGGAGTGTGAAGAAATTCTTTCAGTGCTGAAGGAGTTTCCCGTTAAAAGATGTTATTTCGGTCATCTTCACGGCTTTATTGCACCCGAAAATGCAAAGATAAATTATGAGGGTATTGAATTTAATCTTGCTTCGGCTGATTATCTTGCATTCTGCCCAAAGCTTATTTCACCATCTGATAATTGATTTTTTATGAGGTTTTCAAAAAAACTTTGTTTTTTATCCGTTTTTATGGAAATTTCTTCAAAAAACAGTAGAAATTTGCAGATTATTATGATATAATCTTGCAGTTATTATATGTTCGCAAAATGAAAGGATGTTATTCAAATGAGTTTAAAGTCTTGCGAAAAAGTTGAAACAAACGTATATGCTCTTGAAATTTCTATAGAAAGCGATGCTTTCAAAGCAGCAGTTTCAAAGGCTTATGCAAAGAACAAAGGTAAATACAACGTTCCCGGTTTCCGCAAGGGCAAAGCTCCCAAGCACATTATCGAAACCTACTACGGCAAAGAGGTTTTCTGGTACGATGCAATTGATGCTGAGTATCCTGTACTCTTCGATGAGGCAGTTAAAGAAGCAGGTATTGTTCCTGTTGCAGCTCCCTTTGAAGATGAAATCGTTTCTCTCGATGAAAACGGCTTTGTTATCAAGCTTAAAGTAACTGTTAAACCCGAAGTTGAGCTTAAAGCTTACAAAGGCATCAAAGCTGAAAAAGAAAAGGTTACTGTTAAGAAAACAGAAATCAAAGAAGAGGTTGACAGAGCTCTTGAAAAAGATGCTAAGCTTGTTACAGTTGAAGGCAAAGCAGCTAAGAAGGGTGATATCGCAACAATTGACTTTGAAGGTTTTGTTGACGGCGTTGCTTTTGAGGGCGGTAAAGGTGAAAACTACGACCTTGAGCTCGGCTCAGGTAACTTCATTCCCGGTTTTGAAGATCAGGTTATCGGTCACAAAACAGGTGAAGAATTTGATATCGACGTTACTTTCCCCGAAGACTACGGTGCAGAAGACCTTGCAGGCAAGGCTTGTGTATTCAAAATTAAGCTTCATAAGATTATGAAGAAAGAGCTTCCCAAATACGATGACGAATTTGTAAAAGATATCAGCGAATTTGATACTATTGCAGATTACGAAAAGAGCCTTGAAGAAGAAATCAAAGCTCGTAAGGAAGCAGCTGCTGACCGTGCATTCGAAAGCGCAGTTATGGATACTCTTGTTGACAACGTTATCGCAGAGATTCCCGCAGTTATGATCGAAAAAGAAATAGACAATCAGGTTAGCGAGTTTGAGTACAGACTTCGTGCTCAGGGTCTTGCTATGGATATGTATCTTCAGTATCTTGGTATGGATATCGCTGCTCTTCGCGAAAGCTATAGAGATGGTGCAGAGAAACAGGTTAAGCTTCGTCTTGCCCTCGAAAAGATTACTGAGCTTGAGAAAATCGAAATCAGTGACGAAGACGTTGAAACTGAACTTAAGTCTTATGCAGATGCATACGATATGCCTCTTGACAAAATCAAGACTCTCGTTGCAGCAGAAGACGTAAAGGCTGACCTTGCTTGCAGAAAAGCTATGGATATCGTTAAAGAAACTGCAGTTGCAGGTGCTAAGAAAAAAGCTCCCGCAAAGAAAGCAGCTGACGATGCTGATGCAGATGCTCCTGCAGAAGAAAAACCTGCAAAGAAGCCTGCTGCAAAGAAAACAGCTGAAAAGAAACCCGCAGCAAAAAAAGCTCCTGCTAAAAAGAAAGCTGAAGACGCTGAATAATTTTAAAACCTATGCCGCCGCCTGATATTTTTGGCGGCGGTATTATGCATATTTTGTTTAAAAACCAAAATATAGCCAATAATGCCGATATGACTTAAATAGGAGGTTGTAATTATGGCACTTATTCCTTACGTTATTGAGCAGACAAATCGCGGTGAACGTTCGTACGATATTTTCTCAAGATTGCTCAACGACAGAATTATCGTTCTTTCTGATGAAGTAAATGATGCTACTGCAAGTATTATCGTAGCACAGCTTCTTTACCTTGAGGGTCAGGATCCTGATAAAGATATCAGCTTCTATATCAATAGCCCGGGTGGTAGCGTAACCGCAGGTCTTGCTATTTATGATACAATGAAATATATCAAATGTGATGTTTCAACTATTTGTATGGGTATGGCAGCTTCAATGGGTGCATTCCTTTTCTCTTCAGGTACAAAAGGCAAGAGATATATTCTTCCTAATGCTGAAGTAATGATTCATCAGCCCTTAGGCGGTGCTCAGGGTCAGGCTACTGAAATTCTTATCGCTGCTGACCATATTAAACGTACAAAAGACCGTTTAAATAAAATACTTGCTGAAAATACAGGCAAGAGCGTTGAAGAAATCTTTCAGGATACAGAGCGTGATAACTGGCTTACAGCTGAAGAAGCAGTTAATTACGGTCTTGCTGATAAGATTATTGATAAAAGATAAAACTCTACGGAGGTGCTGTTTTGGCACGTGATGATAAAGGGATGGAAGGTCAGGTTCGTTGCTCCTTTTGTGGCAAAACCCAATCACAAGTCCATCAAATGATTTCAGGCCCCGGTGTTAATATCTGTGACAGATGCGTTGATCTTTGCATGGATATTATTGAAGGTGTACCTGATGAAAATGAAAAAGCAAGAGCTATTTCAAAGCAGAAAGCAAAGAAGCTTCCCAAGCCTCAAGAAATTAAAGCTACTCTTGATGAATACGTTATCGGTCAGGATATGGCAAAAATGGTTTTGAGCGTTTCCGTTTATAACCATTATAAAAGAATTTTCTGTGATTCACCTGATGACGTTGAAATCAACAAAAGTAACGTTCTTTTGTTAGGTCCTACGGGTGTTGGTAAAACGCTTCTTGCTTCAACTCTTGCAAAGCTTCTTGACGTACCCTTTGCTATAGCTGATGCTACAACCTTAACTGAAGCAGGTTACGTTGGTGAAGACGTTGAAAATATTCTTCTTCGCCTTATTCAAGCTTCGGATTTTGACGTTGAAAAAGCAGAATTAGGTATTATTTACGTTGACGAAATTGATAAGATTGCAAGAAAATCTGAAAACACTTCAATAACCCGTGACGTAAGCGGTGAGGGTGTTCAGCAGGCTCTTCTTAAAATTATTGAAGGTACTGTTGCAAACGTACCCCCGCAGGGTGGTAGAAAACATCCTCAGCAGGAGTTTATTCAGATTGATACTTCAAAGATTCTTTTCATCTGTGGCGGTGCATTTTCAGGTTTAGAAAAGATTATTGAAGACAGATTAGGTAAGAGTGTTCTTGGCTTTGGTGCGGAGGTACATTCAAAATCGGAATTAAAAGAGATGGATCTTTTTTCAAAGGCAATTCCTCAGGATTTAGTAAAATTTGGTCTTATTCCTGAACTTGTCGGTAGAATTCCTGTTATAACCTCTCTTGAAAATCTTGATGCAGAAGCTCTTGTTAAAATTATTACAGAGCCTAAAAACTCCTTACTTAAACAGTATATGAGCCTTTTCAAAATGGATAAGGTTGAGCTTATCTTTACTGATGATGCAGTAAGAAGAGTTGCCGAGCTTACCATTGAAAAAGAAACGGGTGCTCGAGGACTCCGTGCAATTATGGAAAAAGTTCTTATGCCTATTATGTATACTGTTCCGTCAGATCCTACAATTCAATCAGTAAAAATTACTGCAGACGTAGTTGACGGGAAATGTGAGCCTATATTTGTAAGAAAGCCAAAAGAAAGTAACCAATAATTAAAAGGGAGTCGGCAACGACTCCCAAATTATATATATAGTAATTGGAGAATTATGTCAGATACGATTTTACGAAAAAGAGCATTACCCGTGCTTGTTTTAAGAAATTTAGTTGTTTTTCCTGACCAGACAGTTTGCTTCGAGGTAGGAAGATTTAAATCAATAAGAGCTATAAGGTCTGCCGTTGATACAACCGACAGACAGCTTTTTCTTGTCACTCAAAAGGATGCAACAATAGAAGACCCTAAGGTTTCAGAGTTGTATGATATAGGTGTTGTGGCTGAAATTAAACAGATTTCAGGTGACGGTAATAGATTTGAAATCGTTGTTGAAGGTCTTTACAGAGCAAGAATGGTTGAGGTTTTGCGTGAAAAAGCAAGTCTTCGCGGTGTAATTGAGCAGGTTGAGGAAATTCAGCCTGATGATAAAGATTTAAATACTGTTGCAACACTCCGTCTTTTAAAAGAGAGGGTAGACTCTTACGTTAACGTTAGCCCTCGTATTGCTCCTGAAATTTTCCTTTCGGTCTTAGAAGAGTCGGATATTGCCACTGCAACAGACGATGTAGCAGGTCATTTTCATCTTCAGGTAGAGGATAAGCAAAAGCTCCTATCAGAGCTTGATGTTTTAACCCGAGCTGAAAAACTTTGCTCAATTCTTTCAAGGGAAACGGAAATTCTCGAAATTGAAACTCAAATTAATGAAAAAGTTCAAGAAAGAATGGACAAGCACCAAAGAGAATATTATCTTCGTGAGCAAATAAAGGTTGCCTCTAACGAACTCGGCGAAGATGATTCTCCCGTCGCTGAAGCAGAGAGGTATAAAGAAAAAATAAAAGCTCTTCCTATTGATGAAAGATCAAGAAAACGTCTTCTCGATGAGTGCGACAGATTTATAAAAACAACTCCCGGTAGCCCTGAAGCAAACGTTGCAAGAACTTATCTTGAAAGAGTTGTTTCTCTTCCGTGGGGCGTTTTGACTGAGGATAATCTTGATGTTCAAGGTGCAAGAAAGATTCTTGAAAAAGACCATTACGGTTTAGAGGAAGTAAAAGAACGAATTCTTGAGCTTATAGCCGTTAAAAAGCTTGCTCCCGATGCTAAAGCTCAGATTTTGTGCCTTGTTGGCCCACCAGGTGTCGGTAAAACCTCTATAGCCCGTTCTCTTGCTGAGGCTATGGGTAGAAAGTATGTTAGAATTTCTTTAGGCGGTGTTCATGATGAAGCCGAGATAAGAGGACACAGACGTACTTACATAGGCTCAATGCCGGGTAGAATTATAACCGCTATTGAGCAGGCAGGTACGTCAAATCCGCTTGTGCTTCTTGATGAAATAGATAAGCTCGGCAGTGATTATAAAGGCGACCCGTCATCCGCACTTCTTGAGGTGCTTGACGGTGAACAGAACAGCACCTTTACAGATCACTATATCGACGTGCCTTTTGATTTAAGTAAGGTTCTGTTTATTACAACCGCCAACGATCCTTCGCAGATTCCAGGTCCTCTTTATGACCGTATGGAAATTATAGAGCTTTATAGCTATACTGCTGAAGATAAATTCAGTATCGCGAAGAAATATCTTATACCGAAGCAAATTAAAAACTTCGGTATGAACAGTAAGATGCTTCGTTTTACTGATGCCGCAATAAGAGCTTTGATTTCTGATTATACAAAAGAAGCTGGTGTAAGAACCCTTGACAGAACAATTATGAAAATAATCAGAAAGGTTGCAGTTAAATTTGCTGATGGCTTTGAGGGTAAATTTACAGTTTCACCGTCAATTTTAGAGGAACTTTTAGGTGCAGCTAAATATAAAACTACAAAACTTGATTTTGATGAAATGATTGGTGCCGCTAACGGTCTTGCTTGGACTTCTGTTGGTGGCGAAATGATGCAGATTGAAGTGGCGGTGCTTGAAGGTAGCGGTAAACTTGAGCTTACAGGTTCTCTCGGTGACGTTATGAAAGAATCTGCAAAGGCTGCAATTAGCTTTATCAGAAGCCGATGCGAAAAACTCGGTGTTGATGCTGATTTTTATAAGAATAAGGATATACATATTCACGTTCCTGAAGGTGCAGTACCTAAAGACGGGCCTTCGGCAGGTGTTACTATGACAACAGCTCTCGTTTCTGCACTTACTGAAACTCCTGTTAATAAATCTGTTGCAATGACAGGTGAGATTACCTTAAGAGGTAAAGTTCTTCCTATAGGTGGCTTGAGAGAAAAGTCAACTGCAGCATTTAAAAACGGAATGAAAACAGTTTTGATACCCGAGGGTAATAAGGCAGACCTTGATAAAGTTAACGATACGGTAAAAAATGCAATAGAATTTATACCTGTTTCAAATCTTGACGAGGTGCTTTCAATTGCTTTAGTTAATAAGAGTAAAAAAAGAATTGACAATATAAACAATGTATCAAAAAAGAATATTAATGAAAATATCACGGATACAAAATCTAAAGGCGTTTACTGTAAGGAGGTTTAAGTATGAATTATAATAAGGTTGAATTTGAAGCGGCTTTCGGCACTTTAAAGCAAATACCCGAGTCAGATTTACCAGAAATCGTTTTTGCGGGTCGTTCAAACGTTGGTAAATCCTCAATGCTTAACCGTCTTTTTAACAGAAAAAATCTTGCAAGAGTTTCTTCAATGCCGGGTAAAACAATAACTATTAACTTTTTTAAGGTTGAAAATGTTAGAATAGTAGATCTTCCCGGTTACGGCTACGCTAAAGTAGCGAAGGGCGAAAAACGCAGATGGGCTGAAATGATGGAGGGTTATTTCCAATCACCGAGAAACATAAAACTTGTTGTTCAGCTTGTTGATATGCGTCATAAACCCTCTGAGGATGATTACGTTATGATGCGTTTTTTACAAGATGCAGGATTACCGTTTATTGTTGCCGCTACAAAGTCTGACAAGCTTAATAAAACTCAATATAATGAGCGTAAAAACGCTTTAAGAGAAGAGTTAAAAGAGTTTGGCGAAGATTTAATTATAATTCCGTTTTCATCTGAAAAAGGTGAAGGCACCGACCTTCTTAAAGCCGAAATTGAAAAGGTTTTATAAAATACCGATGCAAAGAAAAACACTTGCGAATCCCAAAAGGGAAACACAAGTGTTTTTTACTTTTATTAATCGTCATCGAGCTTGAGAATAGCCATAAATGCTTCCTGCGGCACTTCAACCGTACCGAACGAACGCATTCTCTTTTTACCCTCTTTTTGCTTTTCAAGAAGCTTTTTCTTACGGGTAATATCACCGCCGTAGCATTTTGCAAGAACGTCTTTTCTCATAGCCTTAACAGTTTCTCTTGCAATAACCTTACCACCGATAGCGATCTGAATGGGAATTTCAAACATCTGTCTCGGAATGTTATCCTTAAGCTTTTCTGCAATACGTCTTGCTCTCGAATAAGCTTTATCAGAGTGAACTATAAATGAAAGGGCGTCAACAATATCACCATTAAGTAAAACGTCAAGCTTAACAAGGTTAGAACGCTTGTAATCAGCTATTTCATAGTCGAGTGAAGCGTAACCCCTTGTTCTTGATTTAAGAGCATCAAAGAAGTCATAAATGATTTCATTCAAGGGTAAATCATATTTGATTTCAACACGGTCACCTGAAATATAGTCCATATTTTTAAAAGTACCGCGTCTTTCCTGACATAATTCCATAACAGAGCCTACGTATTCGGTGGGTGCATATATATGAGCATCTGCAACAGGCTCTTCGCTGAAATCAATATTTGCAGGGTCAGGATAATGTGTGGGGTTGTCAATCTCTAAAACTTCACCGTTTGTAAGGTGTATTTTATAAACAACGCTTGGAACGGTTGTAACAAGGTCTAAATCGTATTCTCTTTCAAGTCTTTCCTGAATAATTTCAAGATGTAAAAGACCAAGGAAACCACAACGGAAGCCGAAACCTAGCGCACCTGAGGTTTCGGGCTCGTATGAAAGGGAAGCATCGTTTAACTGTAGCTTTTCAAGTGCTTCGTGAAGGTTTTCGTAGTCAGCACCGTCAGCGGGGTAAATACCGCAATAAACCATAGGCGTAGCTTTTCTGTAACCGGGAAGAGGCTCGCTTGCAGGATTATCAGCAAGGGTTACGGTATCACCAACAACCGCATCACGAACGGTTTTTATAGAAGCGGTAATATAACCAACCTCACCCGAGCAAAGCTTGCTACAGGGCTTTAAAGAGGTTGCTTTCATAGTACCAACCTCAACAACTGTAAATTCAGCACCCGTAGCCATCATCTTCATTGTGTCACCGGGTTTAATTGTACCGTCAACAACTCTTACGTAAACGATAACACCTTTATAGTTGTCATAAACAGAGTCAAATATCAAAGCCTTTAAGGGAGCGTCGTCGTCACCCTCGGGGCAGGGTACGAGCTCGACGATTTGCTCGAGTACTTCTTCAACGTTTTGACCTGTTTTAGCGGAAACTCTCGGTGCAGTCTCACAAGGTATACCGATTATTTCTTCAACGTCTGCCGAAACTCTGTCGGGGTCAGCAGATGGAAGGTCAATTTTATTAATAACGGGTACAATTTCAAGGTTATGGTCTAATGCGAGGTAGGTGTTTGCTAAGGTCTGAGCCTCAATACCTTGTGAAGCGTCAACGATAAGAATAGCACCCTCACAAGCGGCAAGTGACCTTGAAACCTCGTAGTTAAAGTCAACGTGACCGGGAGTGTCAATTAAATTAAGCTGATAGGCTTCACCGTCTTTTGCGGTGTAATCAAGTCTTACAGCGTGAGCTTTAATTGTAATTCCTCTTTCTTTTTCAAGGTCCATATCGTCAAGAATCTGAGCTGACATATCTCTTTTAGCGACTGTATCCGTTAATTCAAGTAAACGGTCTGCTAAAGTTGATTTACCGTGGTCGATATGAGCAATGATAGAGAAATTTCGTATATTTTCTTTCTTTACTCGGGCCATATTTGTTCCTTTCTTCAGAAATTAATCATTATTTTCTGTGTGATATTTGTATGTAGATAAACGGAATATCTCGTTTATTCGTGCAGTGTTACCGCATAAATAAAGGTATCCGTATAAAGCCTCAAGACCTGTTGCGTATCTGTAATCGGCAGCATCTTGATTTTTAGGGGAGTGACTGCTGTGAGCATTTCTGCCCCGTTTAAAAACAGCCTCTTCATTCTCGTTTAAAAAGGGGAGTAATTCCCTTATCATTTGTGCCTGAAAGGCAGCGTTAACGTATTTTATAGATTGCTTATGAAGCTTGCCTGTTGGCTTGTTTTCTTCAAAAGAAAGCATTTGTCTTACAAGTAAGCTGTAAACTGCATCGCCTAGAAAAGCAAGGGTTAAGGGGCTATACATTCTTGCCTTACTTTCTGGCATAACCTCAGTAAGAAAAAATTTAAAATCTTCATTAGGGGACATAATCAAACTCCAAATCATAAATACTAACGGTATCGCCCTCGGTAATACCGCGGTCTATAAGACTTTGGATAATACCGCTTGTCTGTAAAACGTTTTGGAAATACTGTAATGATTCATAATCGTTTAAATCTGTTTTCATAAGAATTTTCGCAAGCCATTCAGCCTCAACAATAAATACGTCACCCTCAACGCGTATTTTATAATCGCGTTTTGCAGTTTTAAGAATATCTTTAGGCGTTATTTCTTGCTTTTCGTAAATCTTAACGGGCGGGAGCTTTTGAAGCTCTGCCGCAACCGCATTTATAAGCTCTTGTGTACCCTCAGCGATAGGTGCAATGATTTCGTAATACTGAAGACCTTTATCGCATATATATTTTCTGAATTCTTCTCTTTGCTCGTCTGTTGCAAGGTCAATTTTGTTACCTGCAACAATTTGCGGGTATTTCGTAAGCTCTTCGTTGTATTTTGCAAGCTCGCTGTTAATAGCTTCAAAATCTTCAATAGGGTTCCTGCCTTCGCTACCTGCAACGTCAACAACGTGAACAAGAAGTCTGCAACGTTCAATATGACGTAAGAACTCGTGACCTAAACCGACGCCGTCACTTGCACCCTCGATAATACCGGGGATATCAGCCATAACAAAGCTGCTTTCAGGCCCCATTCTTACAACACCGGGAACAGGGATAAGAGTTGTAAAATGATAGTCTGCAATAATTGGTTTTGCTTCACTTACTACAGAAATAAGAGTCGATTTACCAACGTTTGGGAAGCCTATAAGACCAACGTCAGCTAATAACTTTAATTCGAGTGTAACATCCCATTCTTCACCGGGAGCACCGTCTTTAGCAAAACGGGGAACTTGTCTTGTAGCGGTTGCAAAATGAGGGTTACCCCAACCGCCCTTACCGCCTTTAGCGGCAATAAAGGTTTCCTCTTCACTCATGTCAGCCATTACGAAGCCTGTTTCGTTTTCTTTGATAACTGTACCTCTCGGCACTTTAATTATCAAATCCTCACCACGCTTACCGTTACAACGTGAGCCACGTCCGTTTTCACCGTTTTGAGCTTTATATTTTCTTTTATATCTGAAATCGGAAAGGGTAGAGAGATTGTCGTCAACCTGGAAAACTATATTTCCGCCTCTGCCACCGTCACCGCCGTCGGGACCGCCTGCGTTAACAAATTTTTCTCTGTGAAAAGCTACCGCACCGTTTCCGCCGTTACCGGCAATTATTTTAATTTTCGCTTTATCAACAAACATAATTAATCGTCCTTATTATTTTTGATATATTCAATTTATTATACTATAATATTTGGAAAATATAAATACCTAATTCAAAAAATAATTAAAAAGAATTCAAAAAATAATTAAAAAGAATTTTTAATATTTTAAACGAGTTATAATAGAAAAGTTATCGAACATTAAACGAACAAAGTTGATTAATTAACTTAAAAATCAGTCGATTAATTTTACAGAAAAACTATAAAAAATGATAAAAAACAACAAAAATGGCTTGAAAGACCGAAAAAAAGGACTATAAAACAAGAAAAAATAGAACATTTGTGTTGACATTTGAAAAAATGATGCTATAATTAAATCACAAAAACAAATGTTCGCAATTTGTTCGGAGGTATTATTATGACATTATTTTCAATTGTAAAAGTTGTTTTAGAATTATCAGCAATCGCTCTTCTTTGTTATGGTGTTTACCGTGAAAAAGATTTGATTAAGTTTGAAAGAAAAGTATTTAAATATTTAAAAGCATTCGTTCTTTCTTGTGTTTATACTGTAAAGGATAAGCTTGTAGGTGAGAAGAAAACTGATAACGTAACGTCTGTTGACACTTCTGCTTATGAAGAAATGCTTGCTTCTTTAAATAAATCATCAAACGTTTATGATATTAAAATCGCATCTTGATTTTTAGTATAAACTCTTAAGTTAATACATATAATTTTAAAGGTCTCTTTAGGTTACTGCTTATTGACTGTTAAAAAGAGTGATTGTATAATTAAGGAAGTACTCTTTAGTTGGTAAGGTTACTACGTTTAGTTTTAAACTTTAACCAGCTATATCCGATGGGAGTGGTTTTTTGATTAACAAATTATCTCTTGATGTGAACGGTGCGAAGCGATTGTTACCTAAAAGAGACCTTTTTTCAAATAAAGGAAGCTTTGGTAAGGTGCTTTTGATTTGCGGCAGTAAAAATATGGTCGGTTGTTGTTATCTTGCAACAATGGGCGCTTTAAGAAGCGGTGCTGGTCTTGTGACGTTAGCGTTTCCTGAATGTCTTTATATTCCGCTTACGTCCCGTCTTACTGAAAACCTTTTCTTACCGCTTTCTTGCAATGATAACGGCTTTATATCTAAAGAAAACACAGCTTTACTTATAAAAGCTGTTAATGAAGCTGACGTTGTTATGTTAGGTTGTGGAATTGGCGTAACTGATGATACAAAAGCTGTTGTTAAAGGTTTAATTCTTAATTCAAAAACGCCTTTGATTTTAGATGCTGATGCTATAAATTGTGTTGCAGATTCCGTAGATATTTTATCAGAAGCCAAGTGTGACATTCTAATTACACCTCATCCCGGAGAAATGAGCAGACTTTGCAACAGATCAATTTCTGAAATTCAGGCTAACAGAGAAAATACCGTGGTTGATTTTTGCAAAAAGTATAATGTTAATTTGCTTTTAAAAGGGCACGAAACCGTTATTTGCAATAAAGAATGTACTGATATTTATATAAATAAAACAGGGAATACCGGTCTTTCAAAGGGCGGTGCAGGGGATTTACTTTCGGGTATTATTTCCGGTCTTTTTCCTTCTATGAAAGGAGATGGGGAATCGTTGTTTTTATCTGCGGTTTTGGGTGCTTTTATTCACGGGTTAACCGCTGATTTTTTAAAAGAGGACTTCTCTGAATATTCAATGCTTCCAACCGATTGTGCCGATGCCTTACCCGAAGTCTTTTCGTTTTTGAACAATTATATTGAAGATTAAAAGCCTAATAATTGCCTTGTGTTTAATTCTTGTATGCATTACATCTTCTTGTAATCAAAGTTTTATAAATGGCAAGTTTTCAGAGGTCGATTTTTCAAATGAAGTTAAAATCAATATTGAGTATAATTTCGAAGTTTTTGATGCCTTAATTAGTTATCAAAACGGTTGTCTGTATTTCAAATACAGTGATAATTGCGGTACAATCAGCGGTACAGAGGTAATTATCGGCTCTGATGAATACAAAATTTACAGTAACGAATTAGAGTTTAAAGGGGGAATAGATGAGCTTAACGACAACTTTTTGCCGTTTATCATTTACAAAGCAATTTCTGAAAGTAACGGAGTTATAATAACTCAAGCGTACGACGAGTTGAAAAACTGCAGTTACTTTGAAGAAAGTATATTGTCACACTTTTTAAGATTTGAAATTTATGAAAATAACGGAAATTCATCTTACGTTTTTTTAATTACGTGAAAACACATAAAAGCATCCCATCTTCATTGTGTGAAGATGGGATGAACTTATATATCCGATTTTTTATTAAAGAAGAGAAGCGGCTGCTTCATCGAGGAAAATTTCAACGTCATTATGCTTCTGTAAAATTGAAGCGGGAACCTGAGGTGTAACCTCGCCTTTAATCATATTGCGAATAGCTTCAGCTTTTTTAGGGCCTGTTGCAATAAGAACAATTTTCTTTGCAGACATAATCTGGTTAACACCCATAGTAAGTGCATAGTGGGGCATAGGATTTTCGTCAAAATAAATCTTGTTAGCTTCAATTGTGCTATCAGTAAGCTTTACTTTGAAAGAACCGTCTGTAAAGCTGTCAGCGGGCTCGTTGAAACCAATATGAGCATTGTTGCCGATACCGAGAAGCTGAATATCAATTCCGCCAGCTTCGTTGATTTCGTTATCATATCTTTTACATTCTGCATCAGTGTCAGTAGCGTTACCGTCAAGAAAATGAACGTTCTCTTCGAGAATATCAAGACCGTTAAAAAGCTGCTCATGCATAAATGTATAGTAGCTGTTTTTATCGGCTTTGGGTAAATCACAGTATTCGTCAAGGTTGTAAGTTTTTACACCCTTAAAAGATATACCTTCTTCTTTATGTGTTTTAATAATGTTGTTGTATGTAGGAATAGGAGAAGCACCTGTAGCAAGGCCTAAAATGCAATTAGGATTCGCCTTAACCTCGTCAGTAAAAATTTTAGCAACTGCAACACCGATTTCTTCTGCAGTCTTCAAAACCGTAACTTTCATTAAACCACCCTTTTGACTTTTTTTGATATTATAACATAATAATTGAAAAATTAAAGGGAAATTTTTGATTTTCTTTGATAATTATTGAAAAATTTATAAATAGTGTTATAATTACTGTAATAGAAAGATAATAGGTGGTTTTGTGGTTAAAAATATTGTTTTCGATATGGGTGGAGTTTTAATTGATTTTAATTTTCAAAAAACTCTGAAAGAATATTTTCCCGAAAAACATCACGAGGTTTTGAACAGAGAGGTTTTTATGAATTCTATCTGGCAAGATTTAGATGGTGGTTTTCTTCGTTCTGATGAAGCTATCGAAATGATTCTTCCGAAAATTCCTGATGAAACCCGTCAGTTGATTTCGGAAATGGTTAACGATTTTTATCCCTATATGCCACCGTTCCCGCAGATGTATGACGTTATTAAAAGAATAAAAGCGGCGGGGTATCCCGTTTTTCTTTTATCAAATGCTACACCTCGCGTGTTTGACCATTATCTCAATATCCCGTCTTTAACGTTGATGGACGGCTTTTTCATTTCTGCACTTTATAAATTGAGAAAGCCACAAAGAGAAATTTATGAAGCTTTTTGCAATAAATTTTCTCTTAAGCCCGAGGAATGTTTTTTTATTGATGATATGCCTCAAAATATTGAAGGTGCAAAGGCTTTCGGTATGAAAGGTCACGTCTTTAAAATTACTGAAATTGAAGCTCTTGAAAAAGCTTTAAATGATGAAAATGTTATTTTTTAAAATGGAGGATTAATTATGAAAAGAATTATTACTTTATGCTCTGTTATTGTTGTTGCAGCGATAATTATTACTTGTTTTGCTGCTTGCGGTGGTAAGACAGAGGATAACACAACAACTGAGCCCACAACTGAAGAAATTGTTACTCAGGTTGTTGAGGTTGAAGGTGTTAAGCTTACAGCCTTTATTGAAGATGAATACATTTTACTTAAAAACGGTGATGAAGTTTTCCAAAAATTGATGTATCCCATTAAAAAGAATTTTACAATCGACTTTGATCTTGCAAAAGAAAATTTCAAATTCCTTGATATGAACTTTGACGGTTTAGCTGACTTCTATATGGCTGTTGCTGAAAAAGACGGTAACGTTGAATTTTATTGTTGGCTCTACAATGCAACTGAAAAGCAGTTTGATTATTCAGTTTCGCTTTCTGCTCTCAAGAATATTTCTGTTGATGCAAATGAACAAGTGATTTATTCTTCAGACAATGGTTACTATTATGAATATAATTGGGTTGACGGGCAGTTAAAGGGTGTTACCGTTTATAACAAAAATGAAAGTGTGCCCGAAAAAGTTACTCAAACATCAAACAACTTAAAGCCAAATAATGACAATAACACAAGTTCTAACACACAGGCAGGGGACACTGTTGCTGACTCTTCAAATACAACCACTGCAACCACAAATGCTCCTTTGAATACAACAACTACCGCACCTGTGACAAAAGGTACTATTGAGGTAATTACCGAAACATTACCTGAACTTGATTGGGAATAAGGAGTTTTTATGGAAGAAAAGATTACAAGCGCAGTTGAACGTACTGCCGAAAACAAAAAACAGCCCCAAAATAACGATTTTCAGTTCTTTAAATGTTGCTCCGCTTCCCTTAAGAAGTTTTCTCTTATAATGTTTGTTGTCAATATATTTTTGATTCTTGTTGCGGCAGTTATAGGTATCTTCGTTTGCATCGCTTACGTAAGTGTTGAGATGATATCTATCCTTGCTTTCCCGATTTTCTGTATCGTGGCAATACTTATTATTATTGCAAGATTTATTTCAGCTTTAATATATGGCTTTGCAGAAATCGTTGAAAAACACGAGAATAAATGAATTGAATAAAAATTCATAATTATACGGATTTTTTTGCATTTTAGTATTGACAAATAAAAAATGCAGGAGTAAAATTACCCCATAATATATGAGTGAGGTGTTACAGATGTATCTAAGTTTTAATCGATTTTATTACTTTATTAAGGATTGTCTGTACACTGCTCAAAATTGCAACTGATTGTAATTTTAGTGATATAGACAGTCCGCATTCTGCTATGCTTTTAAAAGCATATTAGTTTGCGGATTTTTTATTTGGAGGATTATTTATGATTTCAGAAAAAATGATGCAGCTCGGTAAAAAAAGCTCAATTATTCGTGAGATTTTTGAGTACGGCAAAAAAAGAAAAGCAGAAATCGGTGCAGAAAACGTGTTTGATTTCAGCCTTGGAAATCCAAGCGTTCCCGCACCTCAAAAGGTTACCGACGTTATGACAAAGTTAATGAAAGAAGTACCTGCCGAGGTGCTTCACGGTTACACTTCAGGCCCCGGTGATATGAACGTAAGAACAGCAATTGCCGAGCACATTAAAAATAAATTCGGCGTTGATGCTAATGCAGGGTTAATATATATGACCTGCGGTGCAGCGGCTTCTCTTACTATTACTTTAAACGCACTTACCGAGCCTGGTGATGAAGTAATAGCATTTGCACCGTTCTTTCCTGAATATAGGGTGTTTGCTGAACAGGCAGGGGCAAAATTTGTAACAGTACCTTGTAAGCAAGAGGATTTACAAATTGATTTTGATGCTTTAGAAAAAGCTATTAATAAAAATACAAAAGCTATTATAATTAATTCACCTAATAACCCCTCAGGTGTAATTGTTCCTGAAAAGGATATTATTAAGCTTACTGACTTACTTAAGGAAAAACAGAAAGAGTATAAGAAAGAAATTTTCCTTATTTCAGATGAGCCTTACAGAGAGCTTGTTTTCACGGGTGAAAAGGTTCCATACATACCTTGCTATTACGATAATTCATTCGTTTGTTATTCATACAGTAAAGCTCTTTCGCTTCCGGGTGAAAGAATCGGTTATATCTTCGTTTCACCTAATATGAAGGATGCAAGTGACGTTTATGCTGCAGTTTGCGGTGCTGGTCGTGCTTTAGGCTACGTTTGTGCTCCCAGTCTTATGCAGTATACAATTGCACAGTGCCTTGATGATACTGCTGATATCAGTATCTATGAGAAAAACAGAAAGCTTCTTTACGAGGGTCTTACTGATATAGGTTATACAGTTATCAAGCCTGACGGTGCTTTTTATATGTTCGTAAAAGCTCTCGAGGATGATGCTTTTAAATTCTATGAAAGAGCAAAGAATTTTGAATTGCTTCTTGTACCCAGTGACGATTTTGGTTGTAAGGGTTTTGTAAGAATCTCTTATTGTGTTGATACTAAACAAATTGAAAATTCACTTCCTGCTTTTAAAGCACTTTACGAGGATTATAAAAAATGATTGATTACGAAAAAGAATTTCACGAAGCAAGAAATACTATAAGTGAAATTGATGTAAAAATTGCAAAGCTTTTTGAAGAGCGTATGAACGCCGCAAAGGTTGTTGCAGAATATAAGAAGGTAAACGGTATTCCTGTTGAGGATAAGGAAAGAGAAAAAATACTTCTTGAAAAGAACAGTCAGATGGTTACCGAAGACGAAATTCGTTCTTATTACGTAAACTTTCAGAAGTATATGATGAAGCTTTCGAAGGATTTTCAGCATAAAATTCTAGACGGTACAAGGGTAGCTTTCTCAGGTGTGAAAGGTGCTTTTGCTGAAATTGCCGTTAAAAAGATTTTTCCCGACTGTGTACCTGTTGGTTATCAGGATTTTAAATCTGCATATAAAGCCGTTGAAAACGGTGAATGTGAATGTGCGGTTTTGCCTATCGAAAACAGCTTTGAGGGCGACGTTGCAAGAGTTATGGATTTAACCTATTTCGGTTCGCTTTTCATTAACGGTGTTTACGATATGGCGGTAGAACAACATCTTTTCGGTACGTCCGATGCTCACAAAAGAGATATTAAAAAGGTTATCAGTCACCCGCAGGCATTAGGTCAGTGTAGTGAATATATCTCTGAAAAGGGCTTTGAGATTGAAGAGGCTGTTAACACAGCTGTTGCAGCGCAAAAGGTGGCAACAGACGGTGATAATTCAGTTGCAGTTATCTGTAGCTTAGAAGCAGGTCACGAATACGGCTTAAAGCTACTTGACAGAAAGATTAATGAAAATAATACAAATACGACAAGATTCGGTGTTTTCTCACGTATTCCGAGAGGCGAGAGTGTTGGTGATGAACACTTCATTCTTCTCTTTACCGTTCGCGATGAAGCAGGCTCTCTATGCAAAGCAGTTTCAGTTTTCAGTGAATTAGGATACAACCTTAAAGCTTTGAAAAGCAGACCTTCAAAGGACGTTATATGGAATTATTATTTCTTCCTTGAGGGTGAGGGTAAATTAACTAAAGAATCTGAAGAAAAAATGCTTTCAGAGCTTTCAAAGGTTTGTACTAACGTTCGTCTTGTTGGAAGATACGGAAAAGAACAAATTATTTAAATTCAATTTGGAGCAATATTATGGAAATGACAGTTAAAACGTCAATGGGCGATTATAATATCACTATATTACGTGGTGCTATTAACAGTTTAAATAAATATTGCAATACAGAAAAAAGGGCTCTTATTGTAACTGATAGCGGTGTACCTTTTGAATATGCTGACACTGTTTCAAAGCAATTTAAAAACAGCGTCGTAAAAATCATTCCCCAAGGTGAAAAAAACAAAAACTTCGAAACCTATAAGTCTTTACTTGAGGTATTAAGTGAAAATGAATTTACCCGAAACGATTGCGTTGTTGCAGTCGGTGGCGGTGTTGTAGGTGATATTTCAGGCTTTACCGCTTCAACGTATATGAGAGGTATAGATTTTTATAATATTCCTACAACCTTGTTATCGCAGGTTGATTCTTCAATCGGTGGTAAAACTGCAATAGATTTTTACGGCTATAAAAATACCGTAGGAGCTTTTTATCAGCCTAAAGCAGTTGTTATTGACCCTGACGTTTTAAAAACACTCTCTCAAAGACAGCTTAATAACGGTCTTTGTGAAAGTATAAAAATGGCGGCAACGTCAGACAAAGAGCTCTTTAATCTTATTAAAGATAGCTATGCTTATGAAAATATTGAAACCGTTATTGAAAAATCTCTGAAGATTAAAAAAGACGTTGTTGAAAAAGACGAAAAGGAAATGGGCTTAAGACGTGTGCTTAATTTCGGCCATACCGTCGGTCATGCTGTTGAAACCTCAATGGGCTTAAATGACTTACTTCACGGCGAATGTGTTTCTATCGGTATGCTTGCGTTTTCTTCCGATAACGTAAGAAATGAATTAATTCCAGTATTGAATAAGTATAATTTACCTACCGAGTTGCCTTTATCGGCGGATGAAATTTTATCTGCTTTAAGGCATGATAAAAAAGCAAATTCGAAGGGTGTTAATGCAGTCTTTGTTGATGAAATCGGTAGCTTTAGATTAGAATTTATAGGTTTTGAAAAGCTTGATGAATTAGTAAAGGGGGCGTATTGAGTTGAAGAATACTTTTGGTAATAATATCTCTGTTACACTTTTCGGCGAAAGTCACGGTGAAGCTATTGGTGCAGTGCTCGACGGTGTTCCTGCAGGTATAGAGGTAGACCTCGATTTTATCAGAAAACAGCTTGATTTAAGACGTCCCGTTGGTAAAATTTCAACCCCTCGTAGCGAGGCTGACAAATTCCAATTTGTTAGCGGTTGTTTTAACGGTAAAACTACAGGCACGCCTATTTGTATAGTTATTCCTAATGAAAATACTCATAGCAAAGATTATTCTTCCTCTTACGGCAAAGCAAGACCCGGACATGCTGATTACACAGCTTTTTGTAAATACAACGGCTCAGAGGATTACAGAGGTGGTGGTCATTTCAGCGGAAGAATAACAGCAGGGCTTGTATCCGCAGGAGCTATTGCTATTAAAATGCTTGCTTCAAAGAATATCAAAATCGGTACCCACATTTTAAAATGTGCAGGTGTTTTTGATGATTCTTTTATAAATATTGATGCTGAGTTAGATGCTTTAAATAATAAAGCCTTTGCAGTAATTAATGATGACAAAGGCAAGCAGATGATTGAAAATATTGAAAAGGCTGCCGCAGAGGGTGACAGTGTAGGAGGTATTCTCGAAACTGTTGTAACCGGTCTTCCCGTTGGCGTTGGTGAGCCTTGGTTTGATACCCTTGAAGGCGTGCTTTCTCACGGTTTGTTTTCAATTCCCGCAGTTAAAGGTGTTGAATTCGGTCAAGGCTTTAGCTGTGCTGATATGCTTGGTAGCAAAATGAACGACTCATTCAAATTAGATAACGGTGAAATCGTTACAGAAACTAACAATAATGGTGGTATAAACGGCGGTATTTCAAACGGGATGCCTTTGGTTATTAAATGTGCCGTTAAGCCAACACCGTCAATTTCAAAAGAGCAGAAAACAGTTGATTTTATAAATAATGAAAATACCGTTCTTTCTGTTAAAGGCAGGCACGACCCTTGCATTGTTCACAGAGCCCGTGTTGTTGCGGATAGCGTTGTTGCAATTACCTTGTGCGATATGCTTTCGCAGAAATTCGGTACTGATTGGTTTGGTGAAAATTAATGGATTACGGTTGTATAGGTGAAAAGCTTTCTCATAGCTTTTCTAAAGAAATTCATAATGCCCTTACCGATTATGACTATCAGCTTTTAGAGTTAAAAAGGGAAGAGTTAAATGCTTTTTTTACCGAAAGAAGCTTTAAAGCTATAAATGTTACAATTCCTTATAAGCTTGACGTTATTCCTTATCTTGATTGGATATCTGATGAAGCAAAGGCTATAAACGCAGTTAATACAATTGTAAACCGCAACGGAAAGCTTTACGGATATAATACGGATTTTTACGGCTTAAAAGGTCTTATTGAAAGAAAAATAAAGTCATTTAAAGGGAAAACGGTTGCGATTTTAGGTAGCGGCGGCACTTCTAATACAGCCTTTGCCGTTGCAAACAGTCTTGAAGCGGAAAACGTTGTTAAAGTTTCCCGAAAAAAGCAAGAAGGCTATATTACCTACGATGAGCTTTACGAAAGCTATAGTAATTGCGAAATAATAATTAATACTACACCTTGCGGAATGTATCCCAAAGCAGGTGTAGCGGCGGTTGATATAAATAAATTCCCTTGTGTTGAAGCCGTGTTTGATGCGGTTTATAATCCGCTTAAATCAAAGCTTGTTTTAGATGCCGAGAAAAAGGGGATAGTTGCCGACGGAGGACTTTATATGCTCGTTTCTCAAGCGGCTTTTGCAGTAGAAAAGTTTATTGATACTACTGTTTCTCTTGAAAAAATCGAAGAGGTTTTTAACAAGATTTATAAAGATAAAACGAACGTTGTTCTAATCGGTATGCCTGCAAGCGGTAAAAGCTCTGTAGGTAAAGAGTTAGAAAAATTGCTTTCTAAAACATTTGTTGATAGTGATACCGTTTTATCTGAAAATGCCGATAAAACCATTCCCGAGATTTTCAGTGAATACGGTGAAGTCTATTTCAGAGAGCTTGAAAAGGATACTATAAGGCGTATTTCGTCAGAAAATTCTCATATTATAGCAACGGGTGGCGGTGCTATCTTAAACTATGAAAATATTGAGAATTTAAAAAGCAACGGAAGAATTTATTTCCTCGATAGACCTCTTTCAATGCTTTTAACTACAGATGACAGACCTTTGTCAAGTAATAGGGCAGACCTTGAGAAAAGATATAACGAAAGATACGGGCTTTACAGAAAATATGCCGACGTTATCATTGACGGTAGCGGCTCTGTAAATGAAGTAGCAAAAAGAATTGAGGCGGATTTTAATGGATATTCTTGTAATTAACGGTCCTAATCTTAATATGCTGGGCATAAGAGAGCCTGATATTTACGGCAAGGAAACTTATACCTCATTAATTGAAAAAATTGAAGCTTATGCTGAAAAGAAGAATGTCAACGTTAAATGTTATCAATCTAACCATGAGGGAGATTTAGTTGATGTTATTCAATTTGCTTACGGCGTTTATGACGGTATTGTTATTAATCCAGGTGCTTATACTCATACAAGTATAGCTATTCTTGATGCATTGAAAGCAGTCGGTATTCCTGCAGTTGAGGTTCATATATCAGACGTTGATGCAAGAGAGGATTTCAGAAAAATAAGCTATGTAAGACAAGCTTGTTTTGAAACCATAAGCGGTAAAGGTACTGACGGGTATCTTTTAGCAATAGATTCTTTAATAAAGAAGATGAAATGATGAACGTGAAAATTTTCCCTTCAGTTGCAAAGGGTGAAATACATCCGCCACCCTCAAAAAGCTGTGCTC
Organism: Acutalibacteraceae bacterium; assembly: GCA_045605825.1. GTDB lineage: Bacteria > Bacillota > Clostridia > Oscillospirales > Acutalibacteraceae > DTU089. Next base: position 41,107 of record JAZUQS010000087.1, read on the forward strand.
ATAGATTGCTTATATGTGCAGCGTTGAGTGACGGTGTAAGTAAAATATCAAATATCGGCTCTAACGACGATATTCTCGCAACCATAGATTGCTTGAAAAATTTAGGTTCTGATATTGATATTAACGGTGACGTTGCAACTGTTAAAGGTATTAATATTTCAAAAAAATCAAAAACACTTCAGCTTAACTGTAACGAAAGTGGAAGTACCTTAAGATTTTTTATTCCATTAAGCCTGCTTTTAAGCGAGGAAACTGTTTTTTACGGAAGTGATAGGCTTCTTTCACGCCCCCAGAGCGTATATGAAGCGATTTTTAATGAGCAGGGTTGTTTCATTGGAAATAACGGAAAACAGCTTAAAACAGCAGGTGAGCTTAAATACGGCGTATTTAAAATGAGAGGGGACGTCAGCAGTCAGTTTTTAACAGGTCTGCTTTTCGCCTTACCTCTTCTTACAGGTGACAGTGAAATTGTTTTGACTACTCCTCTTGAAAGTGCACCTTACGTTGATATTACAATTGACGTTTTATCAAAGTTTGGTGTTTCTGTTGAAAGAAAGTCAGAAAGCAGTTTTTATATTAAGGGTAATCAAAAGTATTTACCTCAAACCCTTTCGGTCGAATGTGATTGGTCGAATGCAGCTTTTCTTGATGCGTTCAATCTTTCTGGCGGTAACGTAGCCGTTGAGGGATTAGATTATGAGAGCTGTCAGGGTGATAAGGCTTATAAAGGCTTTTATGAAAAGATTAAATCAGGTTGCCCTGAAATTGATATTTCGGATTGTCCTGATTTAGGTCCTGTTCTTATAGCAGTTTCAGCTATTTGCAACGGTGCTGTAATCAAAGGCACTAAAAGATTAAAAATTAAAGAGAGTGACCGCGGGGAAGCTATGAAGCAAGAGCTTAAAAAGTTCGGCGTAGATATTACCGTGAATGAAGATTCTATCATTGTACCCAAAACAAAGCTTTTAACCCCAACCGAAAACCTTTGTTGCCACAATGACCATAGAATTGCGATGTCACTCGCTGTTTTGTGTAGTGTTGTCGGCGGTGTGCTCGAAAATGCACAATGTGTTAATAAAAGTTATCCCGAGTTTTTTGATGATATAAAAACGCTTGGAATACAATATAAAATCATCTGATTGGAGATAATTAAAATGAGTATGAATTTCAAAAGAAAGCTTCCTATACCTATGGAAATTAAAGAGCAGTTTCCGTTAACTGCTAAAATGGCAGAACAAAAAGAGAAAAACGATGCTGAAATTAAAGCGGTTTTTACCGGTGCTTCTGATAAATTCCTTCTTGTAATCGGACCTTGCTCTGCTGATTCAAAAGAGCCCGTTCTTGAATATATTTCAAGACTTGCAGAGGTAAGAGAAAAGGTTAAGGATAAAGTAGTTATTATTCCTCGTATCTATACAAATAAGCCCAGAACAACAGGTTCAGGCTATAAAGGAATGCTTCATCAGCCCGATCCAAACGAAAAACCCGATATGCTTCACGGCATTATCTCTATCCGTGAATTACATATGTGTGCACTTCGTGACTACGGCTTTTCATGTGCCGACGAAATGCTTTACCCCGCGAACTACCGTTATCTTTCAGACCTTCTTTCTTACGTTGCTATCGGTGCTCGTTCAGTTGAAAATCAGGAGCACAGACTCGTTTCAAGCGGTCTTGATATTCCCGTTGGTATGAAAAACCCAACCGGTGGTGATTTATCAGTTATGATGAATGCGGTTACCGCAGCTCAAAGCAGTCATACCTTCCTTTACAGAGGTTGGGAGGTTGAAAGCGAGGGTAACCCTTATGCTCACGCAATTATGAGAGGTCTTGTTGACCGCGACGGTCACAGTATTTCTAACTATCACTATGAGGACCTTTTAAATCTTAATGAAGCTTATCAAAAGTCCGGTTTAAAGAACCCTTCTTGTATAGTTGATGCAAACCATGCAAACTCAGGTAAAAAATATCTTGAGCAGGTGAGAATTACAAAGGATATTCTTTATAGCAGAAATCATAACGATGATATCAAAAAGCTTGTTAAGGGTATAATGATTGAAAGCTACCTTGAAGACGGTGCTCAGAAAATCGGTGACGGCGTTTTCGGTAAATCAATAACCGACCCATGTCTTGGTTGGGAAAAAACCGAAAAGCTTATCTACGATGTTGCAGAGCAAGTATAATATAGTATAATAATTCTGTGGTGGATAGCACCGCAGAATTATTTTTTTATTGTGAAACTTTTTTGAAGCTGAAAACGTTTATTAAGTGAAGGGGGTGATACCTTGCGGGATAGAGAGCTTGTAGAACAAGCAAAATACGGTGACAAAGAAGCTTTATCGCAAATTGTCAGACGTTATTATAACGAAATTTATCTTTTTATATACCGGAGGCTTGGTGATAGCTATTCTGCTGAGGATATCACTCAAGAGGTTTTCCTGAAATTTACTCAGTGTTTACCTCAATATAAAGAGAAGGATAAACTAAAAAGTTACTTACTGTCTATTGCAATTAATTGTTCAAACGATTACTACCGAAAAGCAAAACGTGAGGTTTTATCTGAAGAAATTGAAATTACGGAAGAAGTAGTAATCAGCTTTGATTCAGATATGCGTGAATGTATAAAATCTGCATTATTACAGTTGCCTGATGAACAACGAAACGTAATAATTTTGCGGTATTATCACGATTTAAAAATCAGAGAAATATCACGTATTACAAGCTGTTCTCAATCAACGGTAAAATCGAGATTGTACCGTGGCGAGAATCAACTGAAAGAAATTTTGAAAGGAGTTTTATGATTGAAAAATAAAGAAATTAAATCTGCATTAGATTATTATGACGTTAAATTACCCGACGAAGAAAAAATTGAAACAGCGGTTTTAAACGTTATAAACAGTCAGCGTACAGTTAAAACTCCCGAAATCTCTTTTAAAAGAATAATCATAAGTCAAATTAGTAGCGTAAAAAACTCGTTTTGGTTATTCTCTTTTCTGTTTTTGATAGTCATTGTTTTTATGTATTTTAAAATTGACAGTGAATATACAACACTATTCTTGTTTTCGACTACGCCTTTTTTAAATATTATTGCGTTACCCACATTGTTTTTTACTTTTAACAGAGAAAGGATGGAGCTGGAAGGTACTTGTCTTATCAAGCCTGCAACAGTGTTTTCGGCTAAAGCGGTAATTTGCGGTGTGTTTGATTTAATTTTAATTCTCTTTGCTATAGTTATATCTGCGATTGTAACCGATGTACCTGTTTTCCAAAGTGCTTTTTTAGGGTTTGTAGGCTTTACAAGCTCCGCCTTTATAGCAATGTGCTTTAGCTTGCTTTTTAAAACGCAGGTTGCAATGGCAGTAACGTCGGCTATATATGCGGTTGCAGTTTCTTCCGTATTCGTTTTTGAAGATGTTGCGAATTTTATTTTAAATATGAATTTTGCAACGCTGTCAATAATATTCTTTCTGTTTTTCTTATTGCTCTCAGGAGTAGTGTATTATACAAAAAACAATTACAAATATGAAAGGGTGGTATTCTTGTATGGAACTGAAAATATCTAATATTACAAAAAAGTACGGCGATAAAATTGCCGTCGATAACGTGAATGTTACTTTAGAAAACGGTGTTTGTGCACTTTTAGGTGCCAACGGTAGCGGTAAAACTACCCTTATGAGAATGATTGCAGGCGTTCTCGGTAATACAAAAGGAAGCATTTCTCTTGATGGAAGAAACATAGAAATACTTGATTCTGCATACAGAAATGTTCTCGGCTATTTACCTCAAAATTTTGGTTGCTATAAGGATTTTAAAGTAAAAGACTTTCTTTTGTATATGTGTGCTCTGAAAGGCATTGACGGTAAATTTGCCAAAAAACGTTGTGAAGAGATGCTTTTAAAGGTTGGTCTTGAAGAGGTTTGTAATAAAAAAATCGGTGCGTTATCAGGCGGTATGAAGCAACGTTTGGGAATTGCTCAGGCACTTTTAAATGACCCGACAATTTTAATTCTCGACGAGCCAACGGCAGGTCTTGACCCTAAAGAAAGAATAAGGTTTAGAAATCTTATTTGTGAGCTTTCAAAAGACCGTATAATTATTTACGCTACACATATTGTTTCAGATATTTCTTATATTGCTGATAGAGTATTGTTAATGAAAGCAGGGAGAATTGTTGCTGATGGTTCAACAGAAGAGCTTCTGAATATCGTCAAAGGTAAGGTGTGGTCTGTAGATATAATGCGAAATGAAATTGAATCTTACCAAAATAAATATAGTGTCGGTGCTATTTCCGACAGTAAAATAAAAGATGTTAACGTAAGAATCGTTTGCGATGTAAAGCCTGACGAAAAAGCTATAGAAGCTTTACCCGACCTTGACGACGTTTATTTATATTATTTCGGTGAGGTGGCGGAAGTTGAAAACAGTAATTAAATACGAACTTATCAAGATATTTAATTCAAGGTTAGCTTCCGTAGTGCTTTTAATTGCTTTTGTTATATCTGTTGGCGTTTCCGGATTTAATGCTATTCAATATAAAACAGGGGAAAAGGGCTACTATAAAATTAATGATATGAACGGTAATCAGTTTCCCGATGTATTTGTATCGGCTGAAAATATTGATACTCTTGTTTCTCAATTGAATGAATTTGAATCGAGGGAAGAAATATACGAAACAGATGCAGGTATAGTAAATACTTATGCGGGTATTACCTTTAAAGGAAAATATGATATTGATAAAAGTGCGTTGCTCCGTGCGGTTTCAAACGGTGAAATTACTAATGCTGAATATCACAAAGCTTTAAGCGATTACAAATCTGCACCTTGTATAAAAAAAGAGTATTTAGCTGATTACTTTGATTTGTATTATCCGGTTTCTTGTTATAACGGTATTTCAAATAATATTGAATCAACTCTTCAATGGTTGATTGAAGATGATTTAGACGATTTATATGAAACATCAAAGCTTGCAAAAGTTGTAAGAGAAGAACAAGCGTTAAACAAAGGTGTTGTTTTTACGTATGACTACGGTTGGAGTTTAGGTGAAGAAATGCTTTCGTATCTCGTGCCGCTGTATCTTATTGTTGTTGTATTCGGTCTTTGTAATATGTTCTCCGGTGAGTATTCTCTTGGTACGGATTCCCTGGTTAAATCAACTTTTTGCGGTAGAAAAAAGTTTGTATTGATGAAATATTCAACGGCTATAATCTATTGTTTTATTTGTTCTGTTGCCATAATTGTTATTTGTTATTTACCTTCACTTGTTTTGTTAGGCCTTTCAGGTTATAACGTAGGTACTGTCTATACCAATATTGAAATGTTACTTTTAAAATTTGTTTCTTTATTAATAGGCGGTATTAGTATAAGCACTGTAGTTATGTTCTTTTCAAGCTTATTTAATAAGCTTACATACATTCTTTTCGCTTCTGTGATTACTGCGGTTATTCCTTATATATTACTATACATACCGAATCTGGATTTTACTTCACAAATAATTTTACACCTATTGCCTTTCAATCTTTCGTTTGATTCATATTGGTTGTTTGATAATTATATTTCAATAGATATCATTGAAATATTTTGCTTTATTCCCGCAGTTGTTTTTAACGTTATAAGCTCAGTTACAGTTTACTTTATGACGGTAAAATCCTTTTCAAAACATAAAATTATGAATTGAGGTGGTTTTGTGGGTAACCTTATTAAATTTGAATTGAAAAAAATATTTCAAAATAAGCTTTGTTTTGCCGTAATTATTCTTGTGGTAATCGGCAGCTTGGCTTTAACGGGTTATAATTTATCCCAATATAAAAGCGGGGTAAGAGGCGAGTATGCCCTTAGCGATATGGACGGTAGAAAAATGCCCGAGGTTTTCGTTTCAAACGAAAACATTGAAGCACTCAAAGCACGGTTAGATGAATTCGAAGCAAACGACGAAATTTACACAACCTCTGAAGAAGTAGAAAAAGAATTAGTTTACGTTAACGGTGTTGCTAAAAACCCTTATAAGTGCGAGTACAACGGTAAATATGAATTTGATTTAGGTGAAATTATAAATAAATACGAAGCAGGTGAGATTACCGAAGAAGAGTATTTATCTATAATTCAGAATAACGATGATTTACCTTTTATCCGTTTAGAATATTTACCTGAGTATTTTGAGCTTTACGCACCCGTTAAGGAATATAACCAACAGATTAACGGAATAAAAGAGTTGCGGGAAACCGCCAACTCAGCTAAAGGAACTGTTGATGAAAAAATTTATCTTCACAAGGCTGAGGCAATTGAAAAATCTTTAGAAGAAGGCTTTACCTACGGCTATGATTACGGTTGGGAATCAGCTTTCTGTTCGTTTTCAGATGGTACAATATCACTTCTGCTGGTTGCGGTTGTTATTATGGGTGTCTGCAATTTGTTTTCAAATGAATATTCATACCGAACAGCCGAGTTGATTATAGTAAGTAAAAACGGTAAAAAGAAAACCGTTTCAGCTAAAATAATTGCTTCTGTGATTTACGCTGTTATTTGTTCGCTAGTTTTTTGTGCAATTGTATTTTCTGTTAATTTTGCTTTTCTGGGTGCAGAAGGTATGAACGTCGGCGTTGGTATCAGCAACCTTGAAAGAGCGTGTGTATCAATACCCTTTGTTACCCTCGGTTGTATTATAATCGCTTTGATGTCACTTGCCGTATCTTCGCTCTTTAGCAAGCCCGTTATTTCAACCTTTGGTGCATTATTTATAGGCTTTTTCCCAATGATTTTAAATTTCTACGTTTTATTAGAGGAGCCGTTAGAAACACTAACAAAAATTACTCCCGTTATGATGATTTGCGGAAATTATATAACTTATGATGAATTTATCGTTATCGGTGAAAACGTTTTAAGTATAGTAACAATGTTTATTCCTGTATCAATATTGCTGTTTGTTTTAACTTCCACAATTTGTACTGTTAAATTTTGTAAGTATCAGGTTAAGAATTAAGAAATCACCCCAACGACTCTCTGAATCGTTGGGGTGAAATGTTATTATCTATTAATTTCAAAATTCACAAAACCAATTGTTGTTATCAAGAGGACCGCCCGTCATAATTTCGTGGGCTGCATCTTTAATATGGGTTAACGTTCTTATAAGTCCGCCGTTTTTTATACGGAGCTTTTTAACTATTTTAAGCGGTAAAGCAAGAGCCTGAGTAAAAACTGAATAGTAAGCAGAGCCTTCCTCATGCTTTACAAGTGAGCCGTCAAGAATTGAACAAAAAGCACCAAATACCATATCGGTAACTTTTACGTCAGCAATTTCATTAGCAGCCTTTTTATCAATAGCCTTGCCAAAAGTAATAAAGTTCATTATTCTTGCAGCCTTTTTAACCGTAAGCTTATCAAGCCATTTTAAAACAGGTCTTGCAACTATCCATATTTTACTTGCTTTTTCAGCACCTAAACCAATCGCCTCAACAACTGCTAAAAACTTATCTTTCTCGTTAATTGCTGCAGATTTAATAATATCACTGAAAAGTGCAGTAGCGTGATTTTTGAGAAAATCGTTTGTATATTCTTTACCGTTGTGAGTAAATTTTTCTGTGTGCTCTGTTTTTATATCAATACCGTCATTATAAACGTCGCAGTAAAGAATAGGGGCAGGGTAGCCACTTATAGACCCTGCATTTATTTCGTAAAAATGCTTACCGCTGTCTGTAACAAGCTTTCTTATTGATTGCATATGAGAGTGACCCGTAAACATAACGGGGAAGTCAATGTTTGCAAATTTTGTGCATTGATTTATTCTGTGGTCAACTGAGCCTTTGCCGTTAATAGCTCTCTGTAATTCAGTTAAAAATAGGTGGTGGTGCTGCATACCGAAAACAACGTCGCCACGGTTTTTAGCTTCAGTTACTTGCTCTGTAATCCAGTTAAAATGCTCGTCAGAATAACCTGAACTGCCATAACCGTCCTGATCGTCATCAAGGCAAAATACACTTACACCATCACAAGGGCGAACAACGTATGAAACTTTGTTCTGATGAGTATAAAAGGTTGAAATAGCATCACTTACGCCGAAATCTTTGTAAAACTCTGCAAGCTCCTCGGGTGGAATTGTTTCAACGTCGTGATAGATTTTGTCGCCCTCATATCTTCTTGGGTTACCGTCGCAACACCAATCGTGAGTTGCGGTAATAACGTAAACGGGCATAAACTTTTTGAATTCGTAAAGAATTTCTCTCATTTCCTCGTGAGATACTCTTTCACCGTCGTTTGAAAGGTCGCCTGCAATAAGAAGAAATTTTGCATCAGAGTTTTTTATTAACTCAAGAGCCGCGAGTATAGTTCCGCGGCTCTGTGCTAACATTTTTTGGTCTGAACCTGCTCTTCTTTCATAAGCCTTACCCGTATTACCTAATTTTTCGGAGTAATAATGGGGGTCAGCAATGAGAGCAAATTTTGTAATTAATTTATTCATAACAATTACCAATGAATTTTAAAGGTTTTAGCTGTTCTTGTGTATGTAATCGGGTCAAGTAAGCTTGATTTCTGTACTTCCTTTAAGCCCTGTTCAAATGCGTTTGCCATCTGAACATCAGGGAATTCGAGTGTAATATCAAGGTCGATAAGCATAGGCACGCCAGCATGGAAAACCTTAAAGCCTGTGAGCCACCAATGCTTTTCGGGACCTCTTGAGAAAACGTATTCATTCTGATTATAGAAATCAAATGACATTGTAATAAGCTCGTCATTTGAAGCACAGTCATACTGCATAATCTTATCGGTTTTGTTGTAAAGACCGATTTCTGCACCTGCAGTAATACCGTACTGACCTTTCCAAAGCTGTATCATCCAGTCTTTACCTGCATAATCGAACTGAATTCTTTTGGTATCGTAATACATACCTGCTATAGGTGCCATCATATCATATATATAGTTGAAACCAAAATATCTCTGAAGGGGCTCCATCTGTGAGTAGTAAATACCTTGTTCCTCGTCATATTCAAAGCCTGCAAATTCAAGAATTTTACCTGCTGTATTGGGGTCTTCAGTAGCAAAAAGTAAATCTTGAAGCCCTTTTACTGAAAGCTCTTCTAACTTAGGTTCTGTAGCAGCTTCTGTTGTTGCTTCAGTTGTACCGTTTGTAGTAGCTTCAGTAGTTTTGTTTTCAGACGATGAACTACTTGATGAGCCTGAAGCGGTAGTTGAAGTGCTTGAAGAAGCAGTCGTTTGTGCGTTAGTTGATGAGGGGGGAGTAACGATAACGCTATCAGTAACCTGCATATTATCGGGTACCACGTCGTTTACAACGCTGTTATCAGTAGCCTGAGTAGTTGTAGTGTTATCACCGCCACCTAAACCGCAACCGGTAAAAAGAAGTGTTATCGCCATAATTAAAGCCATAAC
>JAZUQS010000088.1:0-15269 GCA_045605825.1 Acutalibacteraceae bacterium
ATGCGGTCCCTGCCCTCTTGCGGTACCCAAAATTGTTTGCTCGCTATTCGCTTCGCACAATTTTGACCGCTACGCCAACTCACACTCCCTGTTTCCGCCACCGGCGGCGGTCGTGTTCCTTGCCCTCTTCGAAGAGAGGTACACCGCCTTTGTAAATTTATTCTATTTGTATATTAGTTGCTCCCTGCGAAGCTACTGGAGTCTGGCGACTGGTGACTAAAACTGTTGCCGCAGACTTTTAATTACTTATAAAGCGGGTATTTATTGCAAATTCTTGCAACGTTTTCTCTGATATAGTCTGCGCTGTTTTCGAAGTCTGTTGCGGCGAGCTTGATATATTCAGCAATATCAACCATATCCTGAGCCTCGAAGCCTCTTGAGGTTACCGCTGCAGCACCTATTCTGATACCGCTTGTAACGAAGGGCTTTTCGGGGTCGCCGGGGATAGCGTTTTTATTAACTGTAATATGAACCTCGTCAAGACGGCGTTCAAGCTCTTTACCTGTAATACCAAGGCTTCTTAAATCAAGAAGTAAAAGGTGGTTATCAGAGCCGCCTGAAACCATATTTACACCTTGTGCTGCAAGAGCGTTTTCAAGAGCCTTACAGTTTGAAACAACCTTTTTGCCGTATTCTTTAAATTCAGGCTTAAGTGCTTCGCCGAAGCAAACTGCTTTAGCTGCGATAATATGCATTAAAGGACCGCCCTGAATACCGGGGAAGATAGCCTTGTTTACCTTTTTTGCGATTTCCTCATCGTTTGTAAGGATAATACCGCCACGAGGACCGCGAAGAGTTTTATGAGTTGTAGAGGTTACAACGTGAGCATAAGGGATGGGTGACGGGTGCATACCTGAAGCTACAAGACCTGCGATATGAGCCATATCAACCATAAATAATGCATTTACAGAATCTGCGATTTTACGGATTCTTTCGAAATCAATAATTCTTGAATAAGCGGAAGCACCTGCAACGATAAGCTTAGGTGAGCATTCTTTAGCCTTCTTTTCGAGAGCATCGTAATCAAGGTAGCCGTTTTCGTCAACACCGTAGCTTTCAAAATTAAAATATGAACCGCTTACGTTAACGGGTGAGCCGTGAGTGAGGTGTCCGCCGTCTGCAAGGCTCATACCTAAAACTGTATCACCTGGGGTAAGAAGAGCAAAGTAAACTGCGAAGTTTGCCTGAGAGCCTGAATGGGGCTGAACGTTTGCATAATTACAGCCGAAAAGCTTTTTAAGTCTGTCAATTGCGATATCCTCGGCAATATCAACGTATTCACAACCGCCGTAATATCTTTTTGAGGGGTAGCCTTCTGCATATTTGTTTGTAAAAATGCTGCCGCTTGCAGCCATAACTGCGGCTGAAGTGTAGTTTTCACTTGCAATAAGCTCAATATTCTGGCTCTGACGAACCTGCTCTTTTTCGAAAGCCTCGAAAAGCTCCGCATCTGCATTTTTGAGAAGCTCGAAATCCTTTTCAAGATAAGAATTCATTTTTTCTTCCTCCTGTAGATACACTAAAATTTAAGAAAACATATCATTGATATAATACCTTAAATTAATATCTTTTTCAACAAAAACAGAGGAAGTTATTTATTTAACAAAAAAGTTCTGTTATTTGCCTATAAACACGGGTGCCTTCCGTCATTTTTTTGGAATTTTTTATATTGCCAAGTGGCAAAATAATGGTATAATTAAATTGGATACTTTCGACATTGTGTTTTAAAGGGGTGCAAAAGCTTATGACTACACAAGAGCTTAAAAATAAAATACTTGACGCGAAAAAAGAAACGGGTACCGTTATACTTGCTCATACGTATCAGGAACCCGATATAATCGACGTTGCCGATGTTACGGGTGACAGCTTCTTTTTGAGCAAAAAGGCTGCAGAGCTTAAAGCAAAAAGAGTTGTTATGTGCGGCGTAAGATTTATGGCAGAAAGTGTGAAAATTCTTTCACCTGAAACTGAAACTGTATTACCCGTTGCAAGTGCTACCTGCCCTATGGCAGAACAGATTCTTCCCGAAAGAGTAAGAAGATTTAAAGAGGAAAACCCCGATACTCAGGTTGTAGCTTATATAAATACAACGGCAGCTTTAAAGGCGGAGTGTGACGTTTGCGTTACAAGCTCCTCTGCAATAAAAATTGTGAAAAAGCTTGAGGGCAAAGACATTCTCTTTATCCCCGATCAGCATTTAGGCTCGTTTGTAGCAAAAAATGTGCCCGAAAAAAATATCATTCTTTGGGATGGATATTGCCCCGTACACGCTCAGCTTACAAAAGAGGACGTTATTGAATGTAAAAAGAAATATCCCGATGCAGTTTTTGCGGTGCATCCCGAATCGCCGAAAGAGGTTGTTGAGCTTGCCGATATGGTTGGCGCTACAAGCGATATTATTAAATACGCAAAAGAGCAAAAGGGTAACGTAATAATAGGTACTGAAAGAGGCGTAGTCGATTATCTTTCACTTCATGAAGAAAACGGTGAAAGATTTATTCAGCTCGCACCCGAAAAGCTTTGCTGCGAGGATATGAAAAAAATCTCACTTGAAGATGTTTATAAGGCTATTATAGGTGAGGGTGGAGAAAAGGTAGAGCTTGACGAAACTTTAAGAAAGAAAGCTCTTGTAAGTATCAACCGTATGCTTGAATTGGGGTAATAAAATGAACCTTTCAAATATTAAAAATCATTATAGCGTGGTTATTGTGGGCAGCGGCCTTGCAGGTCTTTATGCCGCCCTCAATTTTCCGTCAGACGTAGATATTTTAATGCTTTCAAAAAAAGAGCGTCATCAGTCAAACAGCTCTCTTGCTCAGGGCGGTGTGGCTTGTGTTCTTGATTTGGAAAACGATAGCTACGAGCTTCATATCGAAGATACTCTTATTGCAGGCAAGAGAGAAAACGATATTGAAGCTGTAACTCAGCTTGTTGAAGAGGGTCCCGCAGACGTTTTAAAAACCATTGAATACGGTGTTGAATATGACCGTGACGAAAACGGAGAGCTTATAAAAACTCTTGAGGGCGGTCATTGCAGAAGAAGAATAGTTCATCATAAGGATACCTCAGGTAAGGAGCTTGTTGACAAGCTTATGATAGCAGTTGAAAAGCTTCCTAACGTTACTATTGCCGATGAAACAATGGTTACCTCAATGAGCCGAATTAAAAACGGCTTTGAGATTGAAATAATGAGTGGCTCGGAATATAAAATTTTGTATGCTGATTACTGTCTTCTTGCTTCAGGCGGTATCGGTAGAGTTTATCAGTATACAACGAACCCTTCCGTTGCTACAGGTGACGGTATCCGCCTTGCTTATGAAATGGGTGCGTCAATTAAAAATTTAAGCTACGTTCAGTTTCACCCCACCGCATTTAACGGTGCAAACAGAGAGCAGTTTCTTATAAGTGAAGGGGTAAGAGGTGAGGGTGCTTATCTTCTTAACTGTAACAAAGAAAGATTTATGCACCGTTACGACGAAAGATTAGAGCTTGCCCCCAGAGATGTGGTTTCCCGTTCAATAATTATGGAATCACGCCGTCTTGGTAGCAATAATTTCTATCTTGATATCCGCTATAAAGGTGAAGAATATCTTAAAAACCGTTTCCCCGGTATATATGCGGGTTGCTTAAAGCAGGGCGTAGATATTTCTAAAGATTTAATACCCGTTTTCCCTTGTCAGCATTATTTAATGGGCGGTATTGAGGTTGACCTTAATGCAAGAACAACTCTTCCCCGTCTTTATGCCGCAGGTGAATGTGCTTGTACGGGTGTTCACGGTAAAAACCGCCTTGCAAGTAACTCTCTTTTAGAAGCGCTTGTTTTCGGCAGACGTGCCGCTGAAGATATTATGCGTTGTATAAACGCAGGCTTCTATAAACTCAACGTACCTGAAGAAAAGGTAATAAACAGAAACGGTGCACCACTTCCTAAAGGCACAAGAACTGAAATTCGTGAAATAATGCAAAAAGCCTATTTCGTTATTCCCGATGAGGGTGCAATTCATCAGGGCAAAAAACGAATTGAAAATATACTTAACAGACTTAAAAACGGTAAATTTGCCGTTACGGCAGACTATTGCGAGGCACTTTCTCTTGCAACGGTTGCTTATATAATACTCAAGGAGGTAGACAGATGATTTTACCACAGTTTTACATTGACGATTTAATTAAAAACGCTATTTCAGAGGATATAAATTATATCGACGTTGCTACTGATTATCTTTTAGACGAAAATCAGGAAAGCGAAGCAATTTTCGTTGCAAAGGCAGAGGGTATTCTTTGCGGTGCAGACGTTGCTATGAGAGTGTTTTCTCTTCTTGACGATAGCTTTACATACACTCTTTATAAAAAAGACGGTGACCTTGTAAGAAACGGTGACCTTATTGCAGAATTCAAGGGTAAAACGGTAAAGCTTTTAAAGGGTGAAAGAACTGCTCTTAACCTTATTCAGCATATGAGCGGTATAGCAACTCTTACAAATGAATGTGTTAAAGAAACCGTAGGCACAAAGGCAACTATTGCAGATACGAGAAAAACTCTTCCGGGTCTTCGCTCAATTCAGAAATATGCTGTAACCTGCGGTGGCGGAAGAAATCATAGATACAACCTTTCCGACTGTGCTATGCTTAAGGATAACCATATAGACGCAAAGGGCGGTATTACACCTGCAGTAATGGCTTTAAGAGAAAAAATCGGTCATACAGTTAAAATTGAGGTTGAAACAAGAACTCTCGACGAGGTAAAAGAAGCTTTAAATGCCGGTGCAGATATTATTATGCTCGATAATATGGATAACGAAACAATGGCAAAGGCAGTTGAAATTGTTGACGGTAAAGCACTTCTTGAGGCATCAGGAAATCTTACGAAGGAAAGGCTTCGCAGTGTAGCTGAAATCGGTGTTGATATTCTTTCAATCGGTGCTCTTACTCATTCAGTAACTGCATTTGATATTTCAATGAGGATTAAAAAATAATCGCGACAAGGTGACAAAATGAAGTACAAAAATCCTGCATTAACCCCCGAGGAAAGAGCAGCCGACCTTCTCTCAATAATGACTCTTGAAGAAAAGGTTGCTCAGATTGATATTTTAAGAGGTGTAGAATATTCTACAATTCCTCATAAGCTTAATCATTGCTCTGTTGACAGAAATTCAGACGTAAACTATGAAAAATTTGAAAAAACAGTTGGTGACAGAGGTATCGGCTTTATCCACGATTCCTATACTGTCCCTACAGTTTTCAATAAATTTCAGAGATATTTAGTCGAAAAAACAAGATTGGGTATTCCTTGTATTTTTACGGGTGAAGCACTTCACGGCATTTCCTTTCCCGGTGCTTGCGTATTTCCCGTACCCTTAGGTCTTGCCGCAAGCTTTAACAGAGAGCTTGTTAATAAAACCGGTAAAGCTATCGGTGCAGAAACAAGAGCTTTAGGTATGCAGGAAATTCTCGCACCTAACCTTGACGTTGCGAGAGAGCCTCGTTGGGGCAGAGTTGAGGAAACCTTTAGTGAGGATACATATCTTTGCTCTGAAATGGGTTATGCAATTATAACGGGTGAACAGAAAAACGGTGAAATCAGCCGTGACGATGCGGTTATAACCGAGCCTAAGCATTACTGTATTCACGGTATGCCCGAAAACGGCATAAATTGTGCAACTGCAAGAGTCGGTAAGCGTGAAATTGAGCAGTGTTATTTACCCGTTTTTGAAACAGCTATTACTAAAGCGGGGGCATATAACGTTATGTCCTGCTATAACAATATTGACTCCGAGGTTGTTTTAACTTCAGAATATTATCTTACCGACGTTTTAAGAGGCAGATACGGTATGAAGGGCTACGTCCGTGCCGACTGGGGCTCAATTACAAGGCTTGTAACCGCCCACAGAACTGCCGCTAACCACGTTGATGCAATTTGCGATTCAATTAATGCAGGGCTTGATATGCAAGGCTGTCTTGACTATACACCTGAATTCTGGGAAGAAACTCTTCTGGGACTCGTTAAAGAGGGCAGAATTACAGAAAAGAGAATCGACGATGCAGTAAGAAGCGTTCTCGAAATGAAATTCCGTTTAGGTCTTTTCGAGGATCCTTATACAGATGAAAAGAAATTTGAGTCCGTTGTAAGATGCGACGACCACAAGAAAATTGCCCTTGACGGTGCAAGACAGGCTATGACTCTTCTTGAAAATGACGGTATTTTACCTCTCGAGAAAAAATATAAAAAGATTGCCCTTGTAGGTCCTTCTGCAAACCGTCAGAGAATCGGCGGTTATTCATCTGTACCCGAAGGTTACGAAATAAAATCACTTTGTCAAGAACTTAAAGATATGTTGGGCGAAGAGGTAGAAATTCTTCATTCATCAGGCTGCGGTATTCCTAAAGGCGTTCAGGCAGTTTTAAAGGAAGACGGTCAACCCCATCTTGTTGAGGTTTACGATGAGGATGAAAGCGGTAGCATTGAGGATGCGGTAAAGGTTGCAAGCGAAAGCGATCTTGTGATTTTCGTAGGCGGTGACAACAATTTCACAAGCGGTGAGGGTAATGACCGCTCAAGCCTTGTTCTTCCCGGTAAACAAAGAGAGCTTATTTTAGAGGTCGCAAAAACAGGCAAGCCCTTAATTATCGTTCTTGAAAACGGCAGAGCCGTTGACCTTACTGAAGAAATTAAGGTTGCAAACGCAATTCTCGTTTCCTGGTTTGGCGGTGAATTCGGCGCAAAGGCAATAGCCGAAACTCTTTTAGGCGAAAATAACCCTGCAGGTAGAGTGCCCGTTTCATTCCCCGCTGATTCAAACAGAATTCCTTGCTATTACTCAATTTTACCCAACCATACAGAAATGATGTTTGAGGGTGAAAGAGGTGCAAGATATCCCTTCGGTTACGGTCTTTCTTATACTGAATTTGAGTACAGCAATCTTGTAATCACAAAGACGGGCAGAAACGATTTCACCGTAAAGGCTGACGTTAAAAATATCGGCAAAGCAGACGGTGACGAGGTTGTTCAGCTTTATATTAATGACGTTGTTTCATCAGTTGTAACACCCTTAAAGCTTCTTAAAGGCTTCGAAAGAATAAGCCTAAAAGCAGGTGAAACAAAAACTGTTGAATTTAAATTAGATTTCGACTCATTCAAGCTTCTTAATAAAAAATATGAATGGGTAGTTGAAGAGGGCGAGTTTGAGATTATGATAGGCTCGGCATCTAACGATATACGACTTGCTGAAACGGTTGTTGTTTAAGTCGTCAGTCGCCAGAGGCGAGCAAGATAATAGATAAAAGATAATAGATAATAGAAAAGGGTCTGCGACGCAATTTATAAATGCTCGCAGACCATTAATTATTCATTATTCATCATTCATTAGCGAACGTAGTGAGCATTACAATCGGCACGTAGTGCCCCTTCACTCCTCACTCCTAACTCCACACTCCTCACTAAATCGTGTGCGAAGCATCTAGCCTCTGGTATCTTTACATTACGACAACTCAAACTGACCCGTATAAAGCTTATAATACTTTCCTTTTTCTTCGAGAAGAGTATCGTGGTCGCCTTTTTCTATGATTTCGCCGTTTTCAAGTACCATAATAGCGTTTGAGTTTCTTACTGTTGAAAGTCTGTGGGCGATAACGAAAACCGTTTTGCCCTCCATAAGCTTATCCATACCTTTTTCTATAAGGCGTTCTGTTCTTGTGTCGATAGAGCTTGTAGCCTCGTCAAGAATAAGCACGGGCGGGTCGGCAACTGCCGCTCTTGCGATTGCAAGTAGCTGTCTTTGACCTTGAGAAAGGTTACTGCCGTCGCCCTTGAGCATTGTGTTATAACCGTCGGGAAGTCTTGTAATAAAGCTATCTGCATTAGCGATTTTAGCGGCTTTTACAATATCCTCATGAGTGGCGTCAAGCTTACCGTAGCGGATGTTTTCTTCAACAGTACCGGTGAAGAGATGAGTATCCTGAAGCACCATTGCAAGAGAGCGTCTTAAATCGTCCTTCTTGATTTTCTTGATATTTATACCGTCGTAGGTGATTTTGCCTTCCTGAACGTCATAAAATCTGTTAATAAGATTTGTGATAGTAGTTTTACCTGCACCCGTTGAGCCAACGAAAGCGATTTTCTGACCGGGCTTTGCATATAAAGAAACGTTTTTAAGAACGGTCTTTTTACCGTCGTAAGAGAAGGTAACGTCATGGAACCGAACGTCACCTTTTAAGAGAGTGTAGGTAACGCTACCGTCTGCTGAATGGGGATGCTTCCAAGCCCAAAGACCCGTTCTTGTTTCTGATTCTGTAATATTGCCGTTTTCGTCTTTTTTTGCGTAAACGAGGGTAACGTAGCCATCGTCAACCTCGGTAGCTTCATCAATGATTTCAAAAATTCTTTCTGCACCTGCAAGGGCGGCAAGAATACTGTTCATTTGCTGTGAAACCTGACTTATGGGGTTTGAAAACTGCCTTGTATACTGCAAAAACGATGCGAGAGAGCCGATAGTTAAGGCTCCGCCCAAGCCACCGATAAATATATTTAAAAGTCCGTTTTCAACCGTGCCGTTCGTGCTGAGAATTATAAAAGCACCTGCTGTGGCGGTCATAGCGAAATTAAAGTAAGAAAGGTTACCCATTATAGGCATAAGAATACTTGCAAAGGTGTGAGCATTTGTACCTGCTTTTCTGAAGTTTTCATTTATACCTGCAAAGGTTTCGGTTGATTTTTTCTCTCTGCAGAAAACCTTAACAACCTTAAGACCTTCAATAAGCTCTTCAATATATCCGTTAAGATTACCAACCGCCATTTGTTGCTTTCTGAAATATTTTGAGCTTTTTCCTCCGATTGTTTTAATAACGAAAAACATAACGAAAAGCATTAATATAATAAGGCAGGTAAGAGCAGGGCTTATATAAAGCATCATTGCAAAAATACCTATAACCGTTATAAGTGAGGAAATTGTCTGCACAAGCCCCTGACTTATAGCTTCTCTTATTGTATCAACGTCGTTTGTGAAACGGCTCATAAGCTCGCCGTGAGTGTGAGTATCAAAATATTTCAAGGGTAATTCTTGCAAATGGTCAAAAAGGTCTTTTCTTAAAACGTTAAGAGTGCCTTGAGAAACGTTAAGCATTACTCTTGAATAGGCGTATTGCGATGCGGCTCCGCATACGTAAATAACACCGAGTAGAATAAGATATTTGATTATAATTGTGAAATCAGACGAGCCGGTTTCCAGCATATTACCGATTTCGTTAATTATAGGCGTGAGAAGATAAGTTCCGAAAATGTTTGCGGCGGAGCTTACAATAACAAGGATAAAAACTATTATAAGAAGTGCTTTTTTCTGTGTAACGTATGACAAAAGCCTTGTTAAAGTCTTTTTAGTGTTCTTCGGCTTTTCGAATTTCATTTTGCCTGCGGGACCGGGCCCGTTTTTTTGCTGTTGCGGTTTCTTTTCTGCCATTTTTATCCCTCCTTACTCCATTTTCCCTTCTTGCTGTGAAACGTAAACCTCTTTGTAAATCTCGTTACGTGAAAGAAGCTCGTCGTGAGTGCCGATATCGTCAATTTTGCCGTCATCAAGCACAATTATTCTGTCTGCGTGCTGAACAGAGTTTATTCTCTGTGCGATTATAATTTTTGTGGTTTCAGGTAAAAGGTTTTTCATACCCTCTCTGATTTTACCGTCGGTAGCTGTGTCAACCGCACTTGTTGAGTCGTCAAGAATAAGCACCTTCGGGTTTTTAAGGATTGCTCTTGCGATACAAAGGCGTTGTTTCTGACCGCCCGAAACGTTAACGCCACCTTGACCTAAATCAGTTTTGTAGCCGTCGGGGAAGCTCATAACGAATTCATCTGCCTGAGCAATTTTAGCGGCTTTGCGAATTTCATCAAGTGTAGCGTTTTCGTTACCCCAACGAAGATTCTCTTCAATAGTGCCTGAGAAAAGAACGTTAGTCTGTAAAACCATTGAAACGTTGTCACGAAGCTCTTGAAGCTTGTAATTTTTTACGTTTATTCCGCCAACGGTAACTTCACCCTCGGTTACGTCGTAAAGACGGGGGATAAGCTGAACCAGTGAAGATTTTGCACTACCCGTACCGCCGATAATACCGATGGTTTCGCCTGATTTTATTGAGAAATCTATATCCTTAAGAACGTTGTTTTCGGCGTTTTTGCTGTATTTGAAGGATACGTTTTTAAAATCGATGCTACCGTCTTTTACTTTTAAATTTCCGTCGGCAGTATCATCGTTGATGTCGCTCTTTTCTTCTAAAACCTCGGAAACACGCTTCATAGAGGTTTTTGCCATAACCGACATAACGAAAATCATTGATACCATCATAAGTGACATAAAGATTTGCTGAATGTAGGTAATAAAGCTCATTAAGTCACCTAATTGCATATTACCGCCAAGGATAAGCTTTGAGCCTACCCAAAGAATGAGAATGATACAAGAATAGATTGAAACGGACATAATCGGCCCGTTAAGAATAATAAGCTTTTCTGCGAAAATTGATGCATCCTTTAATTCATCGTTAGAAATCTTGAATTTATCCTTTTCGTGCTTCGCTCTTACGAAGGCTTTTACAACACGTATTGCAATAAGATTTTCTTGAATAGAGGTGTTAAATTTGTCGTATTTTTTAAACATTTTTGTGAAACGCTTGTGTGCGGCGGAGCCTATAAGAAGAATAAGTGCAAACATAATAGGAGCTATGCACATAAAAATAAGCGATAGCTTTTTATTGATGCTGAAAGCCATAATAATAGCCATTGTAAACATAAGGGGTGATCTTACAAGCATACGAATAGCCATCATAAAAGCGTTCTGAATCATATTTATATCAGTTGTCATTCTTGTTATAAGAGAGCCTGTTGAGAATTTATCGACGTTTGCAAAAGAAAAGCCCTGAATTTTCTTAAAAATGCCAAATCTTAATTCCGCACCGAAGCCCATACCGGCTTTTGCTGCGAAGAAAGCTGCTGCTGCACCGCAAATAAGGGATATGCAAGCGAGACCTAACATAAGAGCACCTAACGAAATAATAAGGTCGGTGCCTGTTTTATCAGCAAAGCCCAGGTTAACAAGCATATCTGCTATAAAGCTATCCTTTTCGGATATAGGCTGACCCGATATTCCGCAGTCAACGATAACAGACATAAGAAGAGGTATCGTTACCTCAATTAAAACCTCTAAAACTATTGCTAAAGGGGAGAGAAGAGCAAACCATTTGTATTTCCCTGCATATTTTAAAAGATTCTTTATCATAAAGCTTTTTCCTCCTCTTTTTTATGTTTTAGCTTTTCGTTACAGAAATCACCGTTATCAAGATTATTGTAAAGGCGTTTCATTAAATTATTAAGAATTTCGCATTCCTCTTCGGTGAAATCCTTGAACATTTCTCTATCTGTGCTGTCGCAGATTTCCCTGAAGTTTTTTATTGCCGCAAGACCGCTTTCCGTAACGGATAAACGGTTTTTTCTCGAATCGTTTTCATCGGTGATGCGAGAAATAAGTCCCGATTTTTCAAGCCTTTTTATTGACGTTGCAACGCTTGCAGGGGATATATGAAGGCTTTTCGCTAAATCCTTTTGCGTGCACAAATTGTTATTCATTATGTATTCTAAAATCATAGGCTGACCGTAATACAACCCCGCCTGTTGAGCTGATTTTGTAATTCGGTGGCGGTGTATTAAGGTAGTTGAAATGATTTGATGAACTAAATCACGGTATGTCATTTTTTACTCCTTCAGAAAATAGTTAAACGTTTAACCAACAGTAATATATAATATCATTTTTTTGGAAATCATTTTTACAATATAGAAATATAAAAGTAGTTTTTCTGTTTTTACAAAAAATTCATATTTCATTTTTTGCGAAAACAATTGCTTTTGTTTTGGTGTATTTGGTCGAGAAACTTGTGCATATTGCACTAAAACAGTTGGTAAATTTTAACTGTCGTATAACAAAATATATCAAAATGCTCTTGAAAAAGCTTCATTAATTTGATATTATTACATTGATATATTATATAAACGGCAGGTGGAAAGGTTGAGTAAGAGAGAAAAAACTGAAAATTACAACGATTTTCCCCTTTATGTATTTCATCAGGGAAAGAATTTTAAAGCTCAGGATTTTTTAGGGGCTCACAAGGTTGAGGACGGCAAATACGTTTTCAGAGTATGGGCGCCTAACGCCACAAGTATTTTTGTTGTGGGTGATTTTAACGGCTGGAATGAAGAGGCTTCACCTATGGGAAGGCTTAACGAAGCAGGCGTTTGGGAAACCTACATAGACGGCGTTAAAAATTATGATGCATATAAATTCCTGATTTACACCTCTGAGGGCAGAAAGCTTTATAAAGCCGATCCGTATGCGAAGCACGCCGAAACAAGACCCGGTACCGCTTCAAAGATTTTTGAGGGCAATTATAAATGGCGTGACGGCTCTTGGCTTAAAAAGAGAAAAGAAACGAGTGTGTATAACTCACCCGTAAATATTTACGAGGTGCACTTAGGCTCTTGGAAACGATTTGAAGACGGTAATACCTTAAGCTACCGTGACCTTGCAAAAGAGCTTGTGTCATACGTTAAGGATATGGGCTATACACATATAGAGATGCTTCCCGTTGCCGAATTCCCCTTTGATGGCTCATGGGGCTATCAGGTTACAGGCTATTTTGCGGTAACCTCAAGATACGGCACTCCTGACGATTTTAAATATTTAGTTGATGAATGTCATAAGGCGGGTATAGGAGTTATTGTGGATTGGGTGCCTGCCCATTTCCCAAAAGATGCTCACGGTCTTGCCGAGTTCGACGGCTCACCTTGTTATGAATATGCAGACCCGAAAAAAGGCGAGCATCTTGACTGGGGTACAAAGATTTTCGATTACGGCAGAAACGAAGTGCAAAGCTTCCTGATTTCAAATGCTTGCTTCTGGTTTGACGAATACCATATTGACGGCTTAAGAGTTGATGCGGTAGCATCTATGCTTTACCTTGACTACGGTAGGGAAGACGGTCAATGGATTCCAAACGTAAACGGCGGTAACGAAAATTTAGAAGCGGTTGCGTTTTTGAAACAGCTTAACGAAACGGTGTTTAAAGAGCACGGCGACGTTATGATGCTTGCGGAGGAAAGCACGGCATGGCCCCTTGTTACAAAGCCCGTTTATACAGGTGGTTTAGGCTTCAACTTTAAATGGAATATGGGTTGGATGAACGATATTTTAAAATATTTTTCATTAGACGGTATTTATAAAAAATATAATCACGACCTTATTACATTCTCGTTTTTCTATGCCTTTAGTGAGAATTTCGTTCTTCCTATTTCTCACGATGAGGTTGTTCACGGCAAATGCTCGCTTATAAACAAAATGCCCGGTAACTACAACGAGAAATTTGCAGGGGTAAGAGCATTTTTAGGTTATATGTATGCTCATCCCGGTAAAAAGCTTCTCTTTATGGGCACTGAATTCGGTCAGTTTATTGAGTGGGACTATAAAAAGGGTCTTGACTGGATTCTTCTCGATTACGACATGCACGTTTTATTGCAGGATTATACGAGAGAGTTAAATAAATTCTATAAAAAGAATTCACCCCTTTGGCAGATTGATTACAGCTGGGAGGGCTTTAACTGGATAGTAAGCGACGATAACACAAATTCAGTTATAGCATTTACAAGAACTGATGAAAACGATGAAAAAATCGTTGCAGTTTGTAACTTTACTCCCGTTATGAGAACAAGTTATAAAATCGGCGTTCCCGATGCAGAGAACTACGAGCTTGTTTTCAATTCCGATGCTAAAAAATTCGGTGGCTCGGGTGAAAGAGTTAAGAAAACATATAAGGTCGTTGACGGTGCTATGCACGGCTACAATCATTATATTGAGCTTACCTTACCGCCAATGACAACTCTTTATTTCAGGCAAAAGAAAAAAGAAGAAATTATAGTGCCTGAGGTAAAGAAGAAGGCAACTGTTAAAAAATCGGCTAACAAGAAAAAAGCCGCTAAATAATAAAAAACAATCATTGATATATTTTGAAAGGAATGTGACACAAATGGCAAAAAAGACTGAATGTATTGCAATGCTTCTTGCAGGCGGTCAAGGCTCAAGACTTGGTGTGCTTACAAAAAATATTGCAAAGCCTGCCGTTCCCTACGGCGGAAAGTACAGAATTATCGACTTCCCTCTTTCAAACTGTGTAAACTCAGGTATTTATACCGTTGGTGTGCTTACTCAGTATCAGCCCCTTGAGCTTAACGATTACATCGGTAACGGCGGACCTTGGGACCTTGACAGAGCAAACGGAGGCGTTCATATTCTTTCTCCCTATCAGCAGATAAAGGGTACTGAATGGTATAAGGGTACTGCTAACGCTATTTATCAGAATATACAGTTTATTGACAGATATAATCCTGAATACGTAGCAGTTCTTTCAGGTGACCACATCTACAAAATGGACTATGCAAAAATGCTTCAGTTCCATAAGGAAAAGGATGCCGCTTGTACAATAGCAATGCTTGAGGTTCCGTGGGAAGAGGCTTCCCGTTTCGGTCTTATGTTTACAGACGACGACGGCAGAATCACCGCTTTCGAGGAAAAGCCGAAGAATCCTAAGAGCAACAAGGCTTCTATGGGTGTTTATATGTTTACTTGGGAAAAGCTTCGTCAGTATCTTATTGATGACGAAAACGACCCCAATTCATCAAATGACTTCGGTAAAAACGTTATCCCTGCAATGCACGAAGCAGGCGAAAGACTTTTTGCATACGGCTTTGAGGGCTATTGGAAGGACGTTGGTACAATAGATTCTCTTTGGGAAGCAAACCTTGACCTTCTTAATCCAAAGGCAAATATTGATTTAAGCGACTCCGCTTGGAAAATCTACGGCAGAGGTGCTGTAACTGCTCCTCAGTACGTTTCCGAAAAGGCAGTTATTGAAAATTCAATTGCCGCCGAGGGTTGCGAAATTGAGGGTAAGATTGACTACTCCGTGCTTTTCTCAAACGTTACCGTTGAAGAGGGTGCATTCGTAGATTATTCAATCGTTATGCCCGGTGCAGTTATTAAAAAAGGTGCAGTTGTACAGTATGCAATGGTTGCTGAAAATGCAGTTATTGAAGAGGGTGCAGTTGTAGGTGAAAACCCCGAAAAATGCGATAACCTTGAAAATTGGGGTGTAAGCGTTGTGGGTGCAGGCGTGACTGTTGGTAAAAATGCAGTAGTTAAAGCACAGTCAATAAGTCGGATCGTAGCCATGTCGTTCTGTGAGCCA
>JAZUQS010000089.1:0-37986 GCA_045605825.1 Acutalibacteraceae bacterium
AACGGTTATACCTTCAACGGGTCATAGCTTTAGTGAATGGCAAGTAAGAACTGAAGAAACATGTACAACTGATGGTCTTAAATATAGAGTGTGTACAAATTGTTCAACTGAAGAAACAGAGATTATTTCAAAAACAGGGCATAATTATATTGTAAAAAATGTTCTTGAGGTACATCCTCATACAATAACAAATATGTGTACATTATGTTTTGAAGAAATTATAGAAACATCAAAAGTGACGGGCTGTTTAGGTTGTGACTTTAACATAACAGCAATAGATGTTTCGAATTATAAAGTTGTTTCTTATATAGGTTCAGATAAAAATGTTGTTGTTCCCGGAACATATAACAACTGCAATGTAACAACGATTGCGGTCGGTTGCTTCAAGGGTAATGATACAATTGAAACGGTAGAAATCGGGAGAGGAATTACTACAATTGGCTCTATTGCATTTATGAATTGCACAGCACTAAAGAAAGTTTACATTCCGGCGACTGTGACATCAATAGGCGATAATGCTTTTTATGGTTTTACCGGAACAATATACTGCCATTACAATAGTGAAGCGTATAACTATGCAGTAGCAAATGGTTTAGATTATGTAATAATCGATATTATCGGAACTGAAAATACAACGATTGATTATGAAAATATGATTGTTTTTACATCGGTCTATAACTGTGTAGATATGTCAGATATAATAATTTCGGATGATAATGTGATTTCATATTGTATTCCTAGTTTTGTTATGGGCAATTTAGAGATTTATGGAACCGGAAGTGAATTGTCTTTGTTTAGGGATAGTGATTATTTAGGTGATTATAAGATTATCGTAATCGGTGACTTGAACGGAGATGGTATTTGCAATGTTCTGGATGCTGTTGAAGCAGAACGTGCAGCTAATGAACATATTGATGTTTCTGATGAACAAATTTATGCTGCTAATGGTTGTGTTTCAACAGAAATTACAACCTCATCCTTCCAACAAGTTGTAAATGCGGCATTAAAAAATTAAATGAAAAAGAGGCTGAAAAAAACTTTCGTTTTTTCAGCCTCTTTTGCTTAATGCTTTAATGAATGTGTTTCCCTTTGTGCTGCTACAAGATTTGCGTATATACCGCCCATT
Source organism: Acutalibacteraceae bacterium (assembly GCA_045605825.1). GTDB lineage: Bacteria > Bacillota > Clostridia > Oscillospirales > Acutalibacteraceae > DTU089. The sequence goes on from JAZUQS010000089.1 coordinate 1,127, forward strand.
GAAATAAGCTCTTCGTGAGTGCCTACCTCTGCAATTCTGCCTTTTTCAATAACGACAAGACGATTTGCATTTTTTAGGGTAGCAAGTCTATGGGCAATAGCAATAGTTGTTCTGCCCTCAATAAGACGGATAAGAGCTTCCTGAATTTTAATTTCAGTTTCAGGGTCGAGTGAGCTTGTTGCTTCATCAAGAATAAGTATTTTGGGATTTTTAAGAATTGCTCTCGCAATACTTACTCTTTGTCTTTCACCGCCCGAAAGTGAGTGGCCGTTTTCGCCTATTACCGTGTTATAGCCGTCGGGTAATTTAGTTATAAATTCGTGAGCGTTAGCTGCCTTTGCCGCCGCTATAACCTCGTCAAGAGTAGCGTCAGGCCTTGCGTATGCAATATTCTGGAAAACAGAGCCTGAAAAAAGATATGTTTCCTGGAAAACTACACCTATATTTTTTCTTAACTCATCTTGCGGAATGTTACGTATATCAACACCGTCAATTGTAATGCTTCCTAAAGATGGGTCATAAAGTCGCATACAAAGGTTTATCATTGTAGATTTGCCTGCTCCCGAATGACCTACAAGACCAATCATTTCACCTGAATTTATATGAAGATTTATATTCTTTAAAACAGGCTCGTAAGATTTATAACCGAACGTAACACCGTTAAAATCTATTGCACCTGCAGGGTTGATTTTTTCGGGCTTTTCGGTTGATACCATTTGAGGCTCTTCATCAAGAATCTCGTAAATCTTAACAAGGCTTGTTGCACAGTCTGCAACTCTTCTCGGGAAAAGTGACATCCAACGAAGAGGTGCATATAAAAACCCAAGGTATAAATTAAAGCGTGTAAGCTCACCTAAGGTAAGAGTTCCGTCAAGCACCATTTTACCGCCTATTAAAAGAACGAGAAACTCGCCTAAAGCCATAAAGTTACCAACAAGGGGGAAGGTAACAGCCCAGCATTTTTCGTTAGAAGAGCTGATATCAGCTAATTTTTTTGAAACCTTTGAGAATTTTTCTATTTCTCTTTCTTCGTTACCAAAGGATTTTACGATTCTGATACCCTTAATAATATCATGAAGAATTGAGGTTGCCTTTGAATCAACTCGCCATTGCTTATGATATCTGACTCTTGTAGAATGGCGGAACAAGGTCATAAATAATACGCCTATAGGAATAGGAACGATTACCGCAAGAGTGAGTGTAACGTTTGTGCAGAAAAGAATTGTAAGAATAACCGTGAACATTATTACCTGTTCAATTAAATATCTTCCCTGTTGATTGAAAAATTCTTTTACTCTTTCCGTATCTCTTGTTACTCGGTGAATAAGGTTACCCGCAGTTTTACCGGACATTGAGGAAAGGGATAGCTCTTGGATTTTACCGTAAACTAATTCTCTTAAATCCTTTGAGAATTGTGACCCCACCCGTATTGAAATTCTTGAGCTGAAAATGTTTATTGCTTTTGATATAGCAAAAGTCATAGCCATCAAAAGTGCAATAGCAATAACGCCCGTTGTACGTGATTGAAAATAAGGGTTAGCATTTTCAACGGGGACGAGATAGTGGTCGATTAATATTGAGTTAAATAAAGGCATAATTGCCCCTAGAATATTTGCGATTGTTAAAAGAATAGCCGACAACGCAACCGATTTCACGTAGGGCTTAAAATAAGTAAAAGCTCGTGAAAATACGTAAGATTTTTTTACACAGAAAAGACACACATTCATTCCTCTTGGGTAATGACGGTGGCATTTCGGGCAAAGAGGTAAATCGTCAGTGTTCATTTCTAAAAGCTCGTTATTCTCGTAATAGTGGTTAAGCACCTTTACAAGCTCACCAATTTCACCAACACAGCTCATTGAAAAACGGCAAACCGTTATGTTTTCACTACCGTCGGAATCTGCATTATGTGGCTTTAATTCAAGCTTGCCGCAACCGATGTCAGTAAGCTGTACCGCCTCGCAAAAATCATTTATATTAAATTTTTCTTCTTTACCGTCAAGAAGCTTTGTAATTATACCGTCAGAAAGTGTGAGGGTGCCGTTACAAACTTTTCCGTCAGGTGAAATATCAAAGTGTACTGTTGAAATATTCATAATTAATATAAATAAGGCTCCAAAAGACGTCTGCTTTTTTGTTCTATTTTTTCGTATTCGGGGATAATGTATCTGTTGCCGTCAACATCAAAAATCAAAAGGGTGTTTTCGCTTGAAAAACGAAGATTTCTTGTTAAATCTCTTACGGTAAAGCTTTTATCTTTGCCGTCAATTATTGTTTCAAAATAGAAATGCCCCATTCTTTCTTTGATGCTTTTTACAGATGTAACACAAGGACAGTAATATCTGCTTTCAAGCTCCTTGCTACAAGCAGAGCAAGAGGCTTCGTCAAGGTCTTTTATATTTCTTATAATGCCTATCTCTTCGTTTTCAAGATTTTGAACACAAATATATTCTTCCTTGAGAGTGTATGGGTAGCTTCTTATAAGCTTCACTCTGCCTTTGCTTTCGTTTTTGAGAGTAAAAACTAAAAAGCCGTTACCGTTAAATTTAAAGCTACATTCTTCGGGTTTGAGAAATTCAATGGATAATCTGTTATCAGTCATTGTTTTCACCCTCCGTTTCTTCTTTTTCGTTAGTTTCCTCGCCGACTCCTATAAAGCGAAGAGCTTCTTCCTGAAGCTTAAATGTCTTATAATATGCACCTTTTTTGTTCATAAGCTCATTATATGAGCCGAATTCAATACATTCACCGTCTTCAATCACCGCTAATTTATCTGCATCACGAAGAGTTGAAAGCCTATGAGCGATAGCGATAGTTGTTCTGCCTGCTTTGAGCTTTGAAAGAGAATTCTGAATGTTTCTTTCAGTTTCGGTATCCATAGCTGCAGTTGCTTCATCAAGAATAAGTATTTTTGGGTTTTGAATGATTGTTCGTGCAATTGAAATACGCTGTATTTCACCACCCGATAGGTCTTGCCCGCCTGAGCCGACCCAGGTTTCGTAGCCGTCGGGCAGCTTCGTTATAAAGCTATGAGCCGAAGCGGCTTTAGCAGCGGCAATAACCTCGTCATTTGTAGCGTCAGGCTTTGCGTATCTTATGTTATCGGCAATAGTACCCATAAAAAGATATATATCCTGAGAAACGATACCGATATTTTCTCTTAATTGCTTTGACGACAAATCCTTAACGTCAACACCGTCTATTTTTACAACGCCTTCCTTCGGGTCGTAAAGACGGGCAATAAGATTTGATATTGTAGTTTTACCTGCACCTGTTTTACCTACCATACCGAGCATTTCGCCTGCTTCAATTTTTAAGGAAAGATTTTTTATGATTGGATGTGCAGGCTCGTATTCAAACTGTAACTCGTTTATTTCAATAGAGCCTTTGAAATCTTCGAGAATAACGGGGTTTTCTTTGTCTTTAATGTCAGGCTCTGTATCCATAATTTCAAATACACGCTGGGCAGAATCAACGCATCTTGCCCACCAGTTTGTAACCCAGGAAAGAAATTCAATGGGTGCTTGAAGCATGCCAAGGTAAACAACAAACGTAAGAAGCTCACCAACTGTAAGCTCGTTTGTTTTAATGCAAAGCACGCCACCGTAGCCTAAAACAATAGCACCTAAAATATAAACGACAACTGAAAGAATAGGGAATACCGTGTTTTCGGCATTAGCAGCTTTTACTTCTGAGTCCATCAGCTTTTTACTGATTTTATCAAAGGACTTAAGCTCGTCGTCCTCTTTAGAAAAGGCTTTTATAATTCTGTGACCGTTTATGTTGTCACTTACCTTTGAAGTGAGTAATGAATTTTGCACCCATACCTTGTGGTGAAGCTTTCTGAAAAGCTTTTCAAAAAGCGGGTATAAAACTAAAATTATAGCTGCACCCAGAATTACTGATAACGTTAGTTTTACGCTTGTCAAGAACATAATAACAAGAATTCCCGCTACTGTAATTGCGTTTGAAATAAGATAGGGGAAGCCGTCAACAAAAAACCAGTAAATGTTGTTTGAATCTCTTGTGACACGCTCCATAAGAGAGCCCGTTTGCTTATGAGTATAAAAACCAACGGAAAGCCCTTGCATTGCTTTGAATATTTTAATTTTAATACTGTAAATAACCTTAGGTAAAATTCCTGCAACAATATATTGATAGCAGAGGGTGAAAAGCTGGTTGAAAAGCTTTATTAAAGCGATTGTGCCTACTACGGTGAAAAGTGCTTTTAAAAGTGCGTCATACCCAAGAGGGTTGCCCACGTTTAAAACCTCGTCGTAAAGCTTTTGTGTGCTGAATTGGGGAAGTATAAGATTGAAGCCGGAGCTTACAAGCACCGCAAATATCATAAAAATCATTTTCCACTTAACTTCACCGAAGAAAGAGAAAAGACGTTTTACCGTGGAACGCTTGTCAACGCAATCCTTACAAAAACGCATCCCTTGGGGCACAGGGGCACCGCACTTTATGCAAACTCTGTCATTTGCTTTTAAAATATATTGCTTATAGTCTTTACCGTCTTTAAAAGCCTTGAATATTTTTCGGAAAAGATCGGCTTTTTCAAGTAAGCCGATTGAAAAATAGGCCAATGAATAATATTCGCCGTTGAAGCTATACGTTAACTGACCTGTTGCTAAATATTGCTCTGCGAAAACCTCGTTTATTTCATCAATAGGAAAGCTTTCAAGCTTTATGAGTGTAGGTGTTAATTCTTCGGGCTTTTTGTTTTTCTTTTTCTTGCCCTTCTTTTTTAAATTTATATCGGGCAATTTGAATTCTGCAACATAAAGACCTTTTTCATCAAAGCAAACGTACACCTCGCCAAAGGTTTCGGGAGAGTTCATATCAGCTTTAAAGGTGTATATTAAATTGCAGGTGTCGAGTCCGTTTTCGTTAAGGATTTTCATTATAGGCTCGGGTAATTGCCCCGAGGGAGTGAAAACGGGGTGAGGAGGCTTTTTTATATGAAGCTTAAAAAGAATCTTGTTTATAATTTTCATAAAAATCTCCCTAAAGTAATTCAGAATAACTAAATCATTTTATCACAGCAAATAACAATTAGCAATATTAATAGGGAAATATAGAGTATATATTTTGATAAAAGCGAAGTCTTAAGAATCTCTATCTTAACAAATTGTTAACATTGTAAGTGTAAAATGACTAATTGAAAAGAACTGTATTTGTGCAAATATACATTTTTGCTTTTTAGAAGTAAAAATGGTGAAAAGTGAATTGACATTCACTACCGGTTTTGTTATAATTAAGCCACTATGATTTTATCATAGGGGTATATGTGAAAAAGTTGAAACAGCTATTTTTTTCTAAATAATTAGGTATTTAAACAACAAAATGTAGCAGTTTCGATGAATATATTTTTGACTTTATATAATTTTATTTAAGGAGAAGAAAGTTTTATGGCTGTAAAAAGTATTACAAGATTTGGTATCCAGAGAAAAATCGTTGCTAATATGACAACCGAAAGCTGGCAGAATATTCCTCACGTTAGTTATTTATATGAGCCTGATGTTACAGACTTTTTAGCAGAATTTAAAAAGTTTCAGAACGAGTGCGGTTACGAGGTAAAACCGACTTTTAACGCAGTGCTTCTCAAGGCAATTGCTGAAGCTATCGAGGTTGACCCTGTTATAAATGCCCATATTCATTACGAGAGAGGCCTTGTAAGAGGTAAGGTTACTGTTTTTGATAATATCGATATTTCAGTTCCGTGGACCCTTCCTGACGGCAATATGATGACAATAACAATGAAGGATATGGGTAACAAAACCCTTAAAGAAATTGCAGAGTATCAGGCTGACATCAACCGCAGACTTGAAAAAACAAACCTTACAGAAGCTCTTTATTCAGTATCCTTCCATGATACAGTAGAAAAGCTTAAAAAAGGTCATGTTTTAAAGGCTATAAAAAGAATCTACGGTGCAAATACAAATCCCAACCATAAGATTAAGCTTCTTAAAGGGGCCGAGAAAAAGGCGTACAACGCTATTCCTGAAACCGAAAGAATCACTCGTAAAGACCTTAAACAAGGTACAATTACCGTTTCAAATATCGGTGCTGATTCAAGGGGTCTTGCAGGTGAATGTGCAATGCTTATGGTTATTCCGCCTCAGATTTGTGCTATAGGTGTAGGTGCTTTACAGAGAAGACCCGTTGTAGTTAAAAACGAAAACGGTGAAGAGGAAATCGTTATAAGAACAATTCTTCCTATGAATATTTGCTTTGACCATAGAGCACTTGATTTCGGTGAGGTAAGACCCTTCCTTACAAAGATGCAGGAAATTTTCGAAAATCCCGAAATGATTCTTAATCATAACGCTTAATTACATACATATTTTGCGACTGTCGAAAGACGGTCGCATTTTTTGTAATTGAATAAATGTTTATTTGTGCTATAATTAGGCTATAAAACACTCGGAGCTGATATTATGGATTTTAATATTTATATGCCGACAAGAATTGTTGGCGGAAAAGACTGCGTTTTAAATAACGGAGAGATATTTTCGTCTTACGGTAAAAAATGTCTTATAGTTACAAGTAAAAGCGGTGCAGTTAAAAGCGGAGCTTTAAAAGACGTTTTAACGGTTTTTGAAAAAGAGGGAATTACTTACGAGATTTTCGATGAAATAAATGAAAATCCACTTGCTTCTGCCTGCATTAAAGCGGGCGAAGTAGCAAGAAAAATGAACGCGGATTTTATTGTTGGTATCGGCGGCGGTTCGCCTCTTGATGCTTCAAAGGCTGTTGCGATATGTGCAGAAAATCCTGATTTTGATATTGAGGGGCTTTACAACAGAAAAATACCGTCAAAGGCTCTTCCGCTTATCCTTATAGGTACTACAAGCGGAACGGGTAGCGAGGTTACGGGTGTCAGCGTTTTAACTAACGATAAAACTCTGATGAAAAAGAGTATATCGGGGGTTGATTGCTATGCGGCGGTATCCTTTCTTGACCCGAAATATACTTGCTCAATGCCTTATAACGTTACCGTAACAACTGTGCTTGATGCCTTTGCGCACGCTGTTGAGGGTTGGTTTTCCCAAAAATGCACAGAGCTACCCACAAAATATGCCGAAATGGCATTACCCGATATATATGACGGACTTAGGTTCTTATACGAAACAAAAGCTTTACCTGATGAAAAAATGAGAGAAAAGCTTTATTATGCCTCAATTTATGCAGGGCTTACGTTAAACGTTTGTGGCACGGCTTTTCCTCATACAGTAGGATATATTTTAACAGAAGAATTCGGTATACCTCACGGCAGGGCTTGTACAGCATTTTTCCCTGTTTTTTTAGAAAAAGCAAAATCAAATATGCCCGAAAGAGTAGCGAAGCTTTTAGCACTTTTAAAAACAGATGAAGAAACACTTTTGAAGATTATATGCGGATTAACAGACGTTAAAATTCAAGCCGAAAAAACTGATATAAAAAAATGGTGCTCTCGTTGGGGTGTTGTAAAAAACTTTATAAATACCCCGGGCGGTTTTACAAATAGTGAAGCCGAAGAGGCAATTTTCAGATTATGTTAAAAAACAGTAGAAAATATTTGTAATATGTGATATAATAAACAATTGTGAAATCAAATGAGGCGAGTATTCACCAAAAAAAGTTAAAAAGGAGTAACTCAATGAAAAAGAAAATAGCAGTTTTGTCATCATTGGTTATTTGTGTTGCAATTTTTGCAACTGTTATAGGCGTTGGTGCTGATGGTTCAAAAGCAGATACAACAATTGTTGAATCGAATATTCAGTACGCAAATGAAACGAGTGCAACTACAAATGCAATCGGCGGTCTTATTGAAAACGTTGCAGGCGGTAACGTTGTAGGCGATGCATTAGGCGGTGCAGGTCAGAATATCGGTAGTGCTTTAGAAGGTGTTACAGGCAATATATCTGATGCCGTAGGGAATGTTGGAGATGCTTTAGGCAGTATCGGTAACGGTAACGGTCTTGCAGGTGTTGTAGGCGGCCTCGGTGATGCAATTGACGGTATAAGCGGTGCGTTAAACGGTCTTACAACTACAAAGCCTGCAACAACAGAGTTAGATACGATTACCCCTGTTCCTGCCGCTTCTCAATATGATACTCAGGCTGCAAACCCGATAGTATCTAACAATACAACAATAGCTACGTCAGCAGTAGCTGAAGGTGAGGGTGAAACCGTTGATTATTCGGCAACCTCAAACCCCTATAAGAAGCCTACAATTGAATTGAAGGCAGGGGATAAAGACAATTCAGTAAAATGGGTGCAGTGGATATTCATATACACTCATTACGGTCTTAAGGAAGACGGCATTACCGGTGTGCTCGATGATGATACTGTTCATTTAATCAAAAAATTCCAAGCAGAAAAAGGTCTTACCATTGACGGTAATATGACTAAAGATTTTATTAACGCCCTTGAACTTTATTTTTATGAATATTCCTTCGGCACAAACTCAACTACAGCTGTTCCCTTAACTCAGCCTACTCAAATGGAGTCGGACGTGACTACGGGTGAGGTTGATAAACAGTCAAACACCTCAATTCTTATTGTTGCGTTAATTCTTATATGGGTGCTTGCAATTATAGCTATTCTTGTTCTTGTAATCTTCCTTAAAAAGAAAAAGAGTGTTGCAGCTAAAGCAGAAGCTTCTGTGAAAACAGAAGAAAAACCTGAAGCTACTGAAGCTAAGGCTACTGACGAAACGGAAAAAAATACAAAGAGCCTTGCAGAGCTTTTTGATGAGGATAATAAATAAATTCAACTAAAGAGGGGATTTACAATGGATAAATATGTAATTATCAATGCTGACGATTTCGGTATGTGCCATTCTGCTAACCTTGCGGTTTTTGATTTGTTTCAAAAAGGCGGAATCACGTCTGCAACAATTATGACACCTTGTTGTTGGGCGAAGGAAGCAGGCGTTTGGGCGGCTAAACATCCCGAATACGCTGTAGGTGTTCATCTTACCTTCACAAGCGAATGGGGCAATTACAGATGGAGTCCGATTGCTCAAGGTGATACATCCTCTTTAAGAGATAAAGAAGGCTTTATGTATTACGAATCTGATGAGTTTGAAGCAAATGCAGATTTAGAGCAGATTGAAAAAGAAATAAGAGCGCAGGTTGAACGTTTCCGTTCATTCGGTGTTGAGCCTTCTCACCTTGATAACCATATGGGTTCTCTTTACGGTATTGAATCAGGTAGATTTGAAGTTCTTAATCTCACTCTTGATATGGCAGGTGAATACGGGCTTCCTTTCCGTTTCCCCGGCACGTTCGTTCCCGAAATGTTTGAGAATGATACACTCGATGTTAAAATTGACCAACAGCTTATTGCTATGGTATTTGATAAGGTTCTTCAATATGCAAAGGCAAAGGGTGTTGCAATGCCTGACTATCTTATTCCCGGTGAATGGAACGGTCCGCAGAATGATAGCTATGAAAATTTTAAAGAGTATATTTACGAGCTTTATAGATCCTTCCCCAACGGCGTTACAGAAACCTATATTCACCCCGCATTTGAAAGCGAAGAGCTTAAAGGTATTTCAGGTGCATGGCACAGAAGAGTGTGGGAGCACAAGCTTTTCTCAGACCCTCAGACTATGCAACATATCAAGGCTTGCGGTATAGAGCTTATAAATTACAGAGATTTAGCAAAAATGAAAGCGTAACAAAAAAGAGTCAGACGAAATCGTCTGACTCTTTTTTTATCTCAATTCAAGCTTAACCTTTGAAAAATCAAGCCTTTGAAGATCTTCTTTGTTTATAGTGAAATAAGCTACTTTTTCAGTTTCTGCTAAAAATTCCGGCATTCTGTCGTCCAGAGGGTCATATTGTAAAAGAATTATTTCGTCGTTATCAGGAACAAGAATACCTGTTCCGTCATCAGTTTTTTCAGCTTCAAAATAATCGATAGAGTATTCAGTTTCAACATCACCTAAAAAGTCAAAGCTTGCATTGAAATCATCAATAAGAGTTTCAGGTTCTTTTTCAAAATACTGAACGTTAGGTCTAAAGCCGTCTTCAGTTTCAGATAAGAAGAAGTAAATGAATCCGCTTTTTGCAGGTAAGATATTATCCTTGTCAAAAGCTTTAAATTCGGTAAGCTTTAATTGACAAAAGAAAAAATCGTCGTCGCCTATAGTACCGTCAGCAAGCCATTCCTCAGGCATAGTCGGTGAGCCGAAAAATTTACTTGTTCCGGGGTCATATTCACCGTGAGCTTTTTCTGCTTTTATACCAATCATTTAATATACCCCCAAATATTCTTCTAAAGTAAGATTTTTTTCTTTCATTTCTTTTGCTGCTTCAACGCCGACGTATCTCCAATGCCACGGCTCATATATTACCTTTGTGATATCCTGCTTGTCCTTTGGATATCTCATGATAAAGCCGTAATCCGCAGCGTTTTCAGTGAGCCAACGAAATTCGTTTGTGTTTTCAAACCACTCTTCAACACAAACAATATCCATAGCGTAGCCTAAATTATGCTCGGAGCTACCGGGTGGCATAATTATTGTAGCTGCTTTAACTTTTGCATCTTCGGTTGAATAGCCTTGATTTTCAAAGAATTTGATTTTGTTTTTATAGTTTCTTTCCTGTAATTCGTATGAACGGTAGCCGGAGCAAGGCTTTAATACAACGCCGTCATTTAATGCGGCGGCATACATTTTTTCATACTCCAAAGCTACTTTTCGGTCAAGCCTTTCCTTACTTGAGCATACTGCTACAAGGTCGGGAGTGTATGTATCGGGAATTCTGTAAGAAGAATTAACAAGGGTAAGATGCCATAGGCTTTCGTTGATAGTGATAATATACGGGTTGTTAATTGTTCCTAATTCATAAGCAGCGGTTGATTGAGTAACTGCATCTGTGCTTGTTGAAATAGCGGTTGTTTCGTCAGAGATTTTTGAAGTGACAACCTCACTAAAAGCGGTAGTGCTTTCGGTGATTCGGGTTGTCTTCTGGGTTTCGGTTTGCGTATTTTTTTGTGCGTTTTGATTGTTTTTTGATAAAATAACTCCTACTGAAAAAGCGATGATTAACGCTAAAATAAGGCATAAAACGTATATTAATTTTTTCTCTTCCTTTTTCATTTTCATTGCCGACACCTCAATTCTAATTATATAATTTGAGGTGATAAAAGTCAATTGCGACATGCGTTATATTAATATTTAATTATTATTAGTTGTTAACAACAAAAGTGGTAGTGGGTTTTTGTGCTTTTTATACAAATATAAAAAAATGCAAAAAATAACTGTTGCTACTGCGATTTTTGTGGTATAATCAATTGGTGAATAAGTCGGTTTATGCCGATATACATTAAATTTCCGAAAGGGGAATATTTTTAATGAAACGTATTTTTACAGTTGCGATTTCAATTTTACTTATCAGTACTCTTTTGATGGCTCTTACTTCTTGCGGTTCATCTGATACCCAGACAGAAACAGAAGAGGTTCAGTCAACAGAAGCAGCAGTTTATGTAGAAAGTGCTACTCCCGTTGGTAACACAAGCGTAGAGGTGCTTGAGTATTTTAATCATCTTTTAAATGGTGTTAAAAGCAGCAAGCCCGCAATTTACTACAATATAGAGAAAAACGTTCCCAACGATACTCTTAAGGTTACTAAAAAAGGTGCCGAGGATGCTGAAGAAATTGATGATTCTCTCAATGCAATCAATGATGCAGCTAAAGGTATTAAAGATTTAATGCTTGAAGATATCAAAGGTAAATCAGGTGACATCGCTTACGGTGACGATAACTCAGAAATGCTTTTCGTAACAGGTGAGTCATGGGCTTCAAAGCTTACTACCGATGATATTGCTTATGCAACTATCAAAGAGGTTGGCGATGTTTATTATATCACAATCGCTTTCAACGACCTTACTAGCGAAGAGGCTCAGGATGTTTTAACAAAGGCTTTCGACCTTCGTGATAAGGAGGAGCTTCTTGCATCAGAAGAGTTTGAAAAGAGTAAGGATTATTTAATTCTTAATGACTATAACGTAGTTTACAGCGGTTGTAAAATTACTGCTACCGTAAACCGTCTTACTGATGAGCTTGTTAACCTTAACTATTACAAAGCGGCAAAGGTTACTGCTGATATGACAGGTGCAGGCACTCTTGAAGAATATGGTGATGTAAGCGTTATGTTTACTCTTGAGGATAAAGCATATTACGAAATAAATTGGGAAAGCGGTCTTCCCACAAGCCCTATTGAAACAGCAATAGCAGAATAAAACCGTAAATAACGGAGGTAATTCCCTTGACTAAAAGAATAATCGCATTAATGGCAGTTGCAACAATTATTTTTGTTTGCACCTTTGCCGCTTGCGGTAAAGACGAAAATAACGTATATGCCGAGAATAAGGATTTTGATTTTGTTACAGACGAAAACGGTCAGAAAATTCTTTCTGATGACGGCGAGTTTATCGTTTACGTTACAGACGAGGATGGTAAACGTGTAACAAACAGCAACAATGAAGAACAGACTATGTTTGAACAGTTTGTTCCTATAGAAGATGACGGTGTTGTTGAAAATTATGGCTATATTTTCACTTTACCGGAAGGTTGGAAGACAGATACAACAGATGCAGGAAAGTTTATCAATAAAGATAAAAATGCAGAAGCAAGTATCGGTGTTGTTAAATACTTCTATGATGATTACTATCAGCTTAATAAGGATACTTATGATACATTGAAAAAAGAGCTTGGTGAGGATGCAGTTGAATGGGAGGAAGATGTTGATATTCTTCCCGAAGCAGAAAAAACCTGCCGTTTTATTATGAAGACTGAAGATGGTATGAGTGTCCTCGTATTCTTTGAAAATTCAGGTAATGTTTATAAGATTCTTTATAATACAACAAGTGTTGACAGCGGTGTATATGATTGTGAGATTTTCTGTAAAGCAATGACCTTTAAAGCTTTCCAGTATTACGATGATATAACAGCGGTAAGTGACAAAAATCAAGAAACTAAATAAAATAAAAGCCTTTCAGTAGTTTATTACTGAAAGGCTTATTTTTGATTTTATTTACAGAAAAACAGGATTTTAATTAATTATATTTTGGTTTTAAAATATTTTTCGGTTGCCATGTAAAGAGCAGGTACAACAATTATTGCACTTACAAGCTCTATTAAACCGTTTGTGCTGATAAGAGTTCCGATAATAACGTCAAGAGCCTTTGCAGATTCACCGAAAAGAGTTGTGAATCCGCCGAATAACTGAAGTGAACTAAGAACAAGAACGGTGTTTGTAACCGTACCTGCTAATGCAGAAAGCCCTAAAGAAATCGGCTTTTTGCATTTTGTTTTTGATAAAAGCCAGAAAACAAGCCCTGCAACTAAACCAACGATAAGTCGTGGTAAAAGCGAAACTAAAGGATTCTGGAAGGGGATTATTCCGAATTGGAATGCACGCATAATGCAGGTTGCACCCCATACAGCACCTAAAACGGCACCGTATTTCGGACCTAATACACAAGCACCGAAAATAACTACAATGTGAAGTGTTGTTATTTCGATGACACCAACTGTAATGTAGCCAAGGTAGGGTGTGAATGTCATAACGACTATCAATGCCGCAAATAAAGCACACATTACAAGACGAACAAGCTTTTTCTTTTCTTTCATAATAAAAACTCCTTTGCTGCTGTTCTCAAAGAGATACAACGCATTTTAATATGTTTCTACCTGTTTTTCTTGTATATTGTTAAAAGTCCTTGTAAAATAAGGTCTTTATTATAAATGATTTCTTCTTCGCAACAAGCAACAATATCTTTAGCAAGTCCACCTGTTGCAACAATAGAGCTGAATTTTTGCCCCATCTCTTTTTCAATTCGTGATACCATACCGTCAAGCATAGCTGCGTTACCAAAAACAGTTCCCGAACGAATACATTCAATGGTATTTGTTCCAATAACGTGTTCAGGGGCTGAAAGCTCGATTGTAGGTAACTGAGATGTTCTTGCAGCCAAAGCATCTAACGAAATACCTATACCGGGTGCGATAGTACAACCGCAAAAAACACCTTCAGAGTTTATTATACAAAGCTTTGTTGCAGTTCCTAAATCCATTACAAGACAGGGAAGAGGATACTGTGATAAAGCGCCTACAGCACCGGCAACTAAATCTGCACCAACTTCTTTCGGGTTGTCAGTAGCGATTTTTAAGCCTGTTTTTATACCTGCTGCAACGATAAGAGCATCGCAACCGGTTACTTTTTTGATAGCATCTTTAAAAGCACGTGTGAGCTCGGGTACAACAGAGCTTATAACTGCACCTTCAAAGTCAATTTTGATGTTTTCTAAATCAAAAACAGCCTTTAATTCAATGGCATACTGCTCTGATGTTCTGTGACGTTGCGTAGCAAGTCTTGAAATGCATACGGGAACATCATCTTTAAAAATACCTAAAGTAATATTTGTGTTTCCTATATCGGCAGTAAGTATCAAATAAATCGCCTCCAAAAGCAAAAATGAATTTTTGCAAGGCTATTATACATTAAAATTATTCATAACGCAACAAAATTTTATTTTAGTGTATAAAAATAGTTTGCATTATTAAAGTATTGTGATATAATCACTTTATAAATTTTATGAAAAGAGGTTTTTAAAATGGCTAAAAACAAAGCAGTTGAAAAAGGTACAGGATTTTTAAAAGAATTTAAAGATTTTATTTCTAAAGGTAACGTTATCGACCTTGCAGTCGGCGTTATTATAGGCGGTGCTTTTTCAGGTATCGTTACAAGTCTTGTAACAAATATCGTTACACCCCTTATTTCAATTCTTACGGGTAAAATTGCATTTGCTGATTTGTTTATCGCTCTTGACGGTAAAGAATATGCAACTCTTGAAGCAGCAACAGAAGCAGGTGCTTCAACAGTTAACTACGGTCTTTTCATTCAAGGTGTAATTAACTTTATTATTACAGCTTTCGTTATTTTCCTTATGGTTCGTTTCATTAATAAAATCAGAAACAAAAATAAGGCGGAAGAAGAGGCAGTTGAAGAAGCTCCCACAACAAAGGTTTGTCCCTTCTGTAAGAGCGAAATTGCTATCGATGCAACTCGTTGCGCTCACTGTACATCAGAGGTTGAATAATCTCAATGGGAACTTTAAGATATCTTCTTGCCCTCTGGGCAGCAAAGGCTGTATATATTTTATTACGCCTTTTAAAGAGAAACGGATCTCATAACCCCGGTGTAATGGCACTTAAAATATGTCCTGATTTTCTCAAGAGAGCCCCCAAAGCACCTCTTGTTATCTGCGTTACGGGAACTAACGGTAAAACTACCGTATCAAATCTTCTGACAGATGCTCTTTTAGCAGACGGAAGGAAGGTTGTAAGCAACAGAACGGGCTCAAATATCGTTCCCGGTTGTACAACTAACGTTGTCAACAGCCTTAACTGGTTGGGAAAATGCAAGGTTGATGCAACTGTTTTTGAGGTTGACGAGCGTGCTTCAAGGCTTATTCTTCCATATCTTAAGCCTGATTATCTCGTTGTTACCAATTTCTTCCGTGACTCTCTTAAGAGGAACGCTCATCCCGACTATATTTTCAGCGTTGTTGACACCTATTGTCCTGATACAACAAAAATGATTCTTAATGCGGACGAGCTTTGCAGCTGCAGGCTTAAGGAAAATAATGAGCGTGTTTTCTATGGTATTGCAGAGCTTCCGACGGATATTAAGAAATCTGTTAATATAGTTGCTGACTATTCTCTTTGTCCTGAGTGCGGAGCTTCTCTCGTTTATGATTATCTTCGCTATCACCATATCGGACATGCTAAATGCCCCAACTGCGATTTTGAATCGAAAAATGCAGATTATCTTGTGAGTGCGGTTGATACAGAGAAAATGACTCTCACTCTTTCTCATAAAGGAACAGAAACAGTATTCCCGCTTATCAGCGACATAATATTTAATATTTACAATGAGCTTACGGTTATAACAACTCTCCTTGAAATCGGTATTCCCGTTAAAAGAGTGCTTGAGCTTGTTGAAAAGATTCATGTTCCCGATTCCCGTCTTAATCATACAGAAGTTAACGGAGTTAAGGTAACTCAGGCAATGAGCAAAGGGCAAAGCTGCATTTCATCCTGCAGAACCTTTGATTTCGTTTCAAGTCAGCCCGGCAAGAAGGCTGTTATCATAGCGGTTGACGATTATTATGACCGTAAGAATAGCATAGAGTATTCAGGCTGGATTTATGACGTTGACTATGAATTTATGACCAGAGAGGGCGTTGAGCAGATTATCGCAACGGGTCCCCGTTGTTATGACCATAAGGTTCGTCTTCTTTTAGCGGGTGTTCCCGAGGAGAAGATTTTCTGTTCTGTTGATGAAATGACGGGCATTGACCTTGTTAAGATTGATTTGGTTGATTCTGTTTATATTCTTTATGATACATCAACCTATAATCTCTCTTGTAAAATGAAAGAAAAGATGCTTTCTGTATTGGAGGGGATAAAATGAAAATAGAAATTTTATACCCTCAGCTTTGTTGCCTTTATGGCGACAAGGGTAACACTATGTTCTTGAAGAAATGCTTACCTGATGCAGAGTTCGTTTTTACAGAACTCAATTCTAAGCCACTTTTTCTAAGCGAGGATATTGACCTTGTTTGTATGTACTCAATGAGCGAGCAGAGTCAGGAGCTTATCCTCGGCAGACTTATGCAATACAAAGACGAAATACGTGAGAAAATCGAAAATTCAAAAACCTTCTTCCTTTTCCTCGGAAATGCAATGGAGCTTCTCGGCAATTACATTGAGAGGGAGGATAAAAGTAGGGTGGAGGCTCTCGGAATATTTAACATCTTCTCAACTCGTCACGCTCCCAGAAGATTTAACACTCTAATTAAAGCAAGCTTTAACGATATGACCCTTCTCAGCTACACAAGTCGTTTTTCCGAAACCTTCGGTATAACCGAGGATATAGCGATGGCGAGGGTAGAAATAGGGACGGGCTCTTGTCCCGAAAGTAAGCTTGAGGGAATTTGCAAGGATAATCTTATTGCAACGTATATGCTTGGTCCGATTCTTGTTGCAAACCCCGATTTCAGTAAATGGATGCTGAAAAGGTTGGGGGTTGATGAGCCGGTTCTTCCCTTTGAAGAAGCTCTTTATGAAAGCTACGAAGCGAAAAGAAAGGAGTTCCAGAGACCTGATTTGGCTTTGGATTAAGCTATGGATAATTTTCGCCCTACAAAAGCAGTCATAAGCTTAGGTGCGATAAAACGCAACACAGAAAAAATAATAAACAAATACAGCGGATATAAATATTATACAGCGGTAGTTAAGGCTGATTGCTATGGCTACAGAGGTTTTGATGTTGTCAGAGCGATGTTGGATGGAGGAGCAAATCTTCTTGCGGCAAGCCTTGTTGAAGAAGGTCTTGCTTTAAGAAAAGAGTTTCCTGAAATTCTCGTGATGCTTTTTACTCCTGCCGATTTTGTCGGTCTTTCTGCTATGAGAGATAATGACATTATTGCAACCGTTGCAACTCTTAAGCAGGCTGAGGAAGCTGCCTCTGTTAAAGGACTCAGGGTTATGATTAGAGCCAACGGCGGAAGCGACATCTTCGGTGGTCCTACGGATAAAGAGGGCTTTCTTGAAATATGGAACGTTCTTAAAAATGGCGATTGCGATTTGACGGGTATTTACCTTCATTCATATAATGCTGAAAATGAGGCGGATACACTTAAAGAATATTCTACCTTTGAAAGAATGACAGAGGGTCTTGACCTTTCTTCATTGGAGATAGTAAGTGTATCAAACAGCCTTACTCTTCCGAGGTATGAGAAAAAGCCTTATTGCAACGCCTGTAGGTTAGGTAATATTATTTATAAGATCGAAAGCGAGGACGTTCAGTTAGAAAACACGTTCTCTCTTGTAACCGAGGTGCTTGACGTTTTCTCTGTAAAAAAAGCTCAGAGCATAGCTTACGGTCATGCTTTTACCGCCATGGAGGATAATGTCTGCGTTGCGGCTGTTCCTATCGGCTTTGGTGACGGATTTTCAAAAACCAACATAGGCAGAGACGTTTTCGTTAATGGAAAAAGATACCCGATTGTTGCAATAACTATGGATATATCACATATTCTTGTTGACGATAGCGTTAAAAAAGGCGACGAGGTTCTTCTTATAAAGGATACTAATCATCTTGACGAAATCTCCGCTCATATCCATGGAGCAACAGAGGAGGCTGTGTGTGCTCTCAATAATCGCGTAAGGAGAGAATATGTTAAGTAACCATTCTTTATAAACACAAAACACCCCTTGCAATCGAAGATTGCAAGGGGTGGCATTTATTGGGTTTTATTTCTGCTCAGCTAATTGTTTCTTGAACCCTTTGTTTACCACAGTATTGAGAATTATGTTGACTGTAAATAAGCCTACACCGACGAAAATACCGTATTGTAAAGAGCCTGATAAAACGTTAACCGTCGTATTACCGAATCCTGAAACGCAAACGGTAAATAAAATTGCTGAAACAGCAAAGCAAAGCGCGGAGCTTATGCACATAGTCATATTGAAGCCTGCTTTTAATTTTGATGCTCTCAAAAGCACGAAAACAAAATTCAACACTCCGCAAACTACAGCAAGATATAAAAGCAGAATTGATAAAAACAGCATAAGAAATTCTGCACCTAATACGTTTGAAGAAACAAGCTTTATAAGAGAGCCCCAATTCAAATTTAACAAGGTGTTAAGGGTGAAGTCGAGCAAGCTCATATTTCCCGAAGCGGAAACAAAGGGTAAGCTTACTGAGTAATTAGCAAGAGGTAAAACTAAAGCGATAAGAGGAACAAAAGTAAAAATAAAACGGATAATTCTTAATTTGTTACCAAATAATGCACTTTTGAAATTGCCTGTAAATACTCTGAATTTAGCCCAAGCGATTTCCGCATTTCTTGCGTCTTCGTCGAGACGTTCTTCCCAATTATAGTTTGGAATGTTTACACCGCAATAAGGACATTCAGCTTTAACGTTCCAGATTTTAAGAGGGTGGGCGCATTTAGGGCAGTAAGCCATAAATGTTCATCCTTTCTTATTTAAAATGATATTGGTTTATCAATAATCAAGCACTCTAAGGATTGATTTTACGTTTATGGGTAAATTATTGATAGCAGCTCTTGCTTCTTTTTCACGCATAACGGGAGTAACGAAAGCTATCTCATTCTGAGGAGCATTTTCTCTGTGAAGAATTACGGGTGAATCAAAAGTCTTGTTAATTTCATTGAAAGCAGCGATATAGTCATCTGCTTCAGCTCTGACGTAGAGAGAAATGTTCTGTAAAACGGGGTCAATAACGTAATTGTCTTCTGTGGGACCCCATCCGAAAGCTTTTCTTCTTGCGGTGTGCTTCGCACAGTCAATAACGTCTGCAACAACTGCACTTGCGGTGGGGAGCTTGCCTGCACCTTTTCCGTAGAATACAACGTCACCTATAGCATCGCCTCTTACGAGGATTGCATTGAAAACGTCATCAACTGATGCAAGCTGACAGTGATTCTGAATAAGGCAAGGACCAACTGTAGCAATGATATTGTTATCATCAAGCTTTTGTGCTCTGCCTATGAGCTTGATAACACCGCCCCAGTTTTTAGCGTAGTCAACGTCTTCGGGGGTGATTTCTGTTATACCCTGTGTTTCAACGTAATCGGGGTAAACGTGCTTTCCAAAACAAAGAGAAGCAAGGATACATATCTTACGGGCAGCATCGTGACCTAAAATATCTGCTGAAGGATCTCTTTCTGCATAGCCGTTATCCTGAGCAAGCTTAAGAGCATCCTCAAAAGCCATACCCTCGGTAATCATCTTTGTAAGAATGAAGTTTGTTGTACCGTTAAGAATACCTGCGATTTCACAGATTTCGTTAGCTGCAAGACATTGACTGATAGGTCTTATAATCGGAATACCGCCACCGACACTTGCTTCAAAAAGGAAGTTTACGTTATTTTCCTTTGCAAGCTCAAGAAGTTCGTAACCCTTTGCAGCAACAAGCTCTTTGTTTGATGAAACAACGCTTTTACCTGCTTTAAGGCTTTTTGAAACGTATTCGTAAGCGGGCTCAGTACCACCCATACATTCAACAACAATACCAACAGATGGGTCGTTGAGAATATCATTGAAATCTCGGGTGAAATATTTACCTAACTCGTGATTACTAAAATCTCTTATGTCAAGAATATATTTAATTTCAAGAGATGCTTGTCCGCTTTTAGCGACAATACTTTTTTGGTTTTTTAATAAAAGCTCGGCAACACCAGAGCCAATTGTGCCGAAGCCCATAATAGCGATTTGCATATGGAATACCCCCATACTAAAATATACTAAAACATTCTATCATATTTTTTTTAGATAATAAATAGTAAATTTGATTTTTTTCGAAAAAAACTAAAAAATTTTTAACAAATTTTTAAAAAGCAAGATTTTTATTGTAATCTTTACAATAATGGTTTAAAATGATAGATGTGTTATTGTACTAATTATTTGTTAGGAGAAACCGAAATGGATAACGTGATTGAAAAAAGAAAAACGTTTATAATAAATTTCATATATGTGGGCATTTTCATAGGATTGTACTATTTTATTGTTAAATATGCCTTCGGGTATATTTTTCCCTTTGTGGTTGCTGCCGGTTTTGCTGTTATGTTGCAAAAACCCGTCAGAGTAATTTCAAACAAGCTTCATATAAAAGCCCACGGTGCCGTATCAATTTTTCTTGTACTGTTAATAGTGCTTGTTCTTGTCGGCGGTTTAGCGGGAATCGGTTTTGCAATAGTTAATGAGTTAAGAGATTTCTTTTCTTACGTATTTGCTCAAGTTTCTTCAATTAATGAGTTAGTTGAAATTGCAAAAGATTTCGTAATGGGCTTAGTTGTTAAATTACCGGCATCAATAAGCGAAACAGCAGGGGATTACGTTACTGATTTCTTTAATAATATCGGCACTAAAGATTTAGAATTGAATATGTCTGCTTTTTCCGCACCTTTGAGTGGTGCGTGGAGTGTGGTTAAAGGTATTCCATCTGCATTTCTTACAATTCTTGTTACAGTTATTTCTTGCGTATTTATGACAGCGGATTACGATAACATAAAAGAAATGCTTCTTAGTATGTGCTCAAAAGCAAGAGGGGAAAAGCTTATAAACTCTAAAAGAAGCATTTCAAAAGGTGTTGCAAAGCTTGTTAAAGCGTATGCTACAATTATGCTTATAACCTTTACAGAAATGTTTGTCGGCTTGTATTTCCTTAAGCTTATCGGTGTTTATAAAGGTGGCTATATTGCTATAATTGCTTTTGTAACTTGCATTGTTGATATTATTCCGGTCCTTGGTACAGGTACAATTATCATCCCTTGGGCTATATATAATCTTGTTACCGGTAAAATAGGTTTTGGTATAGCTCTTATTATTCTTTATGCAGTTATTACCGTATTGCGTCAGGTAATCGAGCCTAAATTAGTAGCAAATCAGGTAGGGCTTCCTGCAATTGTGACAATTATGGCAATGTTTATAGGTGCAAGGGCTTTCGGTACATTTGGTATTATTATTCTTCCTCTTACAGTTATAATAGTTAAACTTATGTACGATGAAGGTGTAATAGGCAGAAAGAAAGAGCTTGAAAAGGAAAAAGAAGAAATAGAAGAACGTTCCAAAGAAAAACCAAGTTCAGAAACGGGTGAAGCCGATGAATAATAATTATATTGACTTACATTCTCACGTTTTATGGGGAATTGATGACGGCTCACGTAGCTTGGATGAATCTGTGGATATGTGTGCTATTGCGGAAGAAAACGGTACAGGCACATTATTTCTAACCCCTCATCTTATGTATTGGGACAGAGCTGAGGAATTATTCGATATAAGAAACGAAAAAGTGGAATATCTCAAAGATGTTCTTGCGGATAACGAAATTAATCTTGATTTGAAAACGGGGTTCGAAATTCTTTGTGATGACGATATTTTCCTAATAAAATATTTTAATCCGTATACTTTATGCGGGTCAAAATACGTTCTTATTGAGTTTGATTTTTTCAAAACTACTATTGAAGATGTTTTATCGTGGTGCTCGTATCTTCAATCCTTCGGTCTTGTGCCGATTATTGCTCACCCTGAAAGATACAGATTTATGTTACTTGATGGGAAATGTATTGACACGTTATCTGATAAGGGAGTGCTTTTCCAAATAAACGCAGGGTCACCTGCTGGTATGTTTGGCGATACTACTGCTGAATTTGCAATAAAAATGATAAGAGGCGGTTTTGTTGATTTTATCGGGTCGGACGCTCACGACACAAGAATGAGAAATACTAATTTGGCTTTTTGCTTCGATAATTATCCTTACGAAGCAGATAATGGATTTTTATATAGGGCAAGTTATCTCAATCCATTAAAGGTAATAAAAAATGAAAATGTAACGGTTCAGAGGCTTTCTCATTTTTTAGATTTATAAAAAAATATATTATTTTTCCAAAAAAGAAAAATAAATGTTTTTTTATATGTTATATTACAGTTAAATAGATATGAAAGGAGGTCCACACATGTTAGATTCTATTTGGCAGCTTCTCAAAGACAACGGTCTTGATGTAGAAGAAATTTCAAATGGCATTAGCTCACTTTTCACTGTTAATGAGGATGGTACATACGGCGGAATTTTAGCTGCTCTTGGCGATTTCCCCCTTATCGGCACAGTTCTTCAGCTCTTCTCATCTTTCACACCCGGTGTTAACTAAGCTCAAACGCGTTATGCTTAGTTAATTGTGTGAGTTATTGCAATAATTTTCACAAAGAGAGTGTGGGTAACCGCACTCTTTTTTCCTAGAAAGATTATGCTTAATAGAGTTAAGCTTTATATACATATTATAATATAGTTATATCAGAGGTTCCATTATGGCTAAAAATAATGAAAAGAAAACCGTAGGAATAATCATAGCTTTAGCAGTAGCGATTTTAGTTGCAGTTATTATTTTCTCAATATCAATAGTAAAAGCGATAAAAAAAGAAACTAATAACAATACGACTGAATATACTCTTCAGGGCGACCAACCTTCAACAGAGTATAATGATACAGTTATAGATAATGTTGTTGTGTCTACTGACGTACTTGTTCCATCAAGCTCAGATACTTCAAACGTAAGCTCATCTGAAACAGGAGCTACTACAGATAATAACAATAATACCTCAACAACAAAAGAAACAGAGAAACCTACTTCAGCTGAAACAACGGAGTATGATCCGATAGCTGCTTACGAGAATCTGGAGAAGCAGGGTGATGCATATGCATCGGCTGACCCTAGTAATAAGCATATTAAAAAAATAGCCGATGAATACGGCGTAAATCCCGATTTGTTAGTTGTTTTATATTCAGAGCCTGCATCAGGTGAAAACGTAGGAACAAACTTTATTCTTGAGTTTGACGGCTCAAAGGATAAATCAGGTAATTACGTTAAGAGCCCTGATACTCTGAAAAAGGTTTACCACATTGACAAAGAGGGGAAAATATCAGTTACTCAAGGTAAGATGACGGGTAACATCGGTGTTTCGTATGCAGACGGTATGCTTGTATTTAATATGGTAAAAACAATATTAATGCCAAAATATCCTGATTTTTTTACAGGAGTGTAAAAAATATACAAAAACGGCAAAAAATATTATTGTAAGATGTTACAAAATTTCTTTGAAAAATTCTTAAAAAAATACCAAAAAACTCTTGCAATCTTGAAATAGTTGTGATATTATGATAGGGCACGCGAAAGGGCGTACCCTATCTTTTTATGCCCTGACGCAAGCAGATATGCGTAGATGCGGGAGGTGGCTGCCCTCTGAGGCAGGGAATTTCCGCGGAGTATGTCCGATTTAAAACCGGGCGATTAAAATACCGAATACAAACCCGTTTGCCGTCCTTAACTGTGGCTGCGTGTGTGTATCGGAGCGTGTGTTTCATCCCGGAATTGCATTCCGGTTTTTAAACGGGGAATGCGATAAGCCCGGGCGAGTTGTTGAAAAATACGCAAGCCCGCCAAAATTATTAGGAGGCGTTAAAAATGGCAGTTAAGGAAAAAATCAGAATCAGACTCAAAGGTTACGATCACAACCTCGTAGACAAGGCAGCAGAAAAGATCGTTGAAACAGCAAAGCGTACAGGCGCTCAGGTTTCAGGTCCTATCCCGCTCCCCACAGAAAAAGAGGTAGTTACAGTGCTTAGAGCAGTTCACAAGTACAAAGATTCTCGTGAGCAGTTCGAACAGCACACTCACAAGAGACTCATCGACATTCTCAGACCCTCAAACAAAACTGTTGAGGCTCTCACAGGTCTTGAGCTCCCCGCTGGTGTTGATTTTGAGATTAAGCTTTAATCCGATATAAAGCTTAATTTTGAATATACCTATTATAATATAGGTCACAGGTCATGTTGAGGAAACTCAACCAATAATCTGAAGGAGGAAAACAAAATGAAAAAAGGTCTTATCGGAAAAAAGATCGGCATGACTCAGATTTTCGATGAAAACGGAAACATGGTTCCCGTAACAGTAATCGAAGCTGGTCCTTGCGTAGTTGTCCAGAAGAAGACAACTGAGAACGACGGCTATGAAGCTGTTCAGATCGGTTACGGCGACATGAAAGCTAACAGAGTAACCAAGCCCATGGGCGGTCACTTCAAAAAAGCTGATGTTGCTCCCAAGAAGGTACTCAAAGAGTTCAGACTCGCTGATACCTCAGCCTTAAACGTAGGCGATATTCTTAAAGCAGATGTTTTTGCTGCAGGCGAATACGTAGACGTTGTAGGTAAGAGCAAAGGTAAAGGTACAGCCGGTGTTATCAAGCGCTGGAACTTCGGTAGACTCAGAGAGTCTCACGGTACAGGTCCTGTTGCAAGACACGGCGGTTCTTTGGGTGTTATCGACCCTGCTCGTATTTTCAAAGGCAAAAAGATGGCAGGTCACCTCGGTTCAGAGCGTGTTACTGTTCAGAATCTCAGCGTAGTCAAAGTTGACGTTGAAAACAACCTTATCGCAATCAAAGGTTCCGTTCCCGGTCCTAAAGGCGGCATCGTTGTTATCGCTGACAGTGTAAAAAAAGCGTAAGGAAGGAGTGTAACAGATGAGTAAATTATCAGTACTTGATATGGCAGGTAAAAAAGCAGGCAGTATTGAACTTAACGATTCTATTTTCGGTATCGAGCCCAATATGTCAGCTATGCACCTCGTTGTAGTTGGTTATTTAGCAAATCAGCGTCAGGGCACTCAGTCCACAAAAACTCGTTCCGAAGTTAGCGGCGGCGGTAAGAAACCGTGGCGTCAGAAAGGAACAGGTCGTGCAAGACAGGGTTCAACAAGAGCTCCCCAGTGGTATCACGGTGGTATCGCACTTGGTCCCAAGCCTCGCACATATGGCATCTCAATCAACAAGAAGGTTAGAAGACTTGCTATGAAGTCTGCTCTTTCTTCAAAGGTTGCAGCAGAAGAGATGCTCGTTCTTGATTCAATCAAGCTTGATGCAATCAAAACAAAAGCAATGGCAGAAATGTTCGCTGCTATTAAAGCAGGTAAGAAGGTTCTCGTAGTTCTTCCCGAAAACAACGAAGTTATCTACAAGAGCATCAGAAACATTGAGGGTGCAAAGGTTTCAACCGTTAATACTCTTAATGTATACGATATCCTCAACTGCGATTCACTCGTAGTTCTTAAGGATGCAGTTACAAAAATCGAGGAGGTATATGCATAATGAAACTCGCACAAGACATTATCATTAAGCCTATCATCACAGAAGCATCTATGATGGGTATTGCTTCCAAGAAATACACATTCAAAGTTGCAACAGATGCTAACAAGATTGAAATTGCTAAAGCAGTTGAAGAGCTTTTCGGCGTTAAGGTTGCAAAGGTAAACACAGTTACCGTTAACGGTAAGATGAGAAGATACGGCAGATTCGAAGGCTATACTGCTTCTTGGAAGAAAGCTGTTGTTACTCTTACTGAAGATTCAAAGACAATTGAGTTCTTTGACGGTATGATGTAATCTGTTAACTTATTAAACTATTATAACTTATACCCGTATGGTATAGTATGGAGTTGACATTCTCCGCAAAACCATTATAGGAGTGTGAATAAAATGTCTATAAAAGTTTATAAGCCGACTACAAACGCAAGACGTGATATGTCGGTTACAGATTATTCCGAACTTTCAAAGGTTGCTCCTGAAAAGAGCCTTTTAAAGCCTCTTAAGAAAAATTCAGGTCGTAACAGCTACGGTAGAATCACAGTTCGTCATCGTGGCGGCGGAAATCGCAGAAAGTACAGAGTAATCGACTTCAAGAGAAACAAGTTCGATGTTAAAGCAACTGTTAAAACTCTTGAATACGATCCCAACCGTTCAGCACACATCGCTCTCATCGAGTACACAGACGGCGAGAAAGCTTACATCCTTGCTCCCGTTGGTCTTAAAGTAGGCGATACAGTTGTTGCAGGTCCTTCAGCAGATATTAAGCCCGGTAACGCACTTCCGCTTACTAATATCCCTGTTGGTACATTCATTCACAATATCGAGCTTTATCCCGGTAAGGGTGGCCAGCTTGCAAGAGCAGCAGGTAATGCAGCTCAGCTTATGGCTAAGGAAGGCGCTTATGCACTTCTCAGACTTCCCTCCGGTGAGCTTCGTAACGTTCCCGTACTTTGTATGGCAACAGTTGGTCAGGTAGGTAACCTTGATCACGAAAACGTTAAGATAGGTAAAGCAGGTCGTACACGTCACCTTGGTATCAGACCTACAGTTCGTGGTTCTGTAATGAACCCCAATGACCACCCCCACGGTGGTGGTGAAGGTAAGTCACCCATCGGTCGTCCCGGTCCTGTTACTCCTTGGGGTAAACCCGCTCTCGGTTATAAGACAAGAGCCAAGAAGAATCGCTCCGATAAGCTTATCGTGAAGCGTCGTAACGGCAAATAAGCCGGAAAGGAGCATAAACAATGAGCAGAAGCATTAAAAAAGGACCTTTCGTTCAGCCTAAGCTCCTCGAAAGAGTTCAGAAAATGAATGACAACGGCGAAAAAATCGTTCTTAAAACATGGAGCAGAAGCTCAACAATCTTCCCTGATTTTGTTGGTCATACTTTTGCAGTTCATGATGGTCGTAAACATGTTCCGGTTTATGTAACTGAGGATATGATTGGCCATAAGCTCGGTGAATTCGCTCCCACAAGAACCTTCAAGGGTCATGCGGGATCAAAAACTTCAAATAACGGTAAATAATTGGTCGAAAGGAGTGTGTAACAATGGAGGCAACAGCAAAAGCTACTTATATAAGAATAGCTCCCCGTAAGGTTCAGATAGTTCTTGACCTTATTCGCAATAAGCCTGCAGATGAAGCAATGGCAATTCTCAAGCACACACCTAAGGCTGCTTGTGAGCCGCTTGAGAAGCTTCTTAAATCCGCTATCGCAAATGCGGAAATGAAAAATATGGACGTAACTTCACTTTACGTTGCACAGTGCTGGGTATGCCAGGGTCCCACTCTCAAGAGAATCAGACCCCGCGCAAGAGGCAGCGCTAACAGAATTAACAAAAAGACATCACACATCACCCTTGTTCTCAAGGATGCAGAATAAGCGAGAGGAGGAAATACAATGGGCCAGAAAATCAATCCTACCGGATTAAGAATAGGCGTTATCAAAGATTGGGAATCTCGCTGGTTTGCTAAGAAAGGTGAGTTCGGTGATATTCTTGTTGAAGATAACAAGATCCGTGAATTCCTTCTTGAACTCCTTGCTCCGGCAGGCGTTCCGAAGGTTGAGATTGAGCGTGATCCCAAGAGAATCCGCATCAACATTTTCTGCGCAAAACCCGGTATCGTAATTGGCCGTGGCGGTGCAGAAATTGAAAAACTTAAAGAAACAGTTAAGAAAATGCTTGACACTGATAAAGATGTATTCATCAACATCACAGAAATCAAGCAGCCTGACCTCAATGCACAGCTCGTTGCAGAAGGCATCGCAGCTCAGCTTGAGAAACGTGTATCTTTCCGTCGTGCTCTTAAACAGTCAATCGGCCGTACAATGAAAGCAGGCGCAAAGGGTATCAAAGCTCAGGTTTCCGGCAAACTCGGCGGTGCTGAAATCGCTCGTACAGAGCAGTACCACGAAGGAACAATTCCGCTTCAGACAATCCGTGCTGATATCGACTATGGTTTTGCAGAAGCAAAAACAACATACGGTCGTATCGGTGTTAAGATTTGGATCTACAAAGGCGAAGTTCTCCATGAGTCCCGCAAAACCAAAAGGGAAGGAGGAGCCAAGTAATGTTATTACCTAAAAGAGTTAAATACCGTAGAGTTCAGAGAGGCCGTCTTAAAGGCGTAGCTCACAGAGGTACTAAAGTCAACTATGGTGATTTCGGTCTTCAGGCTCTCGAACCCGCATGGATTACATCTAACCAGATTGAAGCAGCCCGTATTGCTATGACAAGATATATCAAGCGTGGCGGTAAAGTTTGGATTAAGATTTTCCCTGATAAACCTATTACAGAAAAACCCGCTGAAACTCGAATGGGTTCCGGTAAAGGTTCGCCCGAATATTGGGTAGCTGTCGTTAAACCCGGCAGAGTTATGTTTGAAATTGCAGGTGTTCCGGAAGAAACAGCTCGTGAGGCTATGCGTCTTGCAGCTAACAAGCTTCCTATCAAATGCAAATTTGTTACTAAAGCAGAACAGGATGGTGAGGCAGAATGAAAGCAAGTGAATTAAGAACTCTCTCTCAGGCGGAGTTGGATGCTAAGCTCCTTGAATTGAAGAAAGAACTCTTTAATCTCCGCTTCCAGCAGGCCATCAATCAGCTTGATAACCCAATGGGAATAAGCGCCGTAAGAAAAGATATCGCAAGAGTTATGACAGTAATTCGCGATATGCAGCTTAACGGCAAGAATTCTTGATCACGGAGGGCAATTAAATGAGTGAAAGAAATTTAAGAAAAACCCGTGTCGGAATCGTAACAAGCGATAAGATGGACAAGACAGTAGTAGTTTCCATCAAAGACAGGGTAAAGCATCCGCTTTATGGTAAGATTGTCAACCACACACTTAAGGTTAAAGCTCATGACGAGACTAACCAGTGCGGTATCGGCGACCGTGTAATGATTATGGAAACACGTCCTATGTCAAAAGACAAGAGATGGCGTGTATGCGAAATTATTGAAAAGGCCAAATAATTTGGTCGGTAGAAGGAGGCACACACTGTGATACAGCAGCAGAGTTACCTCAAGGTAGCCGACAACACGGGCGCAAAAGAAATTATGTGCATCCGCGTTTTAGGCGGTTCCGGTAAGAGGTATGCCAATATCGGTGATGTTATCGTGGCTTCTGTCAAGAAAGCAGCACCCGGTGGCGTTGTTAAAAAAGGTGAGGTTGTAAAGGCTGTAGTTGTTCGTTCAGCAAGTGGTGTTCGTCGTGATGACGGAACATATATCCGCTTTGATGAAAACGCAGCAGTTATAATCAGAGAAGATAAGAACCCCAAGGGTACCCGTATTTTTGGACCCGTGGCAAGAGAGCTTCGTGAGAAAGAATACCTTAAGATTCTCTCTCTTGCTCCGGAAGTACTTTAATGGGAGGTACGACTAATGAGTAAAGTTCATGTTAAAACAGGCGATACAGTTATCGTTATTCAGGGTAAAGACCGTGGCGTAAAAGGCAAGGTACTTCAGGTATCTCCCTCAGAAGGCAAGGTTATCGTTGAAGGCGTTAACATCGTTTCTAAACACGTTAAACCCCGTAAGATGGGCGAAGCAGGCGGCATTCTTAAAGCTGAAAGCGCTCTCTATGCGGACAAAGTTCAGCTTGTTTGCCCTAAATGTGGTGTCGCTACAAGAGTAGGCCACGAGGGCACAGGTAAAGACAAAAAACGCGTTTGCAAAAAGTGCGGCGCTAAATTTGAATAAGGAGGGACTTAAATAATGGCAGCAAGACTTAAAGAATATTATGTTTCTGACGTAGCTCCTCAGCTTATGAAGAAATTCGGCTACAAGAGCGTTATGCAGGTCCCCAAGCTTGACAAAATCGTTGTTAGCGTAACATCAGGTGAAATTAAGGATAACTCCAAAATCCTTGATGCTATCATCAGCGACCTCAAGCAGATTACCGGTCAGACACCCGTAGTTTGTAAAGCAAAGAAATCAGTTGCTAACTTCAAACTTCGTGAGGGTATGGATATCGGTGCAAAGGTTACTCTTCGTGGTGACCGTATGTATGAATTCCTTGACAGATTCTTCAATCTCGCTCTTCCCAGAGTTAGAGACTTCCGCGGAATCAACCCCAACTCATTCGACGGTAGAGGTAACTATTCCGTAGGTGTTAAGGAACAGCTTATTTTCCCCGAAATTGAGTACGATAAAATTGATAAGGTTCGCGGTATGGATATCACCTTTATTACAACCGCTAACACAGACGAAGAAGGCCGCGAGTTACTTACACTCCTCGGCGCTCCGTTTGCAAAGTAAGGAGGGGTCATCGTGGCTAAAACATCTATGAAAGTTAAGCAGGCGAGACCTGCAAAGTATTCCACAAGACAGTACAACAGATGCAAAATCTGTGGTAGACCGCACGCTTACCTTCGTAAATACGGCGTTTGCCGTATCTGCTTCAGGGAACTTGCTCATGCAGGCCAGATTCCCGGTGTTAAAAAGGCAAGCTGGTAAGAGCAATTGATAAAGGAGGAAACACGGCATGCAGATTACTGATTCAATTGCTGATATGCTTACAAGAATCCGTAATGCTAATTCAGCAAAGCACGACACAGTGCAGATCCCGGCATCTAACATCAAGAAATCAATTGCTCAGATTCTTGTAGATGAGGGTTATATAAAGAGTTTCAAGGTAATCGAAGACGGCAAGCAGGGCATTATTGAGGTTGCTCTCAAATACGGCCCCAACAAGTCTCAGGTTATCACAGGACTTCGCAGAGTTTCCAAACCCGGACTCCGCATTTATTCAAATTGTGAGGATATGCCCAAGGTTCAGAACGGCCTCGGTATCGTAATCCTCTCAACTTCAAAAGGTATTATGACTGATAAGGACGCTCGCAAAGCTAACGTTGGCGGCGAAGTTCTTGCATACATTTGGTAAGGAGGTACAGTACTATGTCTCGTATAGGCAGAATGCCCATTGCCGTTCCGGCAGGCGTTGATGTCAAGATCGACGGAAGCACTGTAACCGTTAAGGGCCCCAAAGGTACACTTACCAGAACAGTTAACAGTACTATCAAAGTTGAACTTGATAATGGCGTGATTAACGTAACACGCCCCGACGATTCAAAAGAGAATCGTTCACTCCACGGTCTCAACCGTACACTTATTGCTAACATGGTAAAAGGTGTAAGCGAAGGCTTCTCAAAAGAGCTTGAGATCAACGGTATTGGTTACCGTGCAGCAAAACAGGGCAAGGATCTTGTTCTTAACATCGGTTATTCTCATCCTGTAACAATGGCTGAGCCCGATGGCATCACAGTTGAAGTTCCCGGCCCCAACAAAATCGTTATTTCCGGTCCTGACAAGCAAAAGGTTGGTCAGTTTGCAGCTGAAGTCAGAGGTAAGAGAGCTCCGGAGCCTTATAAGGGTAAAGGTATCAAGTATGTTGATGAAGTTATCCGTCGTAAGGAAGGTAAGGCCGGTAAGGGCGGTAAATAATCCCTGAATTCGTTAAAGAGGTGAAGAAATAATGGTACAAAGACCGAACACTAATAAAGCAAGGGTTCAGCGTCATAAAAGAGTACGTGGCAAAATCAGCGGTACAGCTGCTTGCCCCCGTCTCGATGTATTCCGTTCTCTTCAGCATATCTATGCTCAGTTGATTGATGACGTAAACGGTACAACACTTGTTTCAGCATCAACTGTTGAAAAGGACTTCAAGGATTACGGCGGAAACAAAGACGCAGCCTTTAAAGTAGGTAAGTTATTAGCAGAGCGTGCAGCGGAAAAGGGAATTACAGACGTAGTTTTCGACCGCGGCGGTTACATTTATCACGGCCGTGTAGAGAGCTTGGCCGAAGGCGCCCGTGAGGGCGGCCTCAACTTCTAAGAAAGGGAGGAATTACTTTGGCTAAATTCGATGCAGCTCGCAAAGACTCTGAACTTCAGGAAAGAGTCGTAGCCATCAACCGTGTATCTAAAACGGTTAAGGGTGGTAGAATTATGAAATTCTCAGCTCTTGTTGTTGTAGGTGACGGCGAAGGCACAGTAGGTTTTGGCTTAGGAAAGTCAAACGAAGTTCCCGATGCTATTCGTAAGGGTATCGAGGACGCAAAAAAGAATCTCGTAAAGATTTCTCTTAAAGGAACAACTATTCCTCACGAGATTATCGGTAAATTCGGTGCAGGCGTTGTACTTCTCAAACCTGCAGCACCCGGTACCGGCGTTATCGCAGGTGGTCCCGTTCGTGCAGTTGTTGAGACAGTAGGTATTAAGGACATTCGTGCTAAGTCACTTCGTTCCAATAACCCCTGCAACGTTGTTAGAGCAACAATGGATGGTCTTACAAGACTCCGCAATGTTGAAGAAGTTGCTAACATTCGCGGCAAATCCGTTAAACATTTTAAAGACTAAGGAGGGTGGTAACAATGGCTAACATTAAAGTTAAGCTCGTAAAGAGCCTTATCGGTTCAAAGAAAGATCAGATTGCCACCGCCTATGCGTTAGGTCTTCGTAAAATCGGCGATACTTCTATTCAGCCCGATAACCCCCAGACCAAAGGCAAAATCAAGAAAATTGCTCATCTTATTGAGGCTACTGAAGAATAAGCAAGGAGGTGCAATATATGAAGCTTCACGAGCTTTCACCCGCAGCTGGCTCCAAAAAGGAAGTTAAGCGTATCGGTAGAGGTCCCGGTTCAGGCCAGGGCAAAACAGCCGGTAAGGGTCACAAAGGCCAGAAGGCACGTGCCGGTCGCGGTATTCGCCCCGGTTTTGAAGGCGGACAGATGCCTTTACAGAGACGCCTTCCCAAAAGAGGTTTTGTTAATATTTTCGGCAAAGAGTTCGCTATCGTAAACGTAGCTGCTCTTGAGGACAGATTTGAAGACGGTGCAGTTATCGACATCGATGCACTTAAATCTGCAGGTCTTGTCAATAAAACACTTGATGGTGTTAAAGTACTTGCTCACGGTGACATCACTAAAAAGTTCACTGTCAAGGTTAATGCTTATTCTGATGCAGCTAAAGCAAAAATTGAAGCTGCCGGAGGAAAGGCAGAGGTGATTTAACATGTTTCAGACTTTGGCTAATGCATGGAAAATCCCCGATTTAAGAAAGAAGATTCTCTTTACAGCATTCATCATCGTGCTTTACAGAATCGGTGCAAATATCCCCGTTCCTTTCGTTGATATCATCGAAGGCGGTCTTTTATCCGGTACTGAAGGAACAACCTTCCTTAACTACTTAAGCATGATGACAGGTGATGCTTTCAACTACGGTACAATTTTCGCACTTTCAATCACTCCCTACATCAACAGCTCGATTATTATCCAGCTTCTTACAGTTGCAATTCCTGCACTTGAAAGACTTTCAAAAGAGGGTGAAGAGGGTAGAAAGAAAATTGCTACTATCACACGTTACGTAACTCTCGGACTTGGTCTTCTCCAGAGTACAGCATACTTCATTTACCTCAATGCAAAGGATTATCTCCTTTACACAGGTGATGGTTTCCCCAAGGTTTTCGAAGGAATCGTTGTTATATCAGTTCTTACCGCAGGTACAACACTCGTTATGTGGCTCGGTGAACAGATTAACGGCAAGGGAATCGGTAACGGTATCTCAATTATCCTTTTTGCAGGTATCATTTCCCGTATTCCTACAGAAGCAACAATGCTCTTCGGTACTTCCGAAGGTGCACAGGGTTACTTCTCACGAGGCGGTATTTACTACTTCCTTGCTCCCTTCGTAGTTGTTTGCTACATTCTTATGATAGCTTACATCGTTTGGATGGATAACGCAGAACGTAAAATCCCCGTTCAGTATGCTAAGAGAGTTGTAGGCCGTAAAATGTATGGCGGTCAGAGCACACATATTCCGATTAAGGTTAATATGAGCGGTGTTATGCCCGTTATCTTCGCAAGTTCAATTCTCTCACTTCCTCCCACAATCGAGCTTTTCGTTTCAAGCAAGATTAAAGAGGGTAGCTTCTGGGAGACATTCTTCGGATGGTTTGAACCCACAAGCGTTGTTTACGGTGTTCTCTACTTCCTTATGATAATCTTCTTCGCATATTTCTATGCTGCAATTCAGTACAATCCTACTGAAATGGCAAACAACATCCGTTCAAATAGCGGTACAATTCCGGGTATCCGTCCCGGTAAACCCACTGCTCTTTATATTGAGAAAATTATCTCAAGAATTATACTTCTCGGTGCATTGCTTCTCAGCGTAGTTGCTTTGTTCCCCACAGTATTCACTCAGATTACTTCTCTCATTACAAAAGACGGTATGAACATTTCACTTGGCGGTACATCAATTATCATTATGGTTGGTGTAGCACTTGAAACTGTTAAACAGCTTGAAAGCCAGATGATGCTTCGCCATTATAAAGGCTTCCTTGATTAATATATAGGAGGACTTCAATAATGAAATTAATATTTCTCGGTGCCCCCGGTGCAGGTAAAGGCACTCAGGCAGAAATCATCGCAGGCAAGCTTAACATTCCCACAATTTCCACAGGCAATATCATTCGTGAGGCACTTGCTAACGGAACAGAGATGGGTCTTAAAGCAAAAGCATTTATTGAAGCCGGAAAACTTGTTCCTGATGATGTCGTAATCGGCATCAACAAGGAAAGGTTAGCTGAAGACGATTGTAACGGTGGATTCATCCTTGATGGTTTCCCCAGAACAATCCCTCAGGCAGAGGCTCTTGATAATATGGGCATCATAATCGACAAGGTTGTTGATATTGATGTTCCCGATGAAAACATTGTAAACAGAATGTCAGGCAGACGCGTTTGTAAGGCTTGCGGGTCTTCTTATCATATTGAAAATAAGAAGCCGAAGGTTGAAGGTGTTTGCGACAGCTGTGGTGGCGAGCTTCAGATTCGTAAAGACGATGCTCCCGAAACAGTTCTTGACAGACTCAATGTTTATCACGAACAGACCGAACCGTTAAAGGATTTCTATGCAAAATGCGGAAAGCTTCGCAGCGTAGAGGGTACAGCTCCTATTACAGAGATTACCGCAGCAATCCTTAAGGTGTTGGAGGATTAAGCATGATAGTGCTTAAAAGCGAAAAGGAAATTAAGCAAATGCTTGAAGCTTGCAGAATTTCCGCAGAAGCACTAAAAGTAGCAGGTGAAGCGGTTGAGCCCGGTGTTTCAACTTGGGAAATTGACCGTATAGCCAGAAAGTTTATTGAAAGTAAAGGTGCAATACCTACTTTCCTTAATTACAACGGTTTTCCTGCTGCGGCATGCATTTCCATAAATGATGAGGTCATTCATGGTATTCCTGATAAGGCACATATCATCAGAGCGGGCGAC
Organism: Acutalibacteraceae bacterium; assembly: GCA_045605825.1. Classification (GTDB taxonomy): domain Bacteria; phylum Bacillota; class Clostridia; order Oscillospirales; family Acutalibacteraceae; genus DTU089. The sequence goes on from JAZUQS010000089.1 coordinate 36,636, forward strand.
ATAGTGAGTATCGACCTCGGAGCCCGTATCAACGGTTATACCGGTGACAATGCTGCTACTTTCGCATGTGGAGATGTTTCCGCAGAAGCGAAGCGGCTGATGGAAACTACCGAAGAGAGCCTTTACGTAGGCATCAAAAAGGCAGTTCCGGGCGGCAGAATCGGTGATATAGGAAGCGCAATTCAACAGTATTGTGAAGAGCGTGGATACAGTGTCGTAAGAGAGTACACAGGTCACGGCGTAGGTGCCGCACTTCATGAAGACCCCGCAGTGCCCAATTACGGTACACCCGGCAGAGGTGTTCGTTTGGTGCCGGGCATGACAATTGCCATTGAACCCATGATTAACGAGGGTAAGGCATCTGTTAAAACGTTATCTAACGGCTGGACGGTAAAGACAACCGACGGTAAGTTATCTGCCCACTTTGAGCATACAATTGCAATAACAAGTAGCGGACCGTTGATAATGACAAAGTTATAATTAAACAGAATGAAAACACAATATAGTCAATCTGGAGGTAGTTGTTATGTCAAAAGACGATATGATCGAAGTAGAAGGTACTGTTTTAGAAGCATTACCTAACACAACCTTTCAAGTAGAACTTGAAAACGGTCATAAAATTTTAGCCCACATTTCCGGTAAGTTAAGAATGAACTACATTCGAATTCTTCCGGGTGATAAGGTTACAGTAGAAATGTCGCCATATGACCTTACACGTGGACGTATCACATGGCGTTCAAAATAAGTAAAAAGGCATAAGCTGAATTTTAGGAGGTATTCTAATGAAAGTCAGACCTTCTGTCAAGAAAATTTGCGAAAAATGCAAAGTTATTAAACGTAAGGGTAAAATCATGGTTATCTGTGAGAACCCTAAGCACAAACAGCGTCAGGGTTAATCCCCGCGCGTAAACCATATTTGGAGGTGCAACTGACAAATGGCTCGTATTTCAGGTGTTGATTTACCAAGAGATAAGAGAGTAGAAATCGGTCTTACCTATATTTTTGGTATCGGCCGTAAAACTGCTAGCGAAATTATTGCTGCAACAGGCATAAATCCTGACACAAGAGTTAAGGATCTTACTGAAGACGATGTTGCAAAATTACGTGAGTATATTGATCACAACGTTAAGGTTGAAGGTGACCTTCGTCGTGAAACAGCATTCGATATCAAGAGACTTGTAGAAATCGGTTGCTATCGTGGTGTTCGCCATCGTAAAGGTCTTCCCGTAAGAGGTCAGCGTCCAAAAACAAACGCTCGTACTCGTAAAGGTCCCAAAAAGACTATAGCTAACAAGAAGAAATAAGTCGGAGGAGGTATTAGAATGGCTACAAAAGCTACCGGCAAAAAAGG
>JAZUQS010000090.1:0-37657 GCA_045605825.1 Acutalibacteraceae bacterium
GATATATTCTACGTTGTACTTTATTACGTGAAATATAAAGATGAAACTGTTGATCCGAGAAAGCTTGACGGCTTTTTTATGCAATATAAATCCTGGTCTGCACCTGCAGGTGAGGGCTACGATGCTATTTTAGGCATCGGCGGTAGCTATTCTTACGAATATTCGGAAGAGGTTTTTAATTCACAGCTTCTTAAGAATTATAAATACCCCGATTACGATATATTAAAGGTTGAAAAAGGTCTTACACCTTACCATCGCTCTCTTTATTCATTTGTTGATGACGGCTTTATTGCTATGGGTGATGCCGCTTGCCTTACGAAACCTACCTGCGGTGAGGGTTGTACCTCATCTCTCGTTCAAGGTGAAATCGCCGCAAACGTAATAACAAAGCTTCTTAACGACGGTAAACCGCTTACAAAAAAGAATCTTTGGCTTATTAATAAACAGTATATGGTTAAGCAGGGTAAGGATTTCGATACAATGCGACCGCTTTTAATGGGCATTGTAGCAATTGATTTTGATGAAGCGGAGTATCTGTTTGCTAACGATATTTTATTCAGTGATAAAATTCTCGGCGGTCTTGATAACGGTCTTGAGCTTACAAATGATATAATTTTATCAACCGTTAAAGGCATAGTTGCAGGCGTTTTGAAAAAGAAAATACGTCCGTCAACCGTAGGTAAAATATTAAAAGGTCTTATGCAAAGCGGTGAGGTTGGTAAGCTTTACGACAGTTACCCCGATTCACCCGCAAGCTTTCCCGAATGGAAAGAAAAAGCAGATAAGCTTTGGAATGAAATCGGTTCTCTTGCCGATACCTGCGACCCCGAAATTCTTAATAAACTCGGTATTAAGTAAGAAAGGGCTGTTGCTATCGGCAACAGCTTCTTTTTTACACATAAATTACACATTACTATATTAAACTCTAATCAAGAGGTGAGAGTATGTATAAAATTCTCGTTGCTGATGATGAAAATAAGATTTGTTATACAATCAGCGATTACTTAACCGCTAAAGGTTTTGAGGTGATAACTGTTTCAGATGGAAAACAGGCGGTTGATATGTTTTCTCTTGAGGAATTTGATTTAGTTGTTTTAGACGTAATGATGCCCGTCATGAACGGTCTTGTTGCTTGTTCTGAAATAAGAAAGATAAGCAACGTTCCAATATTATTTTTATCAGCTTTAGGTGAAGAAGAGGATTTTTTGAAAGGCTTTTCTTCGGGTGCTGACGATTACATAGTAAAGCCATTTCCTTTATCTGTTTTATGTGAAAAAATACGTGCTATGATATTGCGTTCAAAAGGCGTAAACAAAAATCAATGCATAAGCTCAAACGGTGTCACTATTGATTTGCTAAAAAGAAAGGTTTTTATTGAAGAAAGAGAGATTACCGTTTCGGGTAAAGATTTTGACTTGTTAAGATATCTTATCGAAAACAAAAATATCGTACTTTCACGTGATAAAATTCTACTTCGTGTATGGGGATATGATTTTGACGGCGATGAACGTGTTGTTGATACAAGAATTAAAAGAATAAGAAAAGTTTTAGGTGAAAAGTCAAATGCAATAAAAACCGTTGTGAATGTGGGGTATTGCTATGAAGAAATTTCTTAATAAATTAAAACCCAAGGATGACGAAAAAAGAAACGATAAAAAGAGAAATCAACTTAAAAGCCGTATAGCTATAGGAACTATTGCTTTTTGGTTTTCATCTCTTTTGATTTTATATATTTCATATTTTACTCATTTTGAGAATAGTTTTAATGATGCTGTTTACAGGGTTCGAGAGAGTTCTAATTTTAATTTTTCAAACGTTGAAGAAGGAGTTTTAACGAAGGATAATTTTATTTATCATTACCACGAGAATAATAAATACCCCGAATTTCCTGTAGCATTGGCTTTGTATGATACTGACGGTAAACTCCTTCACACAAGCGGTCCGATGTATATTTTTAAATACAATAACGAAGAGTATAAATGCTTCTATTTAGATGAGTTTAAAAACGCTGAATTTGAAAATAAAAAGCAAGAGTTGTATGCAAAATATGATGATGTTTCTGTTGAGGGCTTCAGGTTTTATGAAAAAGACGGCAGTGCTATACTTACCGAGGTTATTTTTGATTGCGTTATTTTTAATGAGGAATACGAAGAAACGTCTCAAAAAGAATCAATAAAGCTTTCCGACTATCAAGGCGAAACCCAATACGAGAATGGTTCATACGGTAACTTTACGTTTTCCTACGATTTTTATCATAACCACGATGAAAAGTATTACAAAAAGCTTATTGATTTTGTTAAAAGCGAAAGAGCTGTTAATAATATAAAAAAACATTTCAGTTCGGGTACAATTTATATTGAGAACTCTTACGGTGGTTTCGGTTATATGGGTAATGATTTCGCTCATTATTATTATGAAATCGAAATTCAAGGCGAAAGCTATTACGTAGCTTTAGCGACGGGGTACAATGCATTTCGCCGTATAATTGACGATAATCATTTTGTTCAGCAAACATTACTTTTATCGTTGTTTATACAAATTATCAGTGGCATTTTGGAATATGTGTTTACTGAAAATTACGACAAAAACAAAAGGTTGGAAGAAAACAAAAGTGCCTTTACTTCTGCTGTTGCTCACGAGTTAAAAACTCCCGTTGCTATTATTCAGAATCAATGTGAATGTATACTTGAAAACATTGCACCTGAAAAAAACGAGTTGTATATAAAGTCTATCTATGAAGAAACAAAGAAAATGAATGAGCTTGTTACAAATCTTCTTCAATTTAACCGACTCTCGCAAACTGATAAAGTAGCCCTTGAAGAATGTGATTTTAAAAATCTTGTAACAGAAGAAATTAAAAAATACGGAAATTCTTTTGAAATAAATGAAAAGAACGTTACATTTGAGTCGGAAGACGTTCCGCTTATTAAGTGTAACCGACAGCTTATGTCTTTAGTTGTGGATAATATTTTATCTAATGCAGTAAAACATTCTGAAAAAGGCGGGGAAATTAAAATAACCTTGAAAAAAGTAGGGGATACTAAGGTTATGCTTACCGTTTTCAACACCGGCTCTCATATTGAAGAAAGTAAGCTGAAAGATGTTTGGTCAGTTATGTATAAAGGCGATGAATCAAGAACTGACAGAAGCTCAAGCGGCGGTATGGGACTTGCAATTTCAGCAAAAATACTTGATTTACACAATGCTTATTACTCCTGCAAAAACAATTCCGACGGAGTTTCATTTTATATAATGTTATGAAAGAAAAAAACGGCAATGAAAATTGCCGTTTTTTTATATTATATGTATTATATGTAGCTTTGTGTTGTTTCTGTAGTGATTATCTCTGTTTCAAATTCTTCTGTATTTTCTTCGGTTAAGTCCTCTTCGAAGTGGTATTCCTCGTCATATACGTAATCATCATATCCAACGAATTCATCGTCTGCAAATTGCATAAAATATTCTTCTCTGTCAAAATCGGGATTGTCTTTGATGAATTTATCTAAAGCAATTCTTGCCTGCTCCCATGTATAATTCTTTTCAAAGATGCTTTTCTTTACAAGTTTTTCTTCTGTACATTCTTCGATTGACGCAATACCCATATCGTATATTAAAAAAGAGTTTAATTCGATTTCACGAACCACATAGTAATTTTCTTCAAGCGGTTTTTCTTCGGAAAGCTTTACAAGCACGGGCAAACCGCTTACGCCTAAATTACCTATTTGCTCAACGTCTATGCTAATTTTACCTTCCTTGTAAGCTTTATAATTGTAGTTTGCAATTACAGTATTTATATCGATTACTGATATAGATATCATTGTAAGAGTACAAACAAGAATAATTGCTTTTATGTATTTAAGTCTTGTGAAAATAAGCTTGATTAAAAGTATTACGAAGATAATTGCTAGCATCATCATAAATACGCTTGTAAGCACTCTTAATTGAGTAAGTCCGTAAAGTGAAATATATTTCATCATTTTTACAAATGCTGTTGAAATATAAAAAACCGTAAACAAGCAAAGGAAAGATAACAAAACTCTTGTTGAAGTGGGTATCTTTTTGCTTTCTGTTTTAGTAACGAACACAGAGCATATAAAAAGAATTACAAAGTTTATAAAAGCTATAACGCCCATTTGAAAAAATCCGCTTCTTGCGAATTGTGCGGCACTGTAATTCTCGGGTAAAAGAAATGCAAAAGCCTTCGAAATATATGCTAATTGAGAAATAACGTAAGCAATATAAACAATAGAAGTTGTGCATAAAACAGTGTTAAGAATAACTTTAGAAATTTTATCGGGGATTTTCTTTGCGTTATTATTAATCTGGTCTTCTTTTTTTAATGAATAAAGAAATGCAAAGAAAACAGGCGATAAAATAAAGCTTAATATTAAAGCGAGTATTATAAGAAGCGAGTTTTCAAATAATGATGAAACTAACGTTCCAAAAGCAATATCCGATGATGTAAGCAAGGGGATTATTGCACAAAGAATAGGGATAGATATACCGATACCGATTAAAAGCTGTAAAACGTTTTTAGCCTTACCGCCCTTTGCAGATTCTTTCATACTCCTGAAGGGGAGAAGAAAATTATCAAAAACAGAAGCAAAGGTTTTCTTTATTGAGTTAAGAATATAGGTATAGCTTCCGTCGCAATTGTTGTTTGCCGATAGATTTGTAAAAAATACCGTACAAATAAAAATCAAATATATAAAAGATAAAAATTTAATAAAGGAATTGCTGATAACTGAAAAACCGCAACAAAGAGCAATTATACATATAAATAGTAAAGAGTTAAATATTTTATCGTTGCATTTTTTTGAAAAGGTATAAAATGCTTCTGCTATTAAAAGAGCAACAAATCCGATTGTGAAGCCGAAATTAAAGCCGTTAAAAGCACCTAATCTTATTGTAATAAAAAGTGTTATTAAAGTGGAAATTAAACCAAAGATATCTACTTTATTGAAGGGATAAACCTTATTAGTCATAATTATTCCTCCTGTTCACCGTCCGTATATTCCAAAATATCACCGGGTTGACAGTTAAGCTCACGGCAAATTGCTGATAGGGTAGAGAATCGCACCGCCTTTGCTTTACCTGTTTTTAATATTGAAAGGTTGGCTTGGGTTAAGCCTACTTTGCTTGCAAGCTCGCCTGATGACATTTTCCTTTTTGCAAGCATTACGTCAAGATTTACTATAATTGCCATATTTACACCGTCAAATCATTTTCATTTTTTATCATAGTTCCGTATTCAAAAGCATTTTTCAATATTCGTAAGAATAACCACATAAATCCTGCGGCAGCAGGGATAGGTAAGCCTGCAATAAAGAAAAAGCAAAGAGGTATTGAAAGAGGTACAACAGAAAGACAAGCGTATGAAAGTATTTTAAGGTATTTTACGTTGCTTTCAATAAAAACGTTTCCGCCTTCAAGATTTTTAATAAATTTAAATAAGTATACAAGAGTTATCATTGCGGAAGGGGAGCAAGTGTAAAAAACAGCAATAAGCACGTTTGCAACGTTTTCTCTTGTGTCTGACATTTCGCAGTACCATTTAAATACAAACGGTGCTGTAAATAAAAAGAAAACGAAAAAACAACATAGGATAATAACTACTATTTTTGTGGTTTTTAAAGATTTCTCTGAATGTTTCATAGATTTTCATCTCCTTGAGCCCGATAATAGCAAAGAATTTATTGAAAAACAATAAAAATTTATCGTTTGTAATAAAATTGTAACATTTATGACGGCAGAAAAGTCAGCTCGTTTGATAAAAATTTAACTTGACATTAATACATCTTTAAACTATTATATAGTAGAACATTTATGTTGTGGATTTATATGTTTAAAATATTGAGAAGGAAGTGTTTTAATGAATCCTCAGTACGAATCTTTGTTTACACCTTGGAAGATTGGTAACGTTGAAATCAAAAACCGTATAGTTATGTGTCCTATGGGTGGTACATCTCTTTTCGGTTGGTTTGAGCTCGGAGGTTGCCATTTCGACAAGGAAGCAGCAAAGCTTTTCTTAGAAAGAGCTAACAACAACGTTGGTCTTATTATTCCCGGTATCGCTCCTTTACGTGATACCTTCTGGGGCAAATGGCTTTGGCAGAATCCTAAGATGTTTGATGAGCTTAAAGAGTTTATGGATGAAATCCATAAAACAGGTGCAAAGCTTTTCATTCAGCTTACTGCCGGTATGGGTCGTTCATGGGCTATTACAGAGCTTATCGCTCCTCTTCATAAAAATAAATTTACCCGTGCTTTGATTAAACCCGTTATTGATACTTCACACGAGTTAGCTTCTCCCAGTCCTCAGAAATCACGTTGGGCTCACGATATTGAGTGTCCCGAAATGACAGTTGAGCAGATTCACGAAATTATCGAAGCATTTGCTAAAACTGCAAAGCTTTGCCGTGATGCAGGTGTTGACGGTGTTGAAGTTCATGCTGTTCACGAAGGCTACCTTCTTGACCAGTTTGCTATCGAATATTTCAACAAACGTACTGACGAATACGGCGGTAGCTTTGAAAACAGATACCGTTTCGCAGTTGACGTAGTTAAAGCTATCAAAGCTGCTTGCGGTGATGATTTCCCTGTATCTCTTCGTTACTCAGTTGAGTCAAAAATGAAAGACTTCTGCTACGGTGCAATGCCCGGTGAAGAATATACAGAGGTTGGCCGTGCAATGCCCGAATCTGAAAAGGCTGCTAAATACCTTCAGGATGCTGGCTACGATATGCTTAATGCTGATAACGGTACATACGACTCTTGGTATTGGGCTCATCCTCCGATGTATATGCCTCAGAACTGTAACCTTGACGACGTTGCTCATATTAAACAGTTTGTTGATATTCCCGTTGTTTGTGCAGGTAGAATGGAGCCCGATGTTGGTGCTAAAGCAGTTGCAGAAGGCAAAATTGACGGTGTCGGTGTTGCCCGTCAGTTCCTTGTTGACCCCGAATGGATTACAAAGTTGATTGAAGACAGAGTAGAAGAGATTAAGCCTTGTATCTGCTGTCACGCAGGTTGCTTTAACTTCTCATCATCAAAGGGTCACGCTAATACTCAGGATCTTTTCGATACAATGGGTCTTTCAAGATGTGCTCTTAACCCCAAAACAATGCAGTCTAAGAAATACAAAATCGAACCCGCTAAGAAGAGCAAGAAAATTGCTATCATCGGTGGCGGTATAGGTGGTATGGAAGCTGCTATCGTTTGTGCAAAACGCGGTCATAAGGTTGACCTTTATGAAAAAACAGATAAGCTCGGCGGTGTATTTATTGCTGCAGCTGCTCCCTCATATAAAGAAAAAGACCGTGACCTTATCGCTTGGTACAACCGCGAGGTTAACAAGTACGATGCAATCACAATTCATATGAATACAGAGATTAAGGACGTTGCTTCTCTTAACGCTGATGAAGTAATCGTTGCTACAGGCTCTGTTGCTAACAAGATTCCCGTTAAGGGCGCTGACAAGGCAATTGAAGCAATTGACTACCTTCTTGGTAATAAAGAGGTTGGTCAGAACGTTACTGTTGTTGGTGGCGGTCTTACAGGCTGTGAAATCGCTTACGAGCTTTACCTTCAGGGCAAGAATCCTACAATCGTTGAGATGCAGGATGACCTTATTACAACTCCCGGTATTGCTCTTGCAAATACAAGCTTCCTTCGTGACTTCTTTAAAACTAATAAAGTTCCTGTTTACCTTGAAACAAAAACAACAGAAATCACTGATACAAGTGTAACTGTTATGACTAAAGACGGTAAAACAGAAACAATTCCTGCAGACAGTGTTATTCTTTCTGTTGGTTATAAACCCGCTCCCATCGCCGAAAAGAGCAAACACGTTCACATTATCGGTGACGCTCTTAAAGTCGGCAACCTTCGTACAGTTATCTGGAAGGCTTGGGACGTAGCTATGAAGCTTTAATAATTCTTTGATTTTAAACTGACGGCATTTGCCGTCAGTTTTTCTTTATTTTTGTTGTCTTTTTTTGTCGGGTGTGTTATATTAATATTTAATGTAATAAATATTATCCTGTTAGGAGCTGTTAAAATGAATTATAGAAAAGATTTAGTTGAAAATATCCTTCCTTTCTGGTTGAAAAATTCTATAGACTATAAAAACGGCGGTATTTATACTTGCCTTGACCGTGAAGGTAATATTTACGGTACTGATAAAAGTGTTTGGTTTCAGGGTAGAGCATTATGGGTTTTCTCAAAGGCTTATAACCTTATAGAGAAAAATGAAGAATATCTTAAGGCTGCTAAAACAATTTATTCTTTCCTTCCTAAATGTACCGATACTGACGGCAGGATGTTCTTTACTGTTACTGCTGACGGTCGTGAGCTTCAGAAGAGAAGATATTATTTCTCTGAAACCTTTGCCGCTATCGGTTGTGCAGAGCTTTACAAAGCAACAGGGGATAAAGAAGTTTTAGAAAGTGCTGAAAAGTACTTCACAGTTGCTTACGAGTGCTTTACCGGTGTTCGTAAAAATCAGCCTAAAATCAACCCTGATAATATTGATTCAAAAGCACTTTCTCCCGTTATGATTATGCTTGCAACTGCTCAGGTAATGAGAAGCGTTGACGGTCTTTACGATAAATATAACAAAATCTGCGGTGAGTGTCTTGCAGAAATTTTAAACGGTGGCTATCTTACCGAAAGAGCATTGCTTGAAAGCGTTACCAAAAAAGGTGAATTTATAGACAGTCCTAACGGCAGAATCGTTAACCCAGGTCATTCTCTCGAGGCTGCTTGGTTTATTATGGCTGAGGGTCTTGTTACAGGTAACGACGATGCAGTAAATATCGCTAAACATATTATTGATATTACTCTTCCTCTCGGTTGGGATAAGAAAAACGGCGGTATTATTGCGTTCACAGATTTAGAGGGTAAGCCTCCCGTTCAGCTTGAATGGGATATGAAGCTTTGGTGGCCTCAGTGTGAAGCAATGATTGCCGCAAGACTTGCTTATCTTCACTTTAAAGAAGAGAAATATAACGAAGTTTATCTTCAGCTTAAAGAATACTGTGAAAAGTATTTCTGCGATAATGAATGTGGCGAGTGGTACGGATATCTTCATTACGACAATACCGTTTCAACAACTCTTAAGGGTAATATCTTCAAAGGACCTTTCCATATTCCGAGACTTTATATGATTATGGCATCAATGGATGAAACTAACGGTATTACCGAGTATATGAAATAAGGTGAAAATTTGAGCTATACGTTATATTCTTATTCTTGCTTAGATGATTTTAATAAGGCTGATTTTTATAAATTAGAGTCTTATCATTGGGAAGCAGAAACACCCTACAGACCTGATACATACTTTAAAATCGGGGTAGTCAATTATGAATTGGTTGCTGTTTTAAAATGCTACGAAGAATCACCGAAAGCCGAATATATTAATAGAGATGACCCTATTTATCTTGATAGCTGTCTTGAGTTTTTCGTTGCACCTGTTGAAAACAGAAACGAATACATAAACGTTGAAATGAATTCAAAAGGTACTTTCCTTTGCGAGTTCGGCAAAGGTAAGCCCGAAAGATGCTTTTCAAAGGAGCTTACAGAGCTTTCACCCTTAGTCGAAGCATTTTCTTCGGTTGATGATAATGGTGCTTTCTGGGGCGTTCAGGTGCGTTTAACGAAAGATTTTATTTCAACACTTTACAAAATTGATAAAAAGAATATAATGTTTAGAGAAATAAGAGCAAACTTTTATAAATGCGGTGACGATTGCGAAGTACCTCATTATCTGGCATTTTCACCCGTTACCACGTTACCGCCCGGTTTTCATAACCCTGAATGCTTTGCAGTTTTTAAAAGGAGTTAATTATTAATGAGTATCACAAATACAATAAATGTTTTAGAAATTATTAAACAATTCCCCGAGTTTGGTAAAATTAACGGTTATAAACCTATTACCGACGGTCATATAAATGATACGTACGTAGTTGAATATCTTCTTGATGACGGAAAAACTGAAAAATACCTTCTTCAGAGAATTAACACAAACGTTTTCAAAATGCCCGTTGAGCTTATGGAAAACGTTATGGGCGTTACTGCACATCTCAGAAATAAGATTATTGCTGCAGGTGGCGACCCTATGAGAGAAACTCTCACCGTTTATCCTGCAAAAGACGGTAAAAACTACGTTTTAAGTGATGACGGCGGTTGTTGGCGTCTTTATAACTTCGTTGATGATACTTATTCTATTAACGAGCTTACAAATCCTGATGATTTCAGAAATGCCGCACTTACCTTCGGCAATTTCCAAAAGCTTCTTGCAGATTATCCTATTGATACTCTTCACGAAACAATTCCTAATTTCCATAATACTCCTTCTCGTTTTAACGATTTAAAAATTGCAATTGAAAACAATTTTTCCGGTAGAAAAGAAGAATGCTTACCCGAAATTGAATTTGCACTTGCAAGAGAAAAGGATTGCGCTGTTATTACCGACTTGCTTGATAGCGGCGTTATGCCCTTAAAGGTTACCCATAACGATACCAAGCTTAATAACGTTCTTTTTGATAAAAAGACAAATAAAGGTATTTGCGTTGTCGATTTAGATACAGTTATGCCCGGTTCATCTCTTTATGATTTCGGTGACAGTATCCGTTTCGGTGCAAATACTGCCGCAGAGGATGAAAAAGATTTATCAAAGGTTTCATTGAGCCTTGAATATTTCAAAGCATACGTTGACGGATATCTTGAAACAGCAGGGGATAGCCTTACAAAAGAAGAAGTTGATTTACTTCCTTTTGCATCAAAACTTCTCACTTTTGAATGCGGTATGAGATTTCTTGCTGACTTCCTCAACGGCGACATTTATTTTAAAACTGAATATCCCGAACATAACCTTGTCAGAGCGAGAACACAGTTCAAATTAGTTGCTGATATCGAGGCTAAAATGGATGAAATGACTGCTATTGTTGACGAAATAAAAAAACTTAAAAATTTTTAAAAAAAGTTGAAAAAAAGTGTTGACAAATCATTTCAAATAGTGTATAGTAGTCAACGTTGCGAGTGAGCAACGCACATGGGAGCATAGCTCAGCTGGGAGAGCATCTGCCTTACAAGCAGAGGGTCATAGGTTCGAGCCCTATTGTTCCCACCACCAGGTGGCCCGGTAGTTCAGTTGGTTAGAACGCTAGCCTGTCACGCTAGAGGTCGACGGTTCGAGCCCGTTCCGGGTCGCCACCTTTTTTTGCCTCTGTAGCTCAGTTGGTAGTGCAGAGGACTGAAAATCCTCGTGTCGTTGGTTCGATTCCGACCGGAGGCACCACGGATGAGTCGTCCTCACGGCTCATTCTTTTATGGGGATGTAGCTCATCTGGGAGAGCGCCACCTTGCCCAGGTGGAGGGAGCGAGTTCGGGCCTCGTCATCCGCTCCATTTTTTTATCCAAATTAATATAAGGCGACATAGCCAAGCGGTAAGGCGTGGGTCTGCAACACCCTGATGCATCAGTTCAAATCTGATTGTCGCCTCCAAAAAACAAAGGACTTCTTACGAAGTCTTTTGTTTTTTATCCAATCCGAAGGATTGGCATGTAATCGCCGTTAGGCGTATGTAATCAGCAAAGCTGTATGTCATCACCGTAGGTGCATTTCTTCTTCGGATTGATTACATACCTTTCTTTGAACGGATTACATCCACACCTGCGGTGTGATTACATTCCGTCTGCGACGGATTACATGCAATGCTTCGCATTGATTTTTTCACTTGCACTTGATTGTAATTTTAGATAACTTATGCTATAATTTTTAAATAAAATAATTTAGGAGAAAATATGAATTATAATAATCAGTTAATGGAATTGCTAAAACAAACTATTGGCAAACGGTTAGATGCAATAAATCTTGCTTGCGAAATGATGATGTTTAGTTTTGAAGAATTTGAACTCCATTCACAATGTCTTACTCGCATTATTTGCGAAAATGATATTCTTGTAACGACTTTGGATTACCAAAGTTGGGATGGCGATGTAGAAGAAAATAACGATGAGTGGTATTTTGTTGAACAAAACAGAGCTAAAATAGTAGATGGCACGGTAATATCTGTGAATGTCAATGCTCTGCACGATGTCACCATTTGTTTGGACAACAGTATAAGTATAGAACTGTTTGTAAAGAACGGCTACCACCATTTTGATAATGAACAAGAACAATGGGTATTCTTCAAGCGCAACGACCATTCTTATCCGTTCATTACTGTGTACAATAAATCAGTTGACATTGCGGTAGACTGGTAATTGTACCAGTTAGACCAATTCCAATTTGTTGAACTATTGTTCTAAAGTGAGACGTACTGCCATGATGAGGTCTCACTTTAGAACCTCTCCACGAAAACCCTTGAGAAATCAAGGGTTTTCAGCATTTTTAAGTACGATTTTTTGAGCTTTTACCGATAGAACCAAAATCGTCATTTTTTAAGACCACTCGGATTTGAACCGGGGAAATCACTAAATATTGAATATTCTTATACATAAAACCTATTTTTAAGGAAGATTAACTTCTGAAAAATAGGTCTTTTTTTTATGCCTTAAAACCCCTACCTTATATCAACAAAGTTGCATAGTCGTTACGAAAAAAGTAACGGCTTTTTTCGTAAAGGCGGTAAACCGAATGATTACAACAGCAATCATTTATAACATCGGTAGAGGTTTGGCATTTAATGTTGTGCTTCCTCTTTGGTATGTGTTCAATCAGATTATCGGCATTTAGTTTGGTTGAAAAGAAACATTTCTTTGAAAAGGAGGAATGTAATGTCGCAGATATTCGCACATGAATATTAGCAATTAACTTTAGGAGGTATGCACTTGAATAATTGCAAAGTAATTGCAATCGCAAATCAAAAAGGCGGTGTAGGAAAAACTACAACTGCAGCAAACTTAGGAGCAGGACTTGTACGACAAGGCAAGAAAGTTTTGTTGATTGATGCCGACCCACAAGGAAGTCTTACGCTCTCGTTAGGTGTTAAAAATCCCGATGAACTCGATTCAACACTCGCAAATGTTATGGAGAGGATTGTTGACGATAAAGCGTTTAAATCGGGATTTGCTCTTTTAAGGACAGAAGAAGGAATTGATTTAATGCCTTCAAATATCGAATTATCAGGTATTGAAGTCCGATTAGTTAATGAAATGAGCCGAGAAAGAGTATTGAAATCTTATATTGATACTGTAAGGGACAAATACGACTATATCCTTATAGATTGTATGCCCTCTCTCGGTATGATGACCTTTAATGCTCTTTGTTCGGCAGATAGCGTCATTATTCCTACAACACCGGAGTTTTTATCAGCAAAAGGACTTGAACAGCTTTTGGGCACAATTAACAGAGTGAAAAGGCGTATAAACCCTGACCTTAAAATCGACGGCATCCTTATTACAATGGTCGATAATCGTACAAGGTTCGGAAGAGGTTTAGAAAGCCTTATAAGACAACAGTACGGTAAATACCCAACTGTTTTTAACACTGTTATACCCCGTTCAATAAGAGCTGTTGAAACAGCAGCAGAAGGCAAAAGCATTTATCTTCACGATAAAAACGGTAAAGTGGCTGAAGCCTATGAAATTTTACGATGGAGGTAATGAATGATGGCAAAACAAGACAGCGTGTCAAAAGTTCATCTGAGCTCATTCGATGATTTGTTTCAAACAGATGAAAGTCGAGAAGATTTAAAAAGAGAAAGACTTATGGAAATTCCCATTTCTTTAATTCACGATTTCCCTGACCACCCATATAAGGTTAAAGATGATGAAAATATGCTTGAACTTGTTGAAAGTATAAAGACAAGAGGGTTAATTCAACCTGTACTTGTAAGACCACTTGATGACGGGACATACGAAATGGTGTCCGGACACAGAAGAAAAAGAGCATTTGAACTTGCGAATATCGAAAAGATACCTGCAAGAGTTCAAGAACTTACAATGGATGAAGCTATACTTTCAATGGTGGACAGTAATCTGCAAAGAGATGAAATCTTACTTTCGGAAAAAGTCTTCGCATATAAAATGCGACTTGAAGCTATGAAAAGGCAAGGACAGAGGACGGATTTAACTTCTGTGCCATCGGCACAGAAGTCTAAAACATCTCGTGAGTTGCTCGGTGAACAAGTTGGTGAAAGCCAAGACCAAGTTCGTAGATATATCCGTCTTACAAATCTCATTCCTGAATTGCTCAATCTTGTTGATGAAAAGCTAATAGCTATGCGACCTGCTGTGGAAATATCATATTTTGCACCTGAAGCACAAAAGTGGCTTTACGATGCTATTGGTGCAGCAGATGCAACACCTTGCCACGCACAAACTCTGTGAATGAGAAAATTCGCAGAACAAGGGGCAGATTGTCAGAAGATATTATAACTGCGATTATGGATGAAGAAAAACCGAACCAAAAGGAAAAATCTCCGTTCAGGGATAATCGCATATCGAATGCAATTCCAAAATCTATTCCAAAAGAAAAACAGTGCGAATATGTACTAAAAGCTATCGACTACTATAACCGAATGTTGCAAAAACGTCGGGAAAGAGAAGCTCGATAGCTTTTTTCTTTTCCCCCTCTCACACTCTTCCCTTTATTAAATACTAACTATACTAACCGAGAATAAGAAATATTAACTCTGTTAGTAACTACAAGAAAGGAAAATGCAAAATGAATATCAAAGTAGAAATCAAGAAAATCCTCAAAGGTGATAAGCCTACAAAGGCTTATGCAAACATTGTTATTGATGATGCAGTCGTAATTCACGGTGTTGGCGTTGTCGAAAACGAAAAAGGCAGATATATGTCTATGCCTATGACAAGTTTTAAGACAGCAAAGGGTGAAGAAGTAACAAGACCCGTATGCCATCCAATTTCTTCTTCGGTTCGTAAAGAACTTGAAGAAGCACTCTTCTCTGCCTATGAGCAGGAAATCAACAAAAACAACTAAATTTTAAGAAAGAACGAGGTGAAAAAATATGTTTAACAAAGCAAAGACATTCATTCAGACAAAGGTTCAGGCAGTAAAGGACTTCTGTGCAGAAAAGGTTTCTCAGAAGGCTCACGAAGTTCTCGACGGTACAATCGCAGAAGCGTATGTTGATACAGGTGTTAAGATTCTCATCGCCGTTGTAATCGGCGCTCTTCTTCTCACACTTCTCTATGCACTCTTCAACGACACAATCATGCCTACCGTAACCGAAAAGGTCGAAGGTCTTTTTAACTACGCAGGCTAAATAATTTAAACGGGCGGAGCAGAAACCTTGCTTCGCCCCAATTTGTGAGGACTAATAACTATGACTAAATTTATACAACTAATAGGACCGATAAGACCGATTTCACCTGAAAGGTTAATGGAAATCAATCCCGAAGAAGTTATAACCACCATTGTGAAGCTCGCTTGTATTTTTCTTTTCTACTTGGCAGTTCACAAGATTTCAAAAGTTGTAGTCAGTAAAACACCCGGTTACAACAAAGAAAGCAAAAATAACCCAAAATATCATTGCATCAGTATTATTCTTGTGTCAAGTCTGCTAATTGTCTTTGGTTGGTCAATAGAACTTCTCAAAGGCATTATTCTTTTGCAAATATTACTCTATGCTTCGGTATCAGATATTCAGACACACGAGGTTAAAGATTTCGTTTCAGTTTTGATATTCATTACAGGCTTCATAGGTGTAACACTTTCAGATATTCCGATGATGCTTTTCAGTGGCTTGGCTATCGGCGGAGTGTTGTTAATCTGTGTATGGTAAGCGGAAATAGACTTGGCGGTGCAGATGTTAAGTTATCTGCAGCTTGTGCATTCTTGCTTAGCTTTTCAAAGAGCATAAGGGTATGTTTTTCCTTCAATAACAAAGCGATTATTATTTTGTTTGTTTTTTAATAAGATTTTTTGCAGAATATTAGATATTGGAATAGTACGATTTGAGGTATCTGATTTTGTGTCACTCAAAATTAAAACCGTTTTTGAAGAACCATTTTGTTTGTTTATATTTTTGATTCGCTCTACTGAACTGTCAATATGAATAATTCCATTTTCTAAATCGACATTTTCCCATTTTAACCCACAAACCTCTCCAACCCTCAATCCGGCATAAAGTGATAACAAAATACCAATCTTTGTTTCATTTATATCGGTTATCAATATTCTTTCTAATACTCTCTGTTCTTCAAAAGATAAAATCTTTATATCTTATTTTACTTTTGCTGGTCGTACAATCTTACCTGAAATAGGTGCGCAAAGTTTATTTTCGACACAAAACCGTATAGTGGATTCGATAATAAAGCAAATTGTTTGAATATATGAGGGCGATAAAGATTCTTTGGTATTTAGATTTCCGGATATTGATTTTTCGGATACATATTGATTAATGATTACATAATTGATTCTTGAAAGTTTTATATGACATATAGATGGCACAATTTGAGTGTTTATTAGTTGTAAATATTTAGAGAATGTGTTTGTGTTTTTTGTTTAATTCTGTTGTTTTCTAACCATAAAAAAAAGAGTTTCGCCAAAGGTCATTTTATTGCCTTTGAGAAATTCAGCACGATTATTATTTACTTCCTTTAACTTTTCCTTAACACTTGTGTAAGTTTTTCCGTAAACTGACCCATATACTGCCTTGCCATTGGCTTCTCGGCTTTTTATATATCTACCTTCCCATCTTACATCTTTTCTCTTTCTTATATTTTCGCCTCTTTTTGACATTAATTATTCCTCCTTTTGACCATTTTATTGACCCATTAAAACTGTTTTTTAAGAAGAGTCATCAGCTAAACATACTTATATTTTAAAACTTTTATTAAATAAACATCAACCTGTGGTTGAAAAATAACAAAAAAGGGACTAATTTTCACGTGAAAGTCGTTATAAAATATTGAATTTGCGTGCTTTTTATGGTATATTAAGATATGTGTATTTTCTATTTATGATGTTTTGAATAGAATATTCTACGAATTTAAACATTTTCCACAACGATTGACTTGAAATGTGTTAATTTGGAAATGTGAAAATTAAAGTGTAGGTGATTTTTATGCATTTTAATGTGTATTCTAGATATTTTTATTCTAAGTTGGATGACAAGTCAAAAACAGTATATAAGAAAATTCTTCAAAATTGGCTTGAACTTAAAACTACAGTTAATTTGTTGGGTTCGTTTAAAGATGTGGATTTTTATAAGGTGTTTTCTGCCTTGCGTGATGATAACCCAGAACTGTTTTATATAAATCTTAATTCTGCATCAGTAAGTACGAGTTCCTTTCAAGCAATAATAAAAGTAAAGTTCTATTATGAGATTACAGAAATTCTTAATTTGAAAGATAAGATAAATAAAGTAGTAGCAGATTTTAAGACAAAGAATAATAGAGCCTTAGATAAAGAAAAGGCAGTTCATGATTTTTTAGCATTGACGGTTGATTATTCATCAGATTTATATGCTCGAAATGCTCATAATATATGTGGACCGTTGATAGATAAATGTTCAGTTTGCGAAGGATACGCATATGCTTTTAAGCTCTTATGTGATGAAATGAAAATTCCTTGCATGGTTGTTCATGGAACTGCTCAAAATTCTAATGGTATAAGCGAGAACCATTCTTGGAACATTGTTAAAGTGAAAAACAATAATTTTCACGTTGATGTTACTTGGAATAGCAACTCAATGAAAACTAATGGTTCTTCTTTGTATTATAATGTCTCAGAGTCTTTCATAAGACGAAATCATATGTGGGATATAAGACAATGGCCACGTTGTCAAGTTCAGGGCGAATTTGAAAACGAAATCATAAATGTTAAGTCATTTGAGGATTTATGCGTAGAATTAAAAAAATCGATAAGACTTTCAAAAAAACAGATAGTTTTCGCTAATTATTGTAACCTAAGTTCTTCTAAGGCAGCATCAGAGCTTGTATCAAAAGCTCTACATAAAATTAACGCAAATATATATGCTTTTTCGGTAGCGTTTATCGATAAGATTGATTGTGTTTCTTTGGTAGTGGAGTACTTAAAATGAATTTCATTATTATAGATAAAAAAACTGAGAATGAAATTAAAAGAGCTTTATTTCAAATACAAAAAGAAGTCTCATTTGATGTTTATAAAGAAATAGAGAAAGTTTTGCTTAATTCTATATATCTTAAGAAATTGACAGTAGAAGATGTTAATTTCGTTTTATCTCTACTTAGAAGTCAATGTAAGCATAGGGATGAAGAAAATGAAAAAGAGTGCATTTCAAAAAGGCAGTCACAAACAAAGATAGAAAAAATAAAGAAAATTAAATCATTTGGTTTTATATTTTATGAACATTTATATTTAGTTAAACTTTTAAATCTTTATAAACTAAAAATGTTATGTAAACCTAAAGGGTTTCAAATAATAAAAAATAAAGGAAGGTTTTTAGTTATGGCAAATCCTAACGCTTGTAAGAATTTCAGAGATAGTCTTAAGGTTACACCGAGTAAAAGTAATGCTCCGAAAAATACAAATGCTAACAAAAATTCAAGTGGTGGGCCCGGTCAAAAAGGAAATGTAGGAAGAACAAAGGGCGGCAATACTAGATAAGGATTTAATTATGGTATTTAATAACTTGCTTCATGGTTCTGTTATGAAAAGTAACAGACCGCCAGCAATATCGAATGGTATTGTAAAATTACCCGGAAAATATAATAATCAACCGACATCATTTTCATTAGATGAAAGTGTCTTGAGTAAACATTCTTTACTTATTGGTGGTACCGGATGTGGTAAGACAACTCTCTTTTATCATTTTATGTCACAGATTAAGAATAGAATGACAAAAGATGATGTAATGATTGTTTTTGATAGTAAAGGTGATTTTTATTCTAAATTCGGAAAACCCGGTGATTTAGTAATAGGTAATTCCCCTCAATATTATCAGAATTCTCAAAGATGGAACATATACAAAGAAGTTCTGGCTGACGGATGGGATAAAGAGCGATATTTTTTAAATGCACAGGAAATCTGTAAATCATTTTTTAAAGAAGCTTTGGCAAAAACAACAAACGTATTTTATCCTAATGCGGCTAAGGATCTGCTTACTGCTATTATTTGTACATTTCTTCTTTCTGCTGATGAGGATGACCCTCCAAGAGGAAAGAGTCCTTCTACTCAATTTTTTTATAATGACGAGTTGATAAAATTTATTAATTATCATACGGCAGAAGAAATGTCAGCAGCTTTAAGTTGTTTTCCTGATTTTACGTCAACGCTTACTTATATTTCTGATGGAACAGAACAAGCTCAAGGTGTGCTTTCAGAGATGTATTCGGTTGTAAAAGAACTTTTTGTTGGTGTGTTTGCGGGGCACGGCACATTCTCTATAAGAGATTTTGTTCGTAAAAAAGGCGGAAGAACTCTGTTTATAGAGTACGATTTATCTATAGGTTCTGTACTAACACCTATTTATTCTCTGCTTTTCGATTTAGCATTAAAAGAGGCTTTAGGAAGACAGAATTCACAAGGTAATGTTTATTTGTTTTGTGACGAGTTTAAACTTCTTCCTCGTTTGGAACACATTGATGACGGTGTTAACTTTGGTAGAAGTTTAGGCGTTAAAATTTTCGCAGGTCTTCAGAGCATAGAACAGTTATACGAAATTTACGGACATGAGAAAGGTCGTAATATAGCTGCAGGTTTTTCTTCTATTTATGCATTTAGAGCAAATGACACAACAACAAGAAAATTTGTAACAGAGTTGTTTGGAAAAAACATACTGTTAGAGCAATATAAGACTCTTGATAATAAAATAGTTGAAGAAAAAAGAGATGGTTATACAGTAGAAGATTGGGATATGACTGAACTTAAAGTTGGTGAGGCTGTAGTTGGACTACCTTTTGAAAAGCCATTTAAATTTTACTTTGATATGTATAAGTAATAAGTGAGGTGACATTTGTGCAAACATTTTTAATAGTGACAAAGATATTGACAAGTATATTTGGATTCATATGGAATTCATTTATTAAGTTAATCAATTTCTTTATATCTCTTTACAATAAGCATGTCAGAAAAAGGAACGACCGTATTAATCGTGGGGTAACTGAGCTTAAACAAAGCTCTATAAATGATATGCTTCCAGCTGATAGTTACATAGATAACACAATTATTTCCGGTGGAAACAAGGCTCTCAGAGCTGATTGGATTGCACAGATTGTTACAAATGGTTATTACAAGAGTTTTCCTGTTATTATATTGCACGAAGGTAATGAGTTCTTGCATTCTTGCCTTGATTCTAAATTGACATCTTCGGATATAGTATATGTAGAACATCATAGTCCGTCTTACGAACCTTTTTATAATTATTCTTCAAAAGAGATTTCCAAATTTATATTAGATAGTGCAACAAGTGATTACGAAATAAAAAAGAATGCTTCATATTACATTGAAGGTATGTGTGATTTTTTAAAAATCAAAAATGTTAAGCCTTCTTTAAATTCATTTTACAAGTGTCCTCATTTGCAACTATTTGATAAAATAGACGACCTTATGATTAAAGGTATTATAAGCGATACGCAAGGACAAGCAATTAAATCCAAGTTAATGATGGGACAATCAGAACAGATTAAATTAGAGACCTTCATTAGTGATTTATATGACCAATTTGAATCTATTCTTTGTAGAACTAAGACAACTCCTAATAGTATTGTTTCTTCTCTTATGAACAATAAAATTCTTGTGATTGATATTTCATCAAATGCTAATAATTTGTTGATTAACTGCTTAATAAATCAAATTAAGTATGCGATAACAAAAGGACAAAGAATGCTTTTAGTAACAGATGACCTTTCATCTTCTAATAATGAATTACTAAAGAAATTGTTATCTGAAAAGAATGACACATGCAAAATGATTGCATGTGGTGATGATATGTTTTCTGTTTGTGCAGGAGATGATAAAGTCTTTGGTACGCTTGTTGGAAATAGTGAGAATGTTTTAATCCTTGGACATTCTTCAGGGGCGACATGTATCAAATGGGCAGAAACAATTGGTTATTATAACAAGGAAGAAGAAACTCAATCATTTGAAAAAGGTTCTATGAGACACAGTCCATTCACCTTATTCCCGGGAAGCAATACATCTACATCAAAAAGTTACAGCATAAAGAGAGAGTATATTGTTAGACCGGAACTTATTAATCGAATGTCATCAAATGAGTTCTATATGTATAGGCATAGCGATAATAAATTGATTCATTCGTTCTTAAGGTAGGGAGGAAATTTATTTTGGCTCACTTTGAAAAAGATGAAATAATATTCGCAGATAACGGTGAACCTATCAAAATTATAAAGCTGTTGGGAATAGGCGGACAAGGTGAAGTCTATGAAGTTGAGTATAAAGGCAAAAAGAAAGCTTTTAAATACTTCACAAATGTTAGTAAGTTGCACGAAGGATTATACGATATATTAAAGGTCAATATAAATTTAGACAAGATAAGTAAAAGTTTTACATTACCCGAGGCAATCACCAAAAAACCTATTAATTTTGAAGATAGTGACGAAAATAAATTTGGATATATTATGAGCTTGATACCGGATAGTTTTGTATTATTAAGTGACTACATTTCATCAAATACTATTGTTTCGTTAAGATGCATTGTAGATATTTCTATGAAAATTCTCTTGGCTTTTAGAACTCTACATTATTCAGGATACTGTTATCATAACTTAAATGATGCTGTAATTTTTATTGATATTAATACTCGTGATGTTGTAATCTTAGGTGCTGAAAATATTATCCCGAATGGCTATAATTTAGGAGTCATAAATTCACCGAGATATGCTGCTCCTGAAAACATTGTTAATTGTAATAACCAACAAGATATTTACACATCAAGGTACTCTTTATATGTTATTCTATTTATGTTCTTATTTAAGGCACATCCCTTTGAAGGACAAAGATGGTTAAATTCACTGTATGACAATAATATATATGGGGAAAACGCCGTTTTTATCGCTGACCCGGATGATGATAGCAATAGGCCAGATGCTGAAATTCAAAAGCATTTCATTTATATGTGGGATATTATTCCTGATTATGTGAGAAAAGAATTTTTGGGTGCATTTTGCAAAGCTACTTTACAAAATAAACGTAGAAGACCTTTCGAAGTAGAATTTTTAAGGGCTTTTGCGAGATTTAGAAGCAGTATTCTTACTTGTGAATGTGGAAATGAAATACTTTATAAGAATGATTCTGACTTGATATGCGATAGTTGCGGTAAGCGATTAGAGTTAAAATACCGAATAATTTTTGATAGATATTCTATTATTGCACAGCCAGGAGTTAGGATATACAAATGTCAATTTTATTCAGGACTGAGAACTAGTCCAGGGGGACAGGAAATTAATCCTGCAATGTTAGTTGTTGCAAATAAGTTTGATAAAAATATGATAGGACTTCAAAATATGTCATCAGTGGATTTTGTTGGTGAACATCCGTCAGGAAAGATAAAACTTATTCATCCAGGAACGGTTGTCCCTTTAAAAAAAGGTGTAAGTATAAAAGCGTTTGGTTCAACAATTAAAATTGATGAGATGTAATTTTTGATTATTATGCTTTCAGAAGATCAGTTCCGTAAGCAATATAATAAATAAAACAAAGAGAAAGGAATGATAACTTTGGCTATTTTTGAAGCAGGCGATATTGTAAAGAGCGATATTGGTATGCCTATTAAAATTGTCAAGTTTTTGGCTGCAGGCGGACAAGGTGAAGTTTATGTTGTCGAATATGCAGGCAAAAAGAAAGCTTTGAAGTGGTACACCAATGCAGGTGAGAAACCTCAAAACTTTTATGAAAATCTGAAAAACAACGTAAATAAGGGTTCACCTGATGCTGCATTTTTGTGGCCTGAAGCTATAACAGAAGAGCCGAAGAATTTCTCTAATATAAGTGGTAAGAATTCTTTCGGTTATGTTATGGATTTGCGTCCTGAAGGTTACGTTGAGATGTCAAATATTTTGGCAACTAACTCAATCAAAATGACTTTCACCGCTATTGTTGATGCAAGTTTAAAAATTATTACAGCATTTAGAATGCTTCACAATTCAGGTTATAGTTATCAGGACTTAAACGACGGTAACTTCTTTATAAACCCTGCAACTGGTGATTTGAAAATAGGTGATAATGATAATGTATCTCCTAATGGATATAACACAGGTATAGCAGGCAAGCCTAGATATATGGCACCTGAAATTGTTGTCGGTGAAAAAATGCCTGATGTTCAGACGGATAGACACTCGTTAGCAGTTATTCTGTTTATGCTAATGTTCCGTCAGCATCCTCTTGAAGGAGAAAAATGGTTAGTTCCTTGTCTTAATAATCAGAATGAGTACGCTCTTTATGGAAGTGAACCTGTTTTCATTGCTGACCCCAAAGATAGGAGTAATAAACCAGATCCTGATGTAAATAAAGGTTTTATTAATATATGGAAATGTATGCCTCAGTATATGAAAGATGCTTATTGTACAGCATTCAGTAATGAAGCCTTACATAATCCTCAGAAACGTTTAAGAGAGCTTGACTGGTTAAAACTCTATGTTCGTTTCAGAAATGAAATTATTAAATGTGCATGTGGAAATGAAACATTTATTGTTAATTCACAGACAACAGCCTGTGATAATTGCAGAAGACCTATTCAGATTAATCAGGTTTTTGAATATGAACTGCAAAAATATTCAACAGCTGCACAATATGGAGCAAGAATTTACAGATGTCAGGTTTCTTCTTGCAGTCTTGATGAAGCACTGCAACCGGTTGCTGTTGTTGTAGGCAATAAGGCAACAGGAGAAATGGGTGTTAGAAATAAAACATCCTTAATTTTAGAAGCGGTAACACCTTCTGGCAAGTCAAGACAGGTAAAGCCCGATGAAGTTATTCCGTTTAAATCTGGAATTACTATTAAAGCCTTTGGCGGTACAATTAAGTTAAAATAATAGGAGGAAAAAATTATGCCAAATCCGAATGAAGCAATGCCTAAAAAATTATTACCCATTATCTATGTTATAGACTCATCAGGTAGTATGGAAGCTGATGGTAATATGACAAAAGTAAACGAAGCTATTCAAGATACTATGGACATCTTGAAAGAAAAAGCAGCAGAAAATGCAGATGCTGAAATTCTTATCGGTGCATTAAAGTTTGCAACCGGTGCTGAATGGGTTTTTGACGGACTTCTCTCTACCGATGACTTCTATTGGAACGATATTCAGGCCGGTGGTATGACTTATCTTGGTGATGCTTTGGAAAAATTAAATGCCAAGATGTCAAGAAGCGAGTTTTTTGCTGATAAAATAGGTTACAAATGCCCTGTTCTTATCTTTATGAGTGACGGTTATCCTAATGACCCTGGCGATTCTTGGAGAAAATCTCTTGAAAAGATAAGACAGAATAAATGGTTTGCAAATTCCATCAAGATTGCTATTGCTGTTGGTGGCGATGCAGACAGAGATGTTTTAATTGAAGTCGTAGACAACAATCCTGAAGGTCTTATTACAGTAAACGATACAGCAAAACTTAAAGATTTGATTGTTGCGGTTTCTCTTACTGCAAGTAAAATTGGTAGTGTTTCTAGACCTCAGGATGCAGGAAACGCTGGTAGCGAGATTGCAAAAATTGCAATTCAAGGTGATGAAGGCACTGGAGCAGTAATAAACCCAGATAATATAGATGTAGAACCTACAATTGGTCCTGATCCTGTCAGCACAGGCGATGGCTTCGATAACGGTGGCTTTGATGACGGTGGTTGGGATTAATCCTATTATACATAGAAAGGAGTAAAAATAATGTTCGATTATTTTTGCAATTCTGTAATAGGGCAAAGACATATCAACGAAGGCACACCTAAAGAAGATTTCGGAACAATTAAAAAGTTTGATAATTGCTTGATTTTTGTTCTCGGAGACGGACATGGTGACCCCACATGCTTCAGAAGTCAAATTGGTTCTGAAATGATTTGTGATATTGCTGTTGAAACCTTAAATTCTTTTTGTGATACAGTTATTGAAAATAATCGCGAAAAGGAACTGTTTGTTGAAAGAACAGCTCAGATTATGGTCAGACAGTTAGTTTCAGTTTTATTCGGAACTTGGAAAAAACGAACTGTTGAACATTTAAAAGATAATCCATATACAGAAGATGAGCTTGCTTTTATGGATACCAAAAGACAGGCTGGTTCACGAACAATTCTTGCTTATGACGAAGGAATCAGATTAGAACACATTTATGGAACAACTTTTATAGCCGGAGCTTTAACAGATAAATTTCTTTTGCTTTTACATCAGGGTGACGGTAAATGTAGTGTGATGTATGCAAACGGTGAATATGATGAGCCTGTTCCGTGGGATGATAGATGCTTCAGTAATCTTTGCACTTCTGTATGTGATTCTGATTCAATAGAAAGTTGTCGATTCAGTGTAATCAATCTTGAAGAAAATCCTGTTATTGCTTCTATAATAAGCAGTGATGGTGTTGAAGATTCTTTTGCTGAGGATATGGATTTGGTTCATTCGTATTACGATGAAATTCTATTCTTTGGTGCCCGAAACGGCAAAGAGGAATTAGAAAAGCATCTTGAAGAAACATTGCCTGAAATGACTAAAAACGGAAGTAGAGACGATATTACTATTTGTGGATTTTATTTTCCTGATTCAATTGTACAGTTTGAAGAAAAGTTTAATACAAGAATGGAATTAAACAATATTCAAGCAGAATTGGATGAGGTCAATAGAAGAATAAAATCTGCCGAAGGTAGTCCTATGATGATTGCTCTTGAAAAGAATCTTAAGGCTTCCACAGAACTCCTTGAAAGTTTAAAAGCTGAATATGAAAGATTATCAGAAGACAGAGAATCTGTTGTGTCTGATTTGGAAAAGTTTCCTGTTGAAGAAGAAAAAACAGATTCTAATTTTGCTGAAAAATTTATAGCTTTCTTTGATAGAGAATATCAGTCATTTCAAATGAAACAGTGTGCTTTACAGTGCAAAGAAATTTTTCAGAAATATGCTGATGTTGAAGAAAAATATAAAAAAGCACAGGAAAAGTTTGAAGAAGACAAAAAAGCTTATGATGAATATATGGAGCGTTACAATGGCTTCTTAGCTAAGCGTGAAGAATTATTACAGAAATTGTCTGAAATAAAAGATTAATTTGACTATTAGATACGGGGAGTTTATCTCAACAATAATTCTCCCCGTATTTAATGGCTTATTGTTATTTTTAGGCATAAGTGAGGTTATAACATTGGGTACATTTGATTCATTTTTAGGTGCAGCTAAATTTCTTATGAGTAGCACCAATGAAAAGATTAATACGCTGAATAAAGGGATTGCAGAATGTGGACGTGTAAATTTTTACGGCCTTATGCAAAATTCTTTTCATCTCAACACCATTATTTCGGGTACAGAGCAATTTGTCAGAAATATGGTGTTAAAAGCACAGGTTAGTTCTTCGTTATCAAATGGGTTACCAGTTATAATGCTACACTCTCAAAATAATCAGTTGGCAAGTGAAGTTTTACAAATTTCCGCAGGTAAAGCTGCGGCTATTGTTGATGCAAACTCTGCCAACTTTTCGCCTTTTTACGGATTAAATGATTATGAAGCAATTGATATTATATTAGATTCGATTCCTGAAAAATATGATGTAAAACAAAATGGAAGATATTATTTAGAAGCGGTATCCGATTTGATGCAAGCAAATAGAATACCTGCATCTTTCAATAATTATGTAACTTGTCCACATGATACCATTTTGGATAGAGTAGAGGGTTTGGTAGTAGCGGGGAAAATCACAGACACGGTTGCTCAATCAATGCGTTCAAAAATAATGGTTGGGCAAAGCGAATATTATAAAATTGACAGTTTCTTGCGTGGCTTGAGCAGGCAAATGGGTAATTCATTAAGAATGAAAAAATCGAATGTTCAACCAGTAAGTTTATATAAAACAATTAATGATAAAGGAGTTCTTGCCATAGATATTGGTCCAAATTTTAATTCAATATATTTGGACTTTTTGGTAGAACAGCTTAAATTAGCAGCTCAAAAGGGTATGCAATATTTACTTGTTCTAGATTCTATGAATTTGTCAGAAAATAAGAAATTAAAAGAACTTATTACAAGTTCAAGTAATAACATAAGAACAATTGTTTCTTGTAATGATTTATTATATGCATGTGGAGGAAACCAAGATATGTTTTCTTCAGTTGTTGCTATGGCGAAACAATACTTGATTTTTTCACACAGTTCTGCAATTAGTGCTGGACAATGGTCGGCTGTTTTGGGTGAATACGAGCGAATAGATGAAACTGTTGCTAATACAAAAGATAGAACTGAACAGACTTATAGTGCAGCTCAGATGTATTTTCCTGAGCCAAGGCAAAAGTCTAGAACTGTTACCACATCAAAACGAAGAGATTTTATAATTCCACCTGAAAGAATTGTTTCAATGCAAAACAATGAGTTTTATATGAGAGCAGAAAATTTCAGAGGAATAAGACACGGTTATATAACTAACTAATGAGGCGATAATGTGAGTAGAATTGATTTAGATACATATGCTAGTGGCATTCAAGAGATTGTAAACAAGTATGGAAATCAAGTGTTTAATGATTCTCGATTATTTACATCTTTGTTGAATGACATTATTCCTTTTTCGACAAAGGGTAATGATTTGTTTAAGTCAACTCTCAAACCTAATGTCCTCAAGCAAATATTTAATGTTAATAAATGCATTTTCTTCAATAGGAAAGCTGAAATTAATAACTTAGAGTCATTAATTGAGCAAGAATGCTCACTTCAAAAAGAAATTGTTTTTGAGGTAGTTTCAGTTTATGCAAAGGCTTTTTCTTGGAAATATATTCCAAATGTAGTGCCTTCACCAACTAACACCAATATTTCTAATAATATAACCCCCAATAATTCTCATTTACAGAAAAAAATCTCATCAAATAATTCCAAAAAACCTTTTATTCTCATAGGACTAGATTTATTTGAATATGATGGTTCATCTTATATATCAAGAAAAACAAGTGGAAAAGTTTTTCTAAAAAATGAAGCAAGATATATCGGTGCTATGTTAATGTTTGATAAACCAGTAAATGATACCGATATAGAAGTCAAATGGCAAATATTCAATGAAAACGGAACATCGTTTACAAAAGAAATGGTTGTTAAAGGAAAAATAACACCAAACAACACAGGTTTTAATGTTTCATGGGGATGGGCAAATCCGGGTAACTGGCCGATTGGAAGATATAGGATTGTTGCAAGAGCTAATGATTCAAAAGAATGGTCAGAAAGTTTTGAAGTTATAAACGGATATTATAATCATCCTAATATTAAGTTAAACAATTTGAAGTTGTTTAATGGTGGCGATGTTGCACCGGATGAAAATCTGAGACAGTACAGCACTTCATTTCTAAGAACAAAATTACAACGTGTTTATTTCGAAATGCACTTTGAACAAATAACAAACAATTATTACACTACAATTAATTATAAAATAACTTATCCAAATGGAGAAGTCTTTGCAAACTATGCTACTCCTATACAAATGCAATCAGGTTGGGAGAGATGTTGGGTAGGTAGTGGATGGAGTGAGGCTGGTTATTGGTCTGAGGGTGTATATATGTATGAAGTTTCTATTGGAAACAGTAAAAAAAATTGTGGTTCGTTTGTTGTTAAATAATTTGTTAAAGGAGACACAATAATGTCAAACATAGATTTATTATCAAATGCAATAAAACAGATTTATGAAACAAGAGGAGTTGAAGGTTTTTCTAATTCTAGATTATTTCATGCATTGTTAGATGATTTTGTGCCCACATTAACAAATGAACGCAGAATTTTACGTATGGCAATAGATGACTCTATTTTAAAACAATTGTCATTTGTGTTTAAAGGCGATGAATCCGACAAACAGTATGAAGCAATTAGAATAAAAAAAGTAATTGAAGATAACAACGGTTTATCTGAAAAATGGAGCTTATTTATTGTTGAAAGTTTTATGTATGCTTCGGGCAGTAATTTGAATTTGAATTTTGAGAAAACTGAAATTGTTAATGAAAGTAATGTAATTGTTATGTCAAACGGCTGTAAGTATGAAGGAGAAGTCGTTAACGGAAAACCACATGGAAAAGGTAAATGCATATGGCCTAATGAAAAAATTTATGAAGGTGATTACATAAATGGAAATAGGACTGGAAAAGGAACAACAATTTTCCCAGATGGCGGAAAATATGTGGGTGATTTTTTAGATAATTTAATGGATGGTAAAGGTGTGATGACTTTTCCTGATGGTCGTATATATTCAGGTGAATTTAGAAAAGGTAAATTTCAGGGATATGGTAATCTTTCTTGGCCTAATGGAGAAATATATGAGGGTTATTTTGATGATAGTAAAAGGAATGGTAACGGTAAGTACATATGGTCAAATGGTGATGTTTATGAAGGAGAATTTGTAAATGGAAAAATAACCGGAAAAGGTACAATGACAAAAAACGGGGTGAAAAGTTCAGGTTATTTTGAAAATGGAGTTATCAAAAGTCCCGATGTATCGTCACATGCTCTAATAAACACTAAAGAATCGGAAAAAATAAAGCAGAAAAAAATCCTTCTTGAGAAGAAGGAATCTTTAACAAAGGAGTTGAAGTCCTTAGGCATATTTGAAGTTAAGAAGAAAGCGGAAATTAGGAATCAGATTTCAGAAATTGACTTGAAGCTAACATTAAATAGAGCTGAGAAAAAATTAAGTTATTTGGAAGACATTGAAAAAGGAACAAGTCAGAAAAAACATATAATGAAAGTTGATGACAAATTTTCTATAAAAGGGAGAGGAACAGTTGTAGTCGGTAAACTTTTGTGCGATAAACTGCACACGGGAGATAATGTTATAGTCAATGACAAAACCTATTTAGTATCCGCTATTGAGATGAATAAAAAAATATTGCAGTTTGCAGAATTTGGTGATTATATTTCAATCCTAGTAAGAGGTTTAGATTCAAGAGACACCGATAAAGGTGATTACATTTATAAAGAAATGAAATAAGGAGCGAATATTTCAATGTCAAATATTGATATTCTTTCGAGTGGTATAAAACAGATTTACGAAACTAGAGGGGCGGAAGCGTTTGAAAAACCAAAATTATTTCATGCACTATTAAATGATTTAGTTCCTTCATTGATAAATGAAAGAAAAGTACTTCAAACTGTATTAGATAATGACTTGTTAAATGAACTCTGTTTAATGTTTATTGATGGCAACAATATAAATCATCAGATATTTTAAAACTAAAAAACAAATTAAAAAAGAATTATAGTTATCTGAAAAATGGAGTTCATTTATTGTTGACAGCTTTGTTAATGCTGCAGGAATTAAATTTGATTCAAATAGTAAAAATAGGTTGAAAAATGCAGGTAAAACTAAGAAATCGCCTCAAAAACGAACAACTCCAAATACGATACGTGATAATAATGTTTATGTAAGAAATTTTAAACTTGAAATAGAAGATTACTTTCTTTTGAATTTAGATTCTTTCTTTAGTAAAAAATATACATATCAAAACGAAGACACTTATGAAGGTGACTATATAGATGAAAAGCGAAGCGTAAAAGGAAAATATATTTATGAAAACGGTGATGTTTTCGAGGGCGAATACAAAGATGATGTTCCTAATGGTGTAGGAAAATATTACTTTGTGAATGGAGATGTTTTTGAGGGTGAATATAAAGACGGCAGACAGAATGGCAAAGGAAAATATATTTGGAAATCAACAGGATGTTATTTTGAAGGAGAATACTTAAATGGTCACCCAATAGTCAGTTAAGTCACTTTTTTTATAAAAAGGACTATCGATTAGTCCAGCACAACCCATTATTAAATCAATTATCATTTCAGCATTTTCTTTTGAAATAAGTGCTTCTGTTTCAAGTTTATGTACAGCTTTAATTTTTAAAATATTTTTTTCTTCACTTGAGCTGCTTCTACTCATTTCGTAAATCATCTCAAAAACTCCATTAACGGATGCAATTTTAAGGAATTTCTTTTCTTTTTCAAAGCCCGATGCATAATCTGCCACAAGTGCAATTACCATTCTAGGATTGTTAAGAATTTCCACTCCGTTATCTGATATTATCTTTTGCAATGCTTCAATTATTGTCATTTTTCCACCTTCTAAATAATCTATTGCCATAACCTATCTTTTCAATTTCTACACCAAATCTATCATATTTTATTCCCTTAATTGGCTGACGTATAAAATTGGTTATCAGTTTGAGTTTGGAACAAACGGAGAGCAGAATTTTGAAAAAGCAGTTGAATGGTACAGAAAATCTGCAGAACAAGGCAATGCTTGGTCTCAGAATAGATTAGGGAATGTTACTTAAATGGAAATGGTATACAAAAAGATTTAAGAGAAGCAAAAAATGGTTTGAGTTGGCATCAGAGCAAGGTGACGAAACAGCAAAACAAAAACTTATAAATTTACATTAACTGGAAAGCGATAAGGAAGTGTGAAAATGCAATGTAGTTCTTGCGGTAGCAAGTGGGAATCCAAAAATATAGTTTCAAATTGCCCTTTTTGCGGTAAATTATTAGTTGTTGAATCTTTAGAAAATATGACTGTTACTACAGCATTACATAAGATAATTGCTGATTCAGGAATTGAAATTCTTAATAATTCAAGAATGATTATCTCTTTAGTAGCAGATTATGTTGTTGGTTTCGATAAGGAGAAAAAACTTCTGAAGATTGCTTCTTCCAATGGAGTTTTGACTTCAATCATCAAAATATCGCAGGAAACAAATACTGAACAGCAGCAAGTATTAGTGCAAAAAACTAAAAAGATACTTACTGATGATGCATTTCTTTCAGAAGATAATGCGATATTGATTTTAAATATTTTACTTGAAGCAATTAATGTTGAAAAGTTAGAAATTGAAGAAGAGATTGTTACAAAATCTTCAACCAGTACTTCGAATAAGTCATCTGTTGTTTCGATGGTGATAAATAATTTATTTTCCACAAAAAATATTTCTATTGATGATAAGATGTCTGAATTAGTGAAAAAGAATGAACGCTTATCTAAGCAAGATGGAGAGGATATGCTTGCCTATGGCAAAATGTTACTTTCTAATGGAACGAAAGATAAGGGGATAAAGTTCATTCGCTTTGCGGCTCAGCATGGTTGCTTAAATGCAGCAGTAACTTTAGGTGAATGCTACGAAACAGGAAACGGTGTAAGTCGTGATATTAAAATTGCTGAAGCATATTATAGGCAAGCAGCAGTTTCCGGAATAGAAGAAGGAAGACGGAAATTAAATGGCTTGAGTGGTCAATTATACAAAAAAACAACAAATTCGAGACCTGTACAAGCTAATACTAATACAACAAGTCAGCAACAAAAACAAAGTTCTTTATTCGGTTCGTTAAAGAATAAGTTTTTATCCAATAGAGCATCTGTTGAAAATAAGATGAATGACTTAATTACGAACAAAGCAAGATTGTCAAAAGAAGATGCAGAAGATATGTTTTATCTTGGGAAACAACTTTTAGATGAAGACAACAAGGATAAGGCAATTAAATTTATAAAATATGCTGCTCAACACGGAAATAGTGACGCTGCAGTACAGCTGGGTATTTGTTATGAAACTGGAAATGGAGTAGTCAAAGACCGTCAAATTGCATTGGCATATTATAGACAAGCAGCGAACTCAGGAAATGCAGAAGGAAAAAGACGATTAAAATTAATTTAAAAATTGTTTTTAGGTGATATAATGCAGTGTAACTCTTGTGGAAGTAAATGGGAATCAAACAATATAGTAATTACTTGCCCTTTTTGTGGTAATAATTTAGCAAAAACTAAAGACCCAAACAACATGGATATATCAGATGCGATTGAAAGTATAATTGCTAATCAAGGCATAGAAGTTTTGAAAAATTCAAGACTTATCAATGCTCATGTAATGGATTTGGTAAGAGGACATGATAGAGATAAAAAGTTGTTTAGAATTCTTTGCACTAATGGTGCAATGGAATTTGCATATAAAATTGCAAAAACAACTGACTCCTCACAAAAAGAAGTAATTATAAAGAAACAAATTAAAGTCCTTGTAGATGATGCTTTCTTGGCAGAAGATAATGCTATAGCTGCTATAAATATTATCTTAAGAGGTTTAGGGGAAAAAGAAATACAAGCAACCCAAACGGCATCTGCTCAGGTAATACAATCAGTTACTAATAGTTCGACGGTAAAGGTTGCGAAATCATCAACAGTTAATAACTCTGTTCAAAGTGCCTCTGCAAGGACTGTTGTTCATCCGAATATAAACAGTGAAGAAAAACAGTATATTGCAGCTTGCAAGGTAAAAGAAGAAGCATTTAAAAACAAAGACATTTCTAAACTTGAACATGCTCTTAATCTTTTTTCGTTAGTTGATACATATAAAGATTCAGCCGATTTGATGGCTCTGTGCGAAGAAGAAATACAGACTATTAAATACGAAAATGCAATCAAAGAGAAACAATCAGTATATTCATATCGAGATGTAGATGGTATCGAACGCACTTTAAATATGGCGATAGCAATTTTTAATAGTATAAATGGTTATAAAGATTCAGCTCAACAGGTTGTTGAGTGTGAAGAACTGAAAAAATCAAGAATATATGAAATTGCTATTGATACAAAAGAAACGGCAGATAAATATTCAGATGAAACGATATACAGCAAAGCTGTTATGATATTCGGTAAAATAAAGGATTATAAAGATTCAGAAGAACAAGCAAAGTATTGTTCTCAAAAACTTGATGTTATTCATAAAGAAACAGTTTATAAAAAAGCTCTTTACTATTACGAAAAAACAGATGCTTTTTCATTAGAAACTGCAATAAGTTGGTTTGAAAAGGTTATCGATTGGAAAGACAGCAGAAAACTTTGTGAAGATTGCAAAAAAAGATTAGTTAAGGCTAAAGCAGAAAAAGAAAAACAGAACAATATAAATGAACAAGAGTATAATCGTGCATTAATGTTACTTAAAAAGAATGATGTTGCTTCTGTGAAAAAAGCCATAGAAATCTTCGACAGAATACCGACATGGAAAGACAGTAGAACATTAAGTGAAAGATACAAGAGAGCTTTGAATACTCAAAAGAATACACAGACTAATTATTATTCAAATAATGCTGTGAAAAAGCAGCCTGTGACTCAATATAATAATTCACAAAGTATAACAAGTCAGAGAAAGCAACAGGGAGTATGTCAGTATTGTGGCGGTTCTTTCAAAGGTTTGTTTATAAAGAAGTGTTCTAAATGTGGAAAAACAAAGGATTATTAATACGCCAAAGAATTGATATAAGTGGAGGATAAAGTGTTTTACTATAAATGTGAGAATTGTCAAAGTGAATGGAACGGAATAAAAATGCTTGAAATTTGTCCGTTTTGTGATACAAAGGTTGTTATTCAAAATAGCAATTTTACAAAAATAGATGAAGCACTCTCTTTTATTTTTAGTGCTCATGGAATTAATGTTGTAAATTATAACAACAGATTAGTTGCTCTTTTATCAGACTATGCTCCAACATTAGAGAGAGAAAGAAAGTTAATAAGGTTAGCATTAAGTTTAGGTGTATATAGTGACTTGATAATGGTAAATAAGGACGATAAAGCATCGCAAGAATTAGCCGTTAATAAAGCAGTTTCAAAACTACATAACGATGCATTTATGGACCCGATTATCGCAAAAGAAATAATAGGTTGGTTTATTAGTCAGCTTCATTGGGAAGAAAAAAATATACATCAAGTTTCGCAAGATAAATTAATTGCAAAATCTGTAGTGTTTGCTACAAAAACACCATCCGAAGCAGTTGATTCTTATTCTATTTCAAAATCGTATAAAACCGGAGATATAGTCAAATTCGGTAATTATCCATTTGAAGCAAATGGTGAAGTGAAGCCTATTACTTGGCGAATAATATATTTGAAAGGTAATAAGGCTCTTCTCTGGAGTGAATATTGTGTCGATGCTAATCAGTTTGCTGCTCAAAGTCTTAATAATTCTTGGGAGTATTCAACATTAAGGCAATGGTTGAGAGATAAGTTTATGCATAATGCTTTTACAAGCGAAGAAATTAGTTTTATAGATTTTACTGAAATTGAAACATCGTATGGTCCTGTAAGTTCACGAAATAGTGGTTCAAAAACTACAGATAAAATTTTTATTCCGTCACTTGAAGAGATTAATACATATAGATTATTAAATGGTGATTTAGTTGTAAAAGCTACACCTTATGCTCAAAAAAGAGGCGTATTTAATGATAATGGTTACGCTTTTTGGTGGTTAAGAACACCCGGTTCTTCTAAAGACACGGAAATGCTTGTTTCTAAAACAGGTGAAATAAACAAATCAGGTAGTTATGTTTATTTAAGAAATCGTGGAATAAGACCAGCTCTTTGGGTTGATTTGAATAAAATTGATTAATTTTCTTTTAGGTGGATTGTTTATGAAGTGTAATAAGTGTGGAAGCGAATGGAATAGCACAGTGAAATGTGATAAATGTCTTTTTTGTGGAGCATTCTTGAAAAATGCAGAAAATGAATATACTGTTTCATCTGTCCTAAAGATGCTGATAGCTGAAAATGGAACTCTTGTTTTAAAAAATCACAAGTTAGTTAAAGCGTATTTAATGGACTGTGTACAAGGGCAGGACAGAGAAAAAAAGATGATTGACTTTGCTTTTAACGTAGGTGTTATCAGTGTTTTTGTTGATTTTATAAATACTTCTGATAAAGAACAGCAAAAAATCTTAATATTGAATTGTATTAACAAGTTAAAAGATGAAGCATTGATGTCAGATGAAAATGCCCGAAATACTCTTTTGATACTTCTTGAGGCAGTAAATAAAACTGATGATTTTCAAAACCTAATTTTTATTAAACAAGAAGAAAAGCAAACAAGCATCCAAATAAATGATTTTAATAATGAATTATATAGTCTTAAAATAATAAGTGCTTCAGCTCCGATAAATACAGGGTGGATACATCACGTTTTGTTGAAGCATATTTCAATACAATATTTATGGAATGATGTTTTTGCATCATTACCAATAGTTGTTTTAAATAACCTTGAATATACTGTGGCAACTGAACTACAAAAAAAATTACAAAATGATGGTTGTACCACTATTTTAATAAAACAAGATAGTGCTGTTAACTTGAAAAAGGTCACCCTTACAAAAATTGATAGTTATCAAAAGATTTTAACAATAAAGCTGTTTAGAGAATGTACGGGGCTTGGGCTTGCTGATGCAAAGTATCAAATTGAGCACTGCCCTTCATTAATTGTTGAAAATGTGTCTGAGGATATCGCAAAGGTTATAAAAAACAAGTTAGGCAAAGCTGGAGCTCAAGTTCAGATATTATAATTATATGTAAAAATTAATATGTAAATGGGGTGGTAATTTGAAAGATTTTACATGTTCATCATGCGGAGAATCTTGGAGTGTAAAAGATGAAAAGGCAAATCAAATTTTGTGTTGTCCTTTTTGTGCTTATGAAATTCCTAGGTCTAAAGAAATAATTGTGACATCTTTTGAAACGGCCATACAAAAAGTTATAAATGATTTGACTATAGAAGTCTTAAAAAATAGAAATCAATTTATTGCACATCTAATGGATATTGGACCTCAATTTCAAAAAGAAATACACATTCTATCAAAAATTTGTGATAATGGTATCTTTAATAAGTTATATACATTATCCAATTCATCTGCCGAAGAAATTGATTTCGAAAGTGCAAAGTTAAGAGATTTTTTAATCAATGAAGAGGGAGTCTCCGAAACTTGGGCTAAAAGAATAATTGATAGTTTTATTGGTAACTTTAAAGAGGCTGATTTGACAATTGAAAGTGTTCATAATACAAATAATAAAGATATAAAAGAAAGTAATAGCAAGGAATCAACAGAATGTTATTCAAAAAAACCAAACTACAATAAAGACGAATTATCTTTTCAAGAATTTATTGATAGAACGATTGATAATATAAGACCAGTTGTAACTCCCTTTGGTGAGTTTACTTATTCTGATGCTCGTCTATATTTAGAAAGGCAAATTTTAAAAGACACGCTTATTATTCCTAAAGGGTACTATACAATATCACCTAATGCTATTGATGGTTTATCAGTGGAAAAACTATATATTCCTGGTTCTGTAAATAATATCCCAGAAAAGCTCTTTAGAAGTGCTTGGAAGTTAAAAAACATTTATGTTGCATCGACTAATAGTTATTATAGAACACAAAATAACGGAAAAGAATTATATGATGCAAAAAAAAACAAATTAATTTATAGAATTAAAGATTAAATATATCTATTATAAAGATTAAGGAGACAAAAAAATGAAATGTCAAAAATGCGGTAAAGAAAATCAGACTATGGCTACAACATGTCCATATTGCAATGAAAATTACAGTCTAGCTAGCGTATTAGCGTGGATTATAAGTGAACAAGGAGAAGATGTGCTTAAAGATGCTCGTTCGCTTAAATCTAATATTTTGGATTTGTGCAGAGATGCAAAATATGATACTGTTGTTTTTGAGGGTTTGTTAAATCAAGGATTTGCTAAAAAAATTGGTGAGCTTCATCAAGCTTTAA
>JAZUQS010000091.1:0-13420 GCA_045605825.1 Acutalibacteraceae bacterium
AAGGCAAGCGGCATCACCCATAGCAATAAAGCCATCATCAACAAATGAATAAACAGAACGATGATAAGGCGTAAGACCTTTTTCAACCTTTAATATATCATAATCGGGGTATTTGTAATTCTTAAGAAGCTGAGAATTAAAAACCTCTTCCGAATATTCGTAAGAATAGCTACCGCCGATACCTAAAATAGCATCGTAGCCCTCACCTGCCGGTGCAGACCAGGATTTATATTGCATAAAAAAGCCGTCAAGCTTTCTCGGGTCAACAGTTTCATCTTTATATTTCACGTAATAAAGTACAACGTAGAATATATCACGTGGAGTGAGTTTAAAGTTTTCAACAGAATAGTAATCGGGGAGGCGTGTTCTTGCAACTGACGGGATACCCGAGCAATCGGCTACGATTTTTGAATATACGGTATATTTCTTACCGTTTTTTTCATATATAGCACCGATTACTGCACCCTTTTCATTGTAAACCAAGTCGCAAAACAAAGCACCGTATTTGATAGCTGCACCGCTATTTTTTGCTTTATCAGCCATATACATTATGTAATCGTGCTTGTGAAGACCGACGGTAATAATCGACCCGCCACCCTTCCTGTATTTACCGTAGGGTGAAATCATAGGTGAGCCACTAAATGCAAACTCTCTTAAAGGACTGTCTTCTTCGGGAATATCTAACCCGAATTCTTCCATTTCGGGTTTACTCATATGAAAAATATCATAGCTTCTTGAAACGTTTTCGGGCAATTCTTTTTCAATAACGAGAACGTTAAAGCCTTCTCTTGCCATTCTTTCGGCAAACCAACACCCCGTCGTTGAAGCACCGACAATTAAAATATCAACATTTTTCATCAATAACCCCTCACTTCT
This sequence comes from Acutalibacteraceae bacterium, assembly GCA_045605825.1. Lineage (GTDB taxonomy): Bacteria > Bacillota > Clostridia > Oscillospirales > Acutalibacteraceae > DTU089. Next base: position 877 of record JAZUQS010000091.1, read on the forward strand.
TTTTTATTTAATAATATCATTTCAAGCTTTGAAAATCAACATTTCAGTTATTGAATTTGAATTAGTAATATGATAATATTTTTTAGATGAATACATAAGGGATAAGAATATGATGGTCAGCAATAATAGCACAACTAAAAAAAGAATAGATTGGGTTGATATGGCAAAGGGTTACGGCACAATAGCCGTTATTTTTGCCCATTTGGCCGTTGGTAAAATCGGCGTGTGGCTCTATACCTTTCACGTGCCGTTATTTTTCTTTTTATCGGGTTATGTATTTAACGAAAACTTAAAATTTAACGACTTTATATCAAAGAAGGGCAAAGGCATACTTATCCCTTATTTTACTTTAGGCTTACCTATGATAGCTTTTACATTTTTACAATATTTACGTAACGGTTTGCTCAATAAAGCAACAGTAATTCAACTTTTAAAAGAATTTATATTTCAAGAAAGACTTTGGACTCTTTGGTTTATTGCTTGCTTATTTTTTGTAAACATTTTCTTTTACTTCGTATGTAAATTCACAAAATCAGACTTATTAAAATTTGCATTTTCTGTTGTGCTTGTTTGCATTGGTATTTACTACTACCATTGCGGTGGACAGCCTCTTCCTTGGAATATTGACGTTTGCTTTACTGCTACAATATTTTTCTGTGGCGGATATCTTTTAAAGAAGCACGGTAAATATTTTGATTATATAAAAGACAAAAGAGCTTTTGCAGTTTTATTATTCTTTTTACTTGGTATTGCAAATGTTGTTTTCGGATATCTCACCCACAAAATATCAGGTAACGGTATGGAAATGTTTGACTCGACCTACGGTTTTCCGCCATTTACATTTATATCGGCTTTTGCAGGTATTTTTGCGGTAATTATTTTCTCAACCTTTTTCACACTTAAGCCGATAAGATATATAGGCGAAAACAGTTTATTTTACTACGCCTGGCATCAGACTATTTTGATACCGATTGTTGATAAAATCTTCATTAAACTAGGGTTATTTGATAACTTGATATCCTTATCTTTAAATTACTATGTAATAAGAGCCTCTCAAACGGTTTTAATTATTGTAATTACAACGGCAATAACTCTCGTAATTTACAAAACAAAGTTAAAAATACTGTTCGGTAAAAAATAACTTACTTTACTTGACGGTAACTACATTAGATAATATAATTAAAAAGAAATTTTCTCAAAAGGAATGATTCTAATGGAAAAATATGCAAGATTCAGATACCAACCCTGCAAGCCTTTAGGTGAAGACGGTAGATGCGTTACCGCTTCTCTTAAGCATATTGCTCTTTCAAAAGAAGCAGCAACAGAGGGTATGGTGCTTTTAAAAAATGAAAACAATGCTTTACCCCTTAAAAAAGGCGAAAAAATTGCCCTTTTCGGTAAAGCAACTATTGAATACATAAAAGGCGGTGGCGGTAGCGGTGACGTTAACTGCCCATATATCAGAAATATTGCTGACGGCTTCAAAATGAAAGAAGCTGAAGGCAAGGTTTCAGTATATATGCCTCTCGTTGATTTTTATAAAGAATACGTTGAAAAAGAAAGCGTAAACGTGCTTACTCAAGAGCAGATTAACGCCCGTTGGGATATCGTTAACAATATGGAATTCTGCACAGAACGTGACGATATGACTTACGACACCTTTGCCGCTATGCACGTTAAGGAAGCGGAGGTCCCCTATTCACTTATTGAAGACGCAGGTAAAAACGCAGACACAGCAATTATTACTTTAAGCCGTTTTTCTGCAGAGGGTGTTGACCGAAGAGCTCAAGGCGGTGACTATTATCTTTCAGACCTTGAGAAAGAGTTAATTGATAACGTTACTAAAAACTTTAACAAGGTTATAATTATTATCAACTCAGGTGCTCAGATTGACTGCGAATACTTTGCAGAGAATGATAAAGTTCAAGGTATTCTTTTCGGTTGGCAAGGCGGTATGGAGGGAGGCTCTGCTATAGCTGACCTTCTCTGCGGTGACGTTAACCCCTCGGGTAAGCTTGTAGACACTATTGCTAAATCCTACGACTGCTACCCTTGTAAAGACGATTTCTGGGAATGCTTTGACCACGTTGACTACAGCGACGATATTTTCGTAGGCTACAGATACTTTGAGACAATCCCCGGTGCAAGTAAAAATGTCCGTTACCCCTTCGGCTACGGTCTTTCATATACAAGCTTTGAAATAAGCGGTAAGGTTTGTTGCGAAAGCGACGGCAGAATCATTGGTATTGCAACAGTTAAAAACACAGGTAAGGTTGCAGGTAAAGAGGTTGTTCAGCTTTATTACAGTGCACCCCAAGGAAAATTAGGTAAGCCCTCAAAAGAACTTGCCGCATTCAAAAAGACAAAATTGCTTATCCCGGGTGAAGCTGAAACGGTTGTTATGAGCTTTGATATAAACGATATGGCAAGCTTTGACGATTTAGGCAAAATCCAAAAATCAGCAAGAGTATTAGAAAAAGGTGTTTACAGCTTCTATATCGGCACATCTGTAAGAGATAACGAGAAACTCGATTTTGAATACACTGTAAACGAAGATACTGTTACTGAACAGCTTTCAGACTGGTGCAAACCTTTTAAGCTTAAAAAGAGACTTCTTGCTGACGGTAGCTATGAGGAATTACCTTTAGGCGAAGAAGAATATCTTTACGGCATTAACGAGCCTACAAACGCAAAAGCACCCGAAAAAGAGGTTGTTTTTGATAAAGTCGGCGAAGAGATTTCACTTGATGAGTTTGTTGCACAGCTCACTCTCGAGGAATTAATGGAGTTTGTTGGCGGTCACGGTCCTACAGGTGTTTGTAACACAGGCTGCTTCGGTGGTCTTGAAAGGCTCAAAGTTCCAGCAGTACCTACTGCAGACGGCCCTGCAGGATTAAGACTTGACGTTGAAACGGGCATTCCCACAACGGCTTGGCCTTGCGCTACGCTTCTTGCTTGTATGTGGAACCCCGAACTTGCTTATGAGGTAGGTAAAGGCGGCGGTGCCGAAATCAGAGAAAACAATCTCGGTGTATGGCTTTCCCCTGCTCTTAATATTCACAGAGATCCTCTTTGCGGTAGAAACTTTGAATATTATTCAGAAGACCCGTTAATTGCAGGTAAAACTGCGAGTGCGGTAACAAGAGGCGTACAGTCACAAAAGGTTGCAGTTTCAATTAAGCATTTTGCTTGTAACAATAAAGAAGCAAACAGATTTGCAAGTGACTCAAGAGTTTCGGAAAGAGCCTTACGAGAAATCTATTTAAGAGGCTTTGAAATTGCAGTTAAAGAGGCTGACCCTTGGACAGTTATGTCATCATATAACCTTATAAACGGTCAGCACACCTCAGAAAGCTATGAGCTTTTAACGGGTATACTCCGTGACGAATGGGGTTACAAGGGTATGGTTGTTACTGACTGGGGCGTTAAGAATGACCCCGTAAAAGAGGTAAAAGCAGGTAACGATATGAAGATGCATTGCGGTTATCCCGAGGATTTAAAAGTCGGCTACGATAAGGGCGATATAACAAGAGCTGATTTAGAGCTTTGCGTTAAGAGAATTCTTGAAATGTTTATGAAGTTAGCGTAAGAGGAAACAATAATGAGCGATAAATTTTTCGATTACATAATTCACGGTGGCGACTACAACCCTGACCAATGGATTGACACTCCTGAAATCTGGGATGAAGATATGCGACTTATGAATTTAGCCCACGTTAACAGTTCTACTGTTGGCATATTCTCATGGTCAATGCTTGAACCAGAGGAAGGTATTTATAACTTCGAGTGGCTTGACGAATTGCTTGACAAATTACACGAAAACGGAAAAGACGTTATACTTGCAACACCGTCGGGTGCCCGTCCTTTGTGGCTTGCTCAAAAATACCCCGAGGTCTTAAGAGTTGAAGAAAGCGGTATTCGAAACGAATACGGTGTACGTCACAATCATTGCCTTACTTCACCTATTTACCGAGAAAAGGTACAGAATATCAACAGAAGGCTTGCAGAGAGATACAAAAATCATCCTACTGTTAAAATGTGGCATATTTCAAATGAATATTGCGGTGAATGTCACTGTGAGCTATGTCAAGAGGCGTTCAGAGAGTGGTTAAAGAAAGAATATAAAACCCTCGACAACCTTAACTTTAAATGGTGGAACGGCTTCTGGAGTCATCAGGTCAGTGATTGGTCACAAATTAATTCACCGAAGTTCAGAGGCGAAAACCACGTACCTGCAATGAAATTAGCCTGGAAAAGATTCGTTACTGACAGTCACATTTCATTCTTTGAAAATGAAATTGTACCGTTAAGAGAGATAACCCCCGATATACCGATCACAACTAACTTTATGAAAATGTATGACGGTATAAACTATCAGAAATTCGCAAAGCATCTTGACTTAATTTCCTGGGACAACTATCCTGCTTGGGATAAAGGCAGAAACGTTGCTGAAGCTTACGAAACTGCATTCGTTCACGATACGTTTCGCTCAATGAAGGACGGTCAACCCTTCTTTATAATGGAAAGCACACCCTCTCTTGTTAACTGGCACGACGTTAACAAGCTCCCCAAGCCCCGCAGACAAGAATTATCCTCAATTCAAGCGGTTGCTCACGGTGCTGACAGCGTTCAATATTTCCAATGGAGAAAGAGCCGTGGCGGTCACGAAAAATTCCACGGTGCAGTTGTTGACCATTGCGGTCACGAAAACACAAGAGTTTTCAAAGAGGTTGCAAAGCTTGGTCAGAATCTTGAAAAAATCAGCGACGTTGTAGGTAAACGAACCGAAAGCAAGGTTGCAATTATCTATGACTGGGAAAACAAATGGGCAACGGGTTACTTCTGCGGTTACAACAATCTTGAAAGAGATTACTATAAAGAATGCACGAAATGGTATGCACCCTTCTGGAAAAAAGGAATTGCCGTTGACGTTATTTCAATGGATGATGATTTCAGTAAATACGATTTAATTATCGCACCGTTTCTTTACATGCTTAAAGACGGCGTTGATAAAAAGATTGAAGATTACGTTTACAACGGCGGTAAGTTTATTTCAACCTTCTTAACGGGTATCGTTGACAAAGATGACCTTTGTCATTTAGGCGGTTTCCCATGCGGTAACCTTAAGGAAGTTTTCGGTATTTGGGCTGAAGAAACCGATTCATTACCTAAAGGCGTTGAAAACGCAGTTGAATTTAACGAGCATTACTATAAGGCAATTAACTTCTGCGACATTATCCACGCTGAAAATGCCGAGGTGTTAGCTCATTACAAGAGCGATTTCTATTACGACACACCTGCAGTTACTAAAAATAATTTTGGTAAAGGTACGGCATATTACGTTGCTTTTTGCGACAAGGGTCGTTTTTCAAAGGAATTCTGCGAGGATATCATAAAAGAATATGATATTAAGCCTGACACGGAAATAATTGCTGATTCAGGCGTAAGCATTAGAAAAAGAGGTAACGTTATTTTCATTATGAACTTCTCTGACGGAGTTGCAAACGTTACACTTGACCAAGAATATCTTGATATTGTAAACGGCACAACCGTCAGCGGTGAGGTTACAATAAACGAATGCGGATATTTAGTGCTTGAATAAAAGGAAAAAGCAACCTACAAGAAAAATTTCTTGTAGGTTGCTTTTCATTTAATAAACCTAAAAAGTAAGAGAACTACCCTCCACCAACGCCGGGCGTTGGTCCCCCTCCCTATGCTACGCACAGGGAGGCAAAGCTTTGCGTTATATTATGCATTTAAAATCGGAAAGTCATTTTCATCCCATTTAACGTATCTCTTTCTTGCACTTCGGCAAGGGTCGTAAAGAGAATCGTAATGCGAGTAGCCACATTCACCCTTAAAGCATTTTTCATCTCTCGAGTGGTAAACGAATACCCATTCTCCTTTTTCATCTTTAACAAATGAATTATGACCCGGTCCGTATTCGCTAATTAAATCATCTGATGTAAGCACGGGGGTTTCTGATTTAGTCCAATTATTTATATCGGTTAAATCAGAATTTTCATCGGCATACATAAGACCTATGCAGTATTCAGGTCCTGTTGCAGATGCTGAAAAAGCAAGAAATATTTTCCCGTTATGCTTCATAGCCGCAGGGCCTTCGTTAACGGGGATCCTAACCCTTTCCCAATCATATTCGGGTTTAGTCAGTAAAACGGCTTTGCAGGTTGTTTTCCAAGGCTTTTCGGGGTTTACCGTTGCTATATAAACGTTAGAATTTCCACCGTTTTGAGCCCAAGCAACGTAAGACACACCGCCACTTTCAAAATAAGTCATATCGAGAGAAAAATTCGTAAAAGAAAAATCGTCACCGTCGCAAGCTTGAAATTTACCTAAATCAGTCCAACTATCATTATAAGGGTCTTTACCGTTGCACATTATTATATGACAATTAATATCCCAAACGTTATTTTCGCTACCGCTTGCGGCGAATAAAACGTACCATTTACCGCCAATTATATGCAACTCGGGTGCCCATATAAAACGGAAGGATGACTCAGATTCTTTTTCATCCCATATCACCTTTTCTTCTGCTGTTTTAAGACCGTCAATAGTTTCAGACCGTCTTAAAATAATACGGTCATACCCCTCTTTATCATCTTTACCGTACATTGGGTAAGATGCGGTAAAATAGTACCAACCGTCGTCACCTGAGGTAACGTATGGATCCGCTCTGTCTTTTATAAAAATATCAGTTTCTTTACTCATAAATTCACCCGAATTATTTTTATTTACATAGGTTATGGTATCACACTTCTTATATATTTTCAAACAATATTTTATTGACTACCTTTTTATAAAATGATATCATTAAATAAATCAAAAAGTGAGGTTTCGTATATGAAAAAAAGACTACTAATGATATTACTTGTAGCTACGTTATTATTAACAAACGTACCAATTGTAAATGCGGCTTCAAGCAAAAAAATCACACTTTATTCAATATATTCGGATAACATGCTTTTTCAACAAAAAGAAACGGCAGTTATTAAGGGTTACGGTGGCAAGGGCAATAAAATAACCTTAGAGTTACAAAAAGGCAAAGAGATAATCGCAACGGAAGAAACGGTTGTAGGTAAAGACGGCCTTTTTTCTGTTTCTTTCACTGCACCAGAAGGCAGTTATCAAAAATATAAAATAGTTCTCAAATCAAACTCAAAGCAAGAAATAGTTTTAAAAAACATTGTTTTTGGTGAGTTGTGGCTTTCAGCAGGACAAAGTAATATGATGTACCCTCTTTCACAGGAAAAAGACGGTAGAAAGCTTTACAACAACAAAGAGATATCAAGCGACGGTATCAGGGTGTTAATAATCCCCCCTTATATCGAATACAAGGGTAACGATAACATGGGTGACGAAAAAACCGTGCCGAAAAATCCGCAGGAAGATATTTCGGGTGCAAAATGGGTATCGAAAGAAGACGAAGATATTTACGCTATGAGTGCTGTCAGCTATTACTTTGCAGAAAGACTTGAAAAAAGTATTAATATGCCTGTGGGAATTCTTAATGTCAGCTTAGGTGGCTCTTCAATTATTTCTTGGCTTTCAAGAGAAGATATCGACAATAATGAGGTTATTAAAAACGACCTTATCAATGACGAAAGATATATCCCGTATGATGACTGGAAAGAAGAGCCGGGTGAAATTGAAGTTCACCACGATATGACGGCAAATTATAACACAAGAATTCACCCTATAAGAGATTTTAAAATATCAGGTATGATTTGGTATCAGGGTGAAACAGATGTAATGTTTGATACAAAAACCTACAAGGAACGATTCGATTTGCTTCAAAAGTCTTACACAAGACTTTTCAACTACAAGCAAGGTCAACTTCCTATTGTTTATTCCCAAATTGCATCTTACACTTATGACGATCTCGGCTACCTCGCATCAGATATGAATATTCTTTTTGATAAGCTTCAAAAAGAGAAAACTGAATCAAGATCAATTGTTTCTATTTACGACGTTCCCCTTACATATATAAATGAAGTAGGTGCTATCCACCCGGAAACAAAGAAACCCATCGGTGAAAGAATGGCATATTGTGCCGAGGGTCTTGTTTACAATATGCGAGAAACCACCTCTGCCCCCACTATAAAATCAAGTAAAATAGATAATGGAGCTATATACGTTACTTTAGATAATATAGGTGACGGTATTATATGCGAACAATCAATTATTAACGGCTTTGCAATTTGCGGTGAAAACGGCGTATATATTAAAGCAGATGCCAAGATTGTTTCTAAAGACACAGTTAAAGTTTTTAGCGATGAAATTAAAAGTCCGAAATCAGCTACTTATGCATACGGTAACAACAACTCTTTTTCTAATCTTTACGCATCTGACGAAAACGGCAAAACATTACCCGTTGCTACGTTTATAACCGATTCTTCATATAATACTCAATTCTGGTTAGATAAAAGATGGGCATACTGTAACGACGAGAAGATATTTCACATGCACGGTGAGAAAAACAGCGGTTATTACGATGCCTGGCAAGCTGACGATGCTGAAATTTCAATTAATAAAAACTCAACCTACAAAGGCGATTTCGGTTTACATATAACATCAAGTAATAACGAGTTTTCAGCTTCACCTTTATTAATGATAGAAGAAACTAACGAAAAAGGCAGAACAAAAACTGTTAATTATTTTGACGTTGACACAAACTACAGTAATTACACAACTATCTCGGTTAAAGTCAGAAACAACGGTGACAAAGATATCTCTTTAAAAGAATTAAGGTTATATGTAAACAAATTCATTTGGTTATCCCCCGAGTTAGCAGACTCGGATAGCTGCAGTTACGTTATAAAAAACGATGGTGAATGGCATACTTTAATTTTTAATCTTAACAAGCTCCGTATTTTCGGCAAGGATTTAGGCTTCACCCTTAAAAGCAAAAGATTAGAAGAAGTATTTAATTTATCCTTTGAATTTTCCTCAAACGGCGATGCTGACTTAAGCTTTGATGACGTTACGTTTGGCGTTTCAGAGATAGAAAGCGAAGATAATACAACGATTATTGACAAAATCAAAGCATTTTTCAACTAAATATTAAAGACTTCATATTATTAATAAAGTGGTGATTTCATGACTAAAAGTGTTAATCAACTTAATTCTATACAGAAAATATTTTCAATAATTGCAGGTGCGTTTTTAATCGGCTTTGCTTGGCGTGTAAGAGGTAACCACGGCTTCGGCTCAATGTGGGGAATGTTCACGGTAACAACAACCATTCTTTTATTGGTTTACGCTTTATACGGTAAAAGGAAAGCAATGAATTACGAAATGATACCGATTGCTGTAATTCTTGCAGGCATTACTACGGGCGGTTGGGGTACTCTTAACTCGCAAATGAACGGTTACCTTTCAAGTTCCTGGAATTTCCAAGGCGAAGAGGTTGACAGATTTCTTGAAATAAGCCCCTATAGCGGTCTTGCGATCATGCTTCTTTTAGGCTTCGGTTGGTTTCCTTTATTCGCTATAGCTTTAGGCTCACTTTTTTCAAAGAAAAAGTATGAATTTAAAGACTATGTTATTTTCATTGGCATTTATTACGCAACTTATTTTATAGCTAATCTTTCTGTTTCTCACTACATACTTTCAGTAATAAACCCGCAGGCAGTTGAGGGTGCTACTCTCGGTCTTATTGATGCAGGACACGATATGACACCGATGAAAGCTTTTATAACTCAATTAGGCTCTGCCGCTTGGGCTAAAAAGATTCCTTTTTGCAGAAACTATTTCACAAGTGTTCAGGTTATTTCAAGTGCTATAGGTGCTTTCGCTTCTTCCCTTGGCGTAGGTATTGTTTTAAAAGATAAGTTTAACGCTATCTTCTCAACCCTTATAAACCTTGTTTGCGGTATCGCTATAACAGTTGCAGACGTGCCTTTAATTCTCGGCTCAGACAGAGGCTTTTTTGCAGGGGTTGAAACGCCCGACTTCTTTGCAACCTGTGCTTGGTCAACCTGGGAATTCTTCACCGGATTCTTTTTAGGTCTTGGCATCATGCTTATAATTGCTCTATTACCTAAAGAATATACTAACAGCGAAGAGTATGAATACTCCCCTCTTTTCAATAATAAAAAAGCAACTGTTTACTTCAATTCTTTTATAACGGTCTTTGCACTTTTCGGCATTGTTTTAATTAGGGCTTTTGCATTCAGATTAAATGAATTGATACTTGATAACGAAACCTTTGAAATTGTGCTAACAGTTTTATTGAGTGTAATAATCTTCTTCCCTATACATAAGAAGATTAAAGCCAATATGAAAAACAGCAATATGCCGTTTGAGTTACTTCCCTACGAATTTGCAAACAAAATTTTGCCTTATTACGTTGGTTTAATCGCTATTTTATATTTCTTCTTAGGCGAAAAAGCCCGTAATACAGTATTTATTATAAAAAGCACAGGCAAGCTTTTAACTGCAGATGGCTTCAGCGAGCTATGGCACGGAAGCTACCTTTGGGAGCATTTGATTATGTCGGTTGCAGTTATTGGGTTTTTAGTGATTTACGTGTTGTTGTTTAAGTACAAAAAGAAAAAGTCATAATAAAAACAAAAAGAGAGATGCTTTAAAATCAGCATCTCTCAATTTTTTATATCTCTATAAGCTCGTATTCTCTTGAGCCGTAACCTAATTTAGCCGCTGCTTCAATAGTGTGAATACCGTTTCGGCTTTCGATTCTTTCAATTAAATGAGGTTTACCTGGGTCTGATGACGAATAAACTAAATCAATACAAGCCTGATCAATTGCTATAGGGTCATCGGAAATAAGAATACCGATATCGGCAATGCAAGGGTCTTCGGCTTTTGCACAGCAATCGCAGTCAACACTCATATTTTTCATAACGTTAATGTAAACAATGTTACCATTAAAATAATCAACAACAGAACTTGCAGCCTCAGCCATAGACTCGAGAAATTCATCGTGGTCGGATATCCAGAAGTTATCGGGATTACCAACACCGTGAATATAACCTTTTCCGTAGGAAGAAGCAACACCGATTGAAAGCTGTTTTATAGCGCCGCCGTAACCGCCCATAGGATGACCTTTAAAGTGAGAAAGAACGAGCATTGAATCATAATTTTCAATATTTTTACCAACGAAATTTTTCTTAATTTTTTCGCCGTTTTTAATATCAAGGACTAAATCAGGACCTTCGGCATCAAGAATATCAACCTTGAAATATTCTTTCCAACCGTGTTCCTCCATTAGTTTTTCGTGACGCTCGGTAGTGTTTCTTGCACCCTCGTAAGCGGTATTACATTCAACAACCGTACCACCGACAAAATCAATAATAGGTTTCCAGAAATCAGGCTTTAAAAAGTTCTGGTTACCCTTTTCGCCCGAATGAACCTTAATCGCAACGTTACCGTTTAAAGTTTTTCCGAGAATTTTGTAAAGCTCAAGCACCTTTTCAGGTGTGATTACTTTTGAAAAATAAACCTTTGATGACATAAAAACACCTCTTTATAATTATATCAAATTAGTTATTCTGTGTCAATTTCACGGTTGAAGATAGTAATGCTTTATGATATATTAGTTTTATCAAACATTGGGGTGTTTATTATGAAACCTAACATTATATTTTACTTTTCAGACCAACAAAGATGGGATACTTTAAATAGCGAGATTATGCCTAACGTTTGGGAATTAGGTGAAGAAGGTATTTTATTTGAAAACTCCTTTACCTGCCAACCTGTTTGCGGTCCTGCCCGTGCTTGCTTACAGACCGGTGAATACGCAACCGAAAACAAATGCTATTGGAACGGTATCCCGTTAGCAGAAAACACAAAAACAATAGCCGATTATTTTAACGAAAATGGATATGACACCGCTTATATCGGCAAATGGCATCTTGCTTCAGACAGATTAAAGGGGTTTGGAACACACTGTGAGAAAACTGCCGTGCCGATTGAAAAACAAGGCGGTTACAAATACTGGCGAGGTGCCGACGTTTTAGAATTCACCTCTCACGGCTACGACGGCTACGTTTTTGATGAAAACGGTAATAAAATTAATTTCATGGGTTACCGTGCAGACTGTATAAATGATTTCGCATTGGAATACATTGAAAATCACAACAACGAAAAACCGTTTTTTGTGTTTATTTCACAGTTAGAACCCCACCACCAAAATGACCGCGGGCATTTCGAAGGTCCTATCGAAAGTGTAGAAAAATATCGAGACTCCCCTATCCCCGAAGATTTATCATTTTTAAAGGGTGATTACAACGAGGAATACCCCGATTATCTTGCAGCAATAAACAGACTTGACGAAAATGTCGGTAAGCTTGTTAATTTACTAAAAGCGAAAGGCATTTATGATAACACCGTTATAATATACACAAGTGACCACGGTTGCCACTTTAAAACACGAAACATTGAATATAAACGTAGTTGTCACGATTCCTGCACTCATACACCACTTGTTTTCGGTGGCGGTGCAGTAAAAAAAGCAGAAAACATTTCTGCACTTGTAAGTCTTATTGATTTACCACCCACAATG
>JAZUQS010000092.1:0-21177 GCA_045605825.1 Acutalibacteraceae bacterium
TCAACCATTCTTGTCATTGTTGTAAGACACATCATTGTAGAAACTATAAAGAAGAACGTGGGGAAAATATATGCAAGTCTTACCATATTTTCCGCCGCAGAGCCGTAACCCGAGTAACCCGGTGAATCTTTTCTTGTGTAAACACTCCAACCTACACCATCGTTGATGTTTTTGAGAAGATTTTCACCTTTGTTGTACTCTGTTTTTGCAGCACCGATTTTAGCATTTATTAATTCAGAGCTTTCCGAATATGTTTTCTCAGCCTGCTCAATAATTGCTTTAATATTCTGATACTGTGTACTTCTTAAAGCAAGGGTTGCCTGTGCGGTCATATACTTTGTATTAGCTTCAATTGTGCTATACTGAAGCTGATCACCGCTTGATTCAATCTTTTCTTTGAAATCAGCGAGCTGTTTTTCCGCAGCCTTCAACTCTTTTTCAGCTTGGTCAAGCTGTTTCTTAGCATTTCTTAATTTTTTATCAGCTTCAGACCATTCAGCATATTTTTGGTCATACTCTTTTTGGCCTGCATCCTTTTGCTGCTTTGCAACTGCAAGCTCGGAATTATACTGGTCAAGAAGTTGTTCAACCTCAACAATCGCATCCGCCGCCATACCCTGTGCAGTAAAGTTTGAAAGTGATTTTAAGGTTGCAGCAAGCTGAGGATTTGTTTCCTCTAATCTGTCTGCCATAGCATCAAGGTCAAGGTCGTCCTGAGAAACGTTTTGATTTTGTCTTAAGGTTTCAAGGGTTGTTTTTGTACTTGTAACAAGAGCTTCTGTAACTCTGATTTCAGTTTCCGCGATGGTCAACTGTGTTTTTGCTTCATCAAGTTGATTTTTCGCATCGTTCAACTCAAGATTTTTTGAGTTATATTCAGTTGTTTTGTTTGAAAATTCAATCTGCTTGGCAGAAAGAGTCTGAACGTTTGCATTATATTCGTTAACTGCAGCAAGATATTCGTCGCTACCGCTTTGAAGCTGTGACTGCACTTTGCTGTACTCTTCGTCCATTTGAGCCTGAGCTTCAGCTAAAAGCCTTTCACCGTCACGTTCAAGTTCGTAAAGCTCTTCAAGCTTTGCTTTACCGTCTTCAAGCTTTGTGCCCACCGCAGCTTCTGCATCATCAATTTTCTTTTGTGCATCTGTAAGCTTTTCAGCAAGACCAACCTTAAGTTCCGATCTTCTTAAAGCAGCAAGTGCTTCTGACCTTTCCGCAATTTCAAGCATTTTAGCTTCAACGAATTCGTCGTACTCGTCAGTATATGCCTCAAATTCATCAGCACCCTCAAGAGTTATATAAGCTTCACTGTAGTAATTGATTTTATCAGTAAAAGCATCGTTTGAAACGTATACGAAGTCACCTAATTTACCGCTACCTGCAGTAGTAACACCACGCTCGTAAGAAACCCAATAAGGCGTTTGAACTATACCTACAATGGTAAATTCATTATTTTTAAGTGAATATGTAATTTCTTCATCATCGCCGACAACCTTTATTGTTTCGCCGATTTTAAACTGTTCCGGTGTTGTAAGACCGCTACAAGTAATAACACATTCGTTATCTCTTTCAGCGTATCTGCCTTCAACAAGCTTTAATCTATTGATATAGTTGGGGTTATCAATTCCGTTTTGGAAATCAACCGCCATACCTAAATCTACACCTAAAACTCGAATTGTAAGCTCAGAGCCATCGATATCAACGATACCCTCATACTTGCCTTCATCAGACATAGTCTGAACATATCCGTCAACGAATTTTGCACCCTGTACAGCCTTAACGCCTTCGATTTTTCTTACAGCCTCTAAATCTGCTTCATAAAGACCTAAATATGACTGCAATCTTAAATCCATAAGGTTGTATTTGTCATAATAAGAGTTTGCAGTATCAAGCATATCGGGACCGACAGCATTTAAACCGCAAAACAATCCGCAGCCCATTGCAACTATAATAACAATTGAAATAAATCGGCTTATAGTTCGCTTTATTGAGCGTAAACTGTCTGTAACATAAGCTTTACTCATTGCTATATCCTTTCAATTACCACTCAATATCTTCAACTGACATGGGATTTTCGTTTGTTTCAATACTTACCACACGACCGCTCTTCATAGAAATAACACGGTCAGCCATTGGAGTAAGAGCCTGATTATGAGTAATAACGATAACCGTCATACCTGTTTCACGGCTTGTATCCTGAAGTAATTTAAGAATCTGTTTACCTGTGTTGTAGTCAAGAGCACCTGTAGGCTCGTCGCAAAGCAAAAGCTTTGGGTTTTTAGCAAGGGCACGTGCAATAGAAACACGCTGTTGCTCACCACCTGAAAGCTGTGCGGGGAAGTTATTTATACGCTCACCAAGACCAACTCTTTCAAGCACCTTTACAGGATTAAGAGCCTTTGTACCAATCTGAGTTGCAAGCTCAACGTTTTCAAGAGCTGTAAGATTGGGAACAAGGTTATAAAACTGAAAAACGAAACCAACATCATAACGTCTGTATTCAATAAGACGTTTGCTGTCATATTCGTTTATAAGGTCACCTGCAACACGTACTTTACCGTCATCACAGTCGTCCATACCGCCTAAAATATTAAGAACGGTTGTTTTACCTGCACCACTGGCACCAACGATAACGCAAAACTCACCTTGTTCTACGTTAAAGGTAACACCGTCAGCAGCGTTGATAACAACCTCGCCCATTTTATATCTTTTGTAAACGGAATCAAATTCAATAAAACTCATTTATTTCAACCTTTCGGAACATTAAAATTCACAGTACATTGTACTACATTTATGTTAACAAGTCAACTGTCGAAGTATGGCAAAATTTGTATAATTCTTTAATATTTTATTAATCTTTTTCAAGAAAATGATTTGAAAATTTCATTCATAACAGTTGATGCTACAGGCAATGCTGCAGAAGAGCCCCAACCGCCGTTTTCAACAACGACCAAAATAGCAACAGGACAATTTTCATTTTCTGAAAAGCCTACAAACCATGAATGAGGCTTCACACCTTCTGCAACCTCCGCTGTGCCCGTTTTACCGCACATTTTGAGCCCCTTAAAATTACCGTCACCATAGTTGTTTTCCACGTTTTTTCGCATCATTGCTTTAAGAGTGATTGCAACGTCAGCGGTAATTCGGTTTTCAGTTAGTGCTGTCGTTTCCTTTAATAGCTTTCCGTCGGGTGAGGTTACGCTTGAAACAACGTACGGTAACACTGCATTACCGTTATTTGCAACACAACCTAAAACAGTCAGCATATGATATGGATTAACTAAAGTAGTATACTGCCCCACGCCTGCCCAAGCAACGTCACCTCTTGCGGCATCACTTAAATCAAAAGTACTTGCCTTTGTATAAGAGTTTCCAAAAGAAAATTCTTTAGCAAAACCAAATTCCTTTGCAGTTTTTGTAAGTGCATTTTTTCCTATTTCATCCGTCAAAACAGCGTATGCGCAGTTACATGATTTAGTAAATGCTTCTTCAAAATTCATAACGCCGTGCTTATCCGGACAAGTGATTCTAACACCGTCTATAACTGTTTCGCCGTTACATTCAAACTGCCATTCGTTGATATCAGCCTTATTTTCAATAACACTTGCAGTTGTTATTATTTTAAAGGTTGAGCCGGGAGTGTATAAACCGTCTATAAGACGATTCATATAAAGACCTTCATATTTCCCGTTTTCATTTTTCTGAATCATTTCTTCCGACGGTTTATTTCTTATATCATAATTGGGCGAAGAAACAGAGCAAAGAAGCTCCCCTGTTTTGTAGTTATAAGCTGCTACAACGCCTTTTCTGCCGTTAAGAGCATCATAAGCTGTTGCACAGACTTTACTGTCAAGGGTAAGCTTTATATCATTTCCCCTACCGTATCTTTTCAAAGAGTAAAGACCCGTTATGGGATTATAGCCTGTAAGCTGAGTTTTATAGGCAGTTTGAACACCCGAAGAAATATAACCCTCAGTATCACCGATTATGTGAAGAACAGACCTTCTCACACGCTCGGAGTTATTATAGAGTCTTTCATCATCCTCTGTTTGTGCGAGTATTTCGCCGTTTCGGTCAGTAATATTACCTGCAGCAACAAAGCTACCGTTCTCTGTAAGATGAAGATTAGCTCTCAAGGTTGCCCACTTTTCACCGTTTACCGCAAATTTAAAAGCAAGAAAGCCTAAACCGCCTAAAACAACGGCTACAAGCAGTAAAACAACTAAACCTCTTCGTGCTGTTTTTTTCATTTGACAGCCTCCTTTTTCAGTTTAATTTGCGGTTTAAAGGAAGCGTACGTTCTGGTATCTATTGCCTTAATAAAGGCAAGCAAGCAAAAGCAACTGATTATACTTGAGCCGCCCTTGCTTACGAAAGGCAAGGTAACACCTGTAAGAGGTAAAATATCGGTTATACCGAAAATACTCAACATACCTTGAAAAAGCATCATCGAGCTTGCAGCGATACCTGCAATAGAATAAAAGGCTGATTTTGCTTTTGGGGCGTTTATAACCGCAAATATGACCACACAAATATAAACTAACGGAATCAAAAAGCCCATTATCATACCGAATTCTTCGCACACGACACCAAAAACAAGATCCTCTGCCGCAGCGAAGATATTTCGTAATTCCCCGTTACCTAAGCCTAAACCGAACAGACCGCCACTTACTGAATAAATAAGCGTTCTCGTTTGCTGATAACCGCCCTCATCCATATATTCCCATACGTGAAGATACGTAGCAAAACGGTTTGCAACGTAAGGTCTGAAAATAAGTATCAATGCCGCACCTAAAGCCGCAACCATACAAATAAGCATTATTGTTCTTGTATCGCCAGAACGCATAAACGCAATTACGATAAAAGCAAAGAAGAAAATAAGAGCAGTACCGAAATCATACATCATAAAAAGCTCGCCCACGCATATTGCGGCAAAAATAATGTACATTGTAAGATGCCTTATAGACTGTAGCTTTTCAAGAGTTGCCGCACCGACAAATATGAATGCTATTTTTACAAATTCAGAGGGCTGAATTGAAAAGCCGCCTATTGTAAGCCAGCTTAAAGCTCCGTTTGTTGGCTCGGCTATAACGAGAGTTATCGCAAGAATACCGATAGCACCCGCAGCTAAAATATACCGTATAACCTTTACGGTGCTTACGAATCTTAAAACTATTAATAAAACACAATAACCGACAAGACCTAAAACAGTCGCAAGGAATTGCTTTAAAACGGCGCCCGGATACATACTTCCTATAATCGCAAGACCGATTGAAGTAAGCATAAAGCCTATCATTTCAAGCTCAAAATTATATATTTTAAGAACAAAGCTTGCAAAAACATAGTAAATCCATTGCATTGCGATAAAGATAATATACGTTAAAGCAACCTGAATATTGTATTCGCCGTCAGGCTGAAGATTTAACAACAAGGATACAACGTTAAAAATAGCAAGAAGTATAAGAATAACGCCGTAAGATGGCTTTCCTAACATACCGCTCTTGTCTTTGATGTATTTGTATTTTGATTCTTCAAGAGTAAATTCAAGACCACCCATATTTATAACGTCGCCGTTTTTAAGGTAGCTTTTACCATCAATTTTTTGATTATTTACCGCTATACCCGATTTTGAAAAAGTATCAAATATAACAAAGCCTTTGCTTCTATAGGCTATTACCGCATGTAGACGTGAAATCGTATCAAAAGATAATACAACGTCGCACTTTTTATTTCTGCCCAAAGAGGTTTCTCTGTCATACAGCGGTATGGCTTCTTTTGTTATATTATTAATAAGCTTACCTCTTACGGGGTCGGTGACTTTTTTACAAAAAAGGGCAATAATAAGACGCACCGTTACAAACAAAGCTATTGCTAACATCAAATACCTGAAAAACGGTGATAAAGCATCAATAAAGCTCATGGTACGCCTCCTTTTCTTTGCAGTAAATTATACTCCGCATAAAATCTCTTATACAATAATATCATAAAAAAAGCCTTTAATCAATGAGTATAAAATAACCTTGTGTAAACTAATTAAAAACAAAGTGTTAATTTATGGAAATCAAGGGCTTTTAGCCACTTTCTCTCTTGACTTTAGGTGTATAAAATTGTATATTTATTATAGGTCTTTATGGCTTTTATTTTACCTTGGAGGTATAGATTTTATGGCAGTTACAAAATCAGCTTACGGTGTAATTAACGGTACCGCTGTTTCGGCTTTTGTTATTGAAAACCAAAACGGTTTAAAAGCTCAGATAATTGAAAAAGGCGCCACTCTCGACAAGCTTTTTATAAAAGATAAAAACGGTAATCTTATTGATATATTAGTGGGTCACGATTCTCTTGAGGGTCACGTTGAACGCGGTGACTATCAAGGCGTTGTTGTAGGTCAGTATGCAAACCGTATTAAAGACGGTAAATTCACTATTGACGGAAAAGAATACAACGTTACTCTTAACGAAAAAGGTATTACAAGCCTTCACGGTGGCGGTGAATATTCCTCTGCTGTATGGCAAGGCGAAGCTATAGGTGACAACGCCGTTAAATTTACATATCACAGCCCTGACAGCAAAGAGGGCTTCCCCGGCAACGTTGACGTTCAGGTGATTTACACCTTTAACGATAACGACGAGCTTGTTTTAGAATATTCTGCTATTTCTGACAAGAAAACTGTTATTAACCTTACAAACCACGCTTATTTTAACCTTAACGGCTTTGACAGCGGTGATATTCTTAACCATATTGTTACAATCAATGCTGACAGATATACTCCTATTGACGAAATCAGTATTCCTACAGGCGAGCTTCCCTCTGTTGAAGGCACTCCCTTTGATTTTACTGTACCTAAAACAATCGGCAGAGATATTGAAGCTGACCATATCCAAATTAAAAACGGTAACGGCTTTGACCACAATTTCTGTATCAAAGCTTTTGACGGCACTCTTAAATTTGCCGCTTCAGCTATAGGTGATAAGAGCGGTATAAAAATGGAGGTTAAAACCGACCTTCCCGGCGTTCAGCTTTATACGGGCAATTTTCTTAACGGTACAATTGCAGGTAAAGACGGTGTGCTTATGACAAAGCGTTGTGCCTTCTGCTTTGAAACACAGGTTTTCCCCGATTCACCCAACCACCCCGAATGGCACAAATGCATTTATGATGCAGGTGAAAAATATTCAACAACAACAGTTTTCTCATTTTCTATTGTTGAATGATAAATAACTTTTTAGGATTATAAATTTATGCTTATTATTATTCTGAAAGGAGTTGCAATATGGCAAAAAGATTGAGAATAGTATCACTTTTGATAGCTATTATTGTTTGTTTCACAGTTTTTTCACCTGCTGTATCAGCAGCTACCTTTGCCCCCGCTATTGACGCTACTAATATCGGCGTTCAAACTCAATATAAATATGACCAAAACGACCTTTCCTGGCTTAGGAAATTAGACGTAAAAGAAGATATGCTTTCGGTTGAGGGGTTAACTTCACCTGAAGTTCTTATCCCTGTATGTAGCTACCCCTACAATATGGATGCACCAAACTTCAAAAATCAGGTCGCTGAATACGTCGAATTATACACCATAACCGAGGATACCCAAAGAGCCGCCTACTTATATCTGCTCGAGCAAATAGGTGTTCTCTCTTTCTTCGCAGACCCCGATTCTACTGAAGAGGATAAGGCGCAGTGGCTCAGAGAGAACGGAATAATTGTAACGCCCGAGGATGAAAAAGACCCTGAAAAAAGGATTATGATTATCTCTCTTTATGCTATGATGAAAAACGACCTTTACTACGTTTACAAGGGTCAGCATATGCAAATTCCCAACGGCACACCTCTTGAAGAAGCAATTGTTATGTATCTTATTGCTCTTTCAGGAGAGGAATCAAACCTAAGGTCTTTCATTGAAAAATATTTCGGAAACAAGGATATACTTACTCTCGACGATTACATCTACTATACGTCGTTGATTACGCTTTATACCACAGGCTACATTTCACCCGCCGAGGTTGTTACTATATCACCGAACGAAGTTTACAGACGAGTTGCGATTATGGCAATAAGAAATTACGGTATAGCAGTAGATGCTGAAACTGCCACCACCGAAGAGATTCGTCAAAAGTATCTGACCGCTATGTTGGGCACTCAGTACCGTGTTACTTTAGACCCAAGTGCGTTGAAAAAGGCTTCAACAGATAACATTATCCCCTTCTATATTCTTCAAAGAATGGCTTACGAGGATGCGAAAATCACTATTTCACAAACACGTTATACATACGAGCAAAGCTTTGATATAGTAAGAAAAAAAACAACCCGCTTTGATTTAAAACACGAATTTTACTCCGATATTACGGAATACAACATTTATCTGGATTATTTACGCCCTAACATATCAATAAATCCAACTCCAATAGAGCCTGACGGCACTACTATTTTCATTAATGACATGCAAGTGCCGGGTAGCTCTTACGAGGTAATTCCTTTAACAACTGACGAGAAACAGACTATTTACATTTCTTGCGAGAATAACACAAACGGTGCATTTTCAGCTACAGTTTATAAATTAAACATTTATCAGGGTAAGGACACTGCCCCTGACAGCGACATTACTAATATCGTACCTACCGCAAACGTTAGCTTTAGCGATGCGGCAAACGGCACAACGCTACCGACGATGTTTATAACTAACGCAGACGGAATTATAATTCAAGGTCCTGATATGCTTCCCATTATAAACGACCTTAACAACTCCGCTAACCCGCTTATTAAAGAAATTCTTTCTCTTAACGATAAGGGTCAGCTTGTTGACCAATACGGCAACGTTGTTAACGAAGCTATTTACGAACCCCTCCCCGACGGTTATGAATACGTTTTAGGCGAAGACGGTATGATTTCCGTTGTTCTCACAAAGAAGCCTACTACCGAGCCTACAACAGAGGATGGCGGTGGATTTTTCAGCGATCCTGAAAACAGAAAAATCATCATAATTGTTTCTGCCGTAATAATTTTACTTTTAATTGTAGCAATAATTATCGTGCTTAAGAAAGGCAATAAAAAGACTGAAACAGAAAAGATGATTGCACGACGCGACAAAGAAAAAGCAAAACGTGCGAAAAAAGCTGAAAGAGAAAACAAGAAAAAGAAAAACTATTAATATAATTAAAAAACGGTAGTTTCTATACTGCCGTTTTTTTACAATTTTTTACATTATTAAATTTATTTTAAAAATTGTTCATAAAAAATAAAATATTATGGTATATAATACGAATATAAACATTAGGACAGGAGGCGTTTTATATGTCTAATGCTAAAATACTTATCGTAGATGATGATATCAACATTTGCGAACTTTTAAGACTTTATCTTGAAAAAGACGGTTTTGAAGCCGAGGTTGTAACCGACGGTTTAAATGCTATTAACGTATTTAACAGCATAAACCCCGACCTTGTTCTTCTTGATATTATGCTTCCGGGTATGGACGGTTGGCAGATTTGCCGTGAAATAAGAAAAACATCTCAAACACCTATAATTATGCTTACCGCTAAAACAGAAACCTTTGATAAGGTTTTAGGCCTTGAGCTTGGCGCAGACGATTACATTGCAAAGCCCTTTGAAACGAAAGAGGTTGTTGCCCGTATAAAAGCTGTTTTAAGGCGTTCAAGCAACAAAAATGAAGCTTCAACTGCAATTAAAGAAGTGAATTTTGATAAGCTTATGATTAACCTTACAAATTATGAGCTTAAGGTTGACGGAAAAACTATTGATACACCCCCGAAAGAATTAGAGCTTATTTTCCACCTTGCCAGTAACCCCAACAGAGTTTACACAAGAGATCAGCTTCTCGACGAGGTATGGGGCTTTGAGTATTACGGTGATTCAAGAACTGTTGACGTTCACGTTAAACGATTAAGAGAAAAGCTTGAAGGCGTTTCAGATAAATGGGAATTAAAAACCGTCTGGGGCGTCGGATATAAATTTGAAACCAAATAATACGGTGATAAAATGTCGCGATTTTACTCGAAAAAAGGAACTTTCTTTTTAAAGTATTTCTGCATTTTTTCAGCAATTGTTTTAGTAAGCTTTTTTATAATCGGCGTTGCCCTTATGGCTTTTGTCACGAACTTTTTGAGAACAGAAAATTTAGACAATACTGCCCTTTATTCGAAAAAAATTGCTACAACAATGACGGACTTACTTAATTCCCCTACCGCAAAAAACAACCCTGAGGGTGCAACTCTCGTTGTTTTGAAAACCCTTGATATTATGTCGGAGTGTTCGGGGAATGACGTTTACATCTGTAACAACGAGGGCGTAGTTATTGCTTGCCCTGAAACGTTGTCAGGGTTTAGTTTAAGCTCCGAGGATTGCGAAATACACAAGGATATGAAAATTCCTTTATCATACATTGAAAAGGTTAAAAGACACGGTATATCTGAATTTTCTACATTAGGCTCTGTTTACAAAAGCATTCATTCTATAGCTATTGAGCCAATTTTTTCCAATGATACTTTTGTAGGTGCAGCAATTACAGCCTCACCTCTTTCAAACACGGTTGTAGCGTATTTAATGAACATATTTAAAATGTTCCTTTTTGCAGCCTTTATCGCTCTTGTGCTTGTTACAATTGCCGTGTATATTCTTACGGGCAGAATTGCAAAGCCTATAAGAAACCTTGAAACTGCTACAAGGTGCTACAGCTCAGGAGATTTCTCATACAGAGTGCCTGAAATCCATTCAAGAGATGAGCTATCAGAGTTGATAATCAAATTCAACTCAATGGCAAACTCACTTGAACAGCTTGAAAACTCACGAAGAAGCTTTGTTGCTAACGTTTCTCACGAATTCAAAACACCTATGACCACTATAGGCGGTTTTATAAACGGCATACTTGACGGTACAATTCCCGAAGAAAAGCAGTCATATTATCTTGAGATTGTTGCTTCTGAAATAAACCGACTTTCAAGAATGGTTACTACAATGCTCAATATTTCAAAAATCGAAACAGGCAACGTAGAGCTTACAGTTGAGCAGTTTGACATAACAGAAAAGCTTGTAACAACCTTTTTAGGCTTTGAGCAGCTAATTTCAAAGAAAAATATTTCTGTAGGCGGTTTTGATGATTTACCAAAGGTTTTAGTTCACGGTGACAGTGCAATGCTCGATCAGGTTATTTATAACCTGGTTGATAACGCAGTTAAATTCACTAATGAAAACGGTAAAATTCTCGTAAATGCCGCATCTGATAAGCATTTTATTTATTTTTCAATAACCAACTCGGGTAAAGGTATTCCCAAAAAGGATATCGACAAGGTTTTTGAAAGATTTTATAAAGTTGACCAATCACGCAGTACTGACGTTAAAAGTACAGGTTTAGGTCTTTTCCTCATAAAGAGTATAATAGACCTTCACGGCGGAACAATAACCGCAGAAAGCGAGCCTGATAATTTCACTCGTTTTACAGTTAAACTACCTAAATAATTATTTCACATTTATCAATATTCATATCGGAGGACAATATGGACGACTTTTTCAACTTGAATCCTAACAACGATTCTAACAACAATGATGCCACTCAACAGTCCGGCACAAATAACGCAAATAACACAACTTACAACAATCCTACAAATAGCGGTGCATATAATGCATCTCAACCAAACAACCAAGCAAATACAGGATATAACGGAACCCCTTACGGCGCTCCGCAGGGAACATATACTCAAAGATCCGAACCGCCCCGCTATAACAATCAAGAAAACAACCAATACAGTAACGGCCCCCAATTTAATCCCTCATATTCTCAAATGGGCTACTATCCCCCGAAATCAGCAAAAAAGAAAAATTCGGGTAAAAAGATTTTTGCTGTGCTTATTTGCATTTGCATTGTTGTTGCTTCAATAGCTATCGGTAGTGCTTTTGCTGATGATGACACTGCTAAAAAACCAACTACCCAGCAAAACAATAAAAACGACGATGCATCAATAAACGGTGCAAAGCCTAATGTTGAAGATTCACCTATTACCTTTGACGAATATTCAGGTAAAGGACAAATGACTCCTGAGCAAATTTACGATTCAGTCAAAGACGTTAACGTAGGCGTTATTGTTTACTCTCAAAACCAAAAGGTTGGCGAGGGCTCAGGTATTATTGTAGGCGAGGATGAAACAAACACCTACACTTATATAATTACCGCTGCTCACGTTATTGCAGATTCAGGCGTAAGTGTTCAAGTTCAGTTTAATGATGAAACTGAAATAGATGCTAAAATTATAGGCTTCGACTCCAAAACCGACATTGGTGTTTTAAGAGTTGAAAAAACAGGCTTTAAGGCTGCCGTTTTCGGCAACTCCGACAATCTCAAGGTTGGCCAGAGTGTTTACGCAATCGGTAATCCCGGTGGTACTGTTTTCTTTGGCTCATTCACTCCCGGTATGGTTAGTGCTATTGATAGACCCATTTCGACCTCTGCAAGTGCTTACGACCTTCCTTGTATTCAACATACTGCAGCTATTAACCCCGGTAACTCAGGCGGTGCTCTTGTAAATGAATTCGGTCAGGTTATAGGTCTTAACTCTTCAAAAATCACAAGCACAGAATACGAGGGTATGGGCTTCTCAGTTCCATCAAACACAATGCTTGAAATATACAACGAAATCGTAGCAAACGGTTACGTTACAAACAGACCTATGCTTGGTATTTCTTATTATACAGTTGCAAGTGACTACACCTATTCTGCAATTGCATGGCAGAATAATCTTCCTTACGGTTCAATTGTCATAGCGGCTATTGCGGAAAATAATGACCTTGTTAATAACGGTATTCAGGTCGGTGATATCATTATAGGTGTCAACGGTACTCCCCTTGATTCTACAGATATTCTTCTTGAGGTTATTGAAAATGCAAAGGTTGGAGATAAAATTACTCTTACTATTTGCCGACTTGATAATAGCGGAAGAGTAGCAAACAAATTTGATGCAACTGTTATGCTCGTTGAAGATAAAGGCGAAACAACCACCACTCAGCAACAACAACAGCAACAGCAACAACAGGAAGACCCGTTCAGCAGTTACTTTGAACATTACTTCGGATATTGATAATTGATAAATTAACACAAGTAAAAACCTTAGAAGTTCTTTTGAACTTCTAAGGTTTTTCGTTTTATTATATTATTTTTCCCATCTGTCGATAGCACCACGTTGAAGAGCACCCACAATTCTTTCGGGAACGTCACCGTAAGTTTTTGATAACTCTCTCAAAAGAGTTTTTGCATCCTCACGTTTTGTATGCTCATTAGCAGGGCAATCACTTTCAATAACAGGTAGTTTTACCCTTTCAAGACTTTGCTCTATCTCCCTTTCTCTGACGTAAACTAAAGGTCTTATCATTGTTATATCTTTTCTTGAAAGATAAGTTACCGGAGCAAAACAACCTATTCGGCTTTCAATAAGAAGATTCATCATAAAGGTTTCCGCAGCATCGTCAAGGTGATGACCCAAAGCAATTTTATTGCAGCCTAATTCTTTTGCGGTATCGTGCAAAATACCTCTTCTCATTCTTGAGCATAAAGAGCACGGAGACGGCTCTTTTCTTATATTGAAAATAATTTCATATAAATCTGTGGGCTTAATTACGTATTCAATGCCATATTCATCGCACATTTTTTTTATTTCTGAAAAATCACCGTCTTTGCCATTAAACCGCATATCAAGAGTTATAGCAACCAACTCAAATCTTTCAGAATGAAATCTTTTCAATTCGCAAAGAACCTTTAAAAGCATAAGAGAATCCTTGCCACCTGAAACGCCTACGGCAATTTTATCTCCGTCTTTTATCATTCCGTAATCGCTGACAGCAGCTCTTACCCTACTTAAAATTCTTCTCATAATTACTCTTTCTTATTTTTGTTTTTCTCTTCAGTACCTGATACGTCTATATCCTCTTCTTTAGGCACTCGCTTTAAGCTAATAACGAGAATTATAACGGAAACAACCAACGCAACAGACAAAACTGCAATATACGTATTTCTTTTTGTATTTTTTTCTTCTTCCTCTTTTTCACCGTAAAGGAATAAATTGTCGCTCTCCGCCACATCGGAAATATCGGTATAACGTTTATTGACGTCAATAGTAAGCTCTAACTCACCCTCTTCAGCCTCTGCAAAAGCTACGGGGGTGCACATTGTAAAAAGCACTAAAACAGAAAACAAAACCGCTAAAACTTTTTTAGTCATAAAACTAATACTCTCCATTTAAAACTTTATTTTTCAAGGCTTCTATAGCCTTTTCAAGAGCCTTACGAGGACAAGCAACGTTTAGCCTTGAAAAGCCTTTTCCGCCCTCGCCAAACCAAAAGCCAGGGTCTTGAATAATACCGCATTTTTCAACGAGGAATTTATCAAGCTCATCATCGTTAAGCTTTAACTCTCTCATATCAAGCCATACAAGATACGTACCCTCGCATTTATACATTTTTATTTGAGGTATTTCATCAATAACGCTTTTAACGTAATTCACGTTATCTTCAACGTAACCATTCATAGCATCTACCCAATAATCACACTGAGTATAGGCAGCTATCGTTGCAGGTCTTGAAACACAGTTTATTGATGAATAACCGTCAATTGAAAGCTGTTTTTGGAATTTATTTCTTAATTCTTCATCGGCAATAATAATGTTAGAGGTGCCAAGTCCTGCAAGGTTAAAGGTCTTGCTAACTGCCGTACAAATAACCGTATTCTTTTTAAAGGATTCATCAACGTTATAAATAACCGTATGCTCTACACCTTTTCTTACAATATCAAAGTGTATTTCATCACTTATAAGAATAACGTTGTTGTTTAAACAGATATCGCCTATTCTTTTAAGCTCATCTTTAGTCCATACTCTTCCAACGGGGTTATGAGGACTGCAAAGAAGCATCATTTTAACGTCAGGCTCTGATGCTATTTTTTCAAGCTCGTCAAAATTGATTATATAACTGTCGTCAACAGCAACAAGAGGATTATCAGCTATAACTCTGCCGTTATTGATAATAGATGCCGAGAAAGGATAATAAACCGGTGTTTGTATTATAATCTTGTCACCGGGCTCGGTAAAGGCTCTTATTGCCGTATTTATAGCAAAAACAACGCCACCTACACAGGTTATCCAATCGTTTTCAATTTCGAAATCGTGACGGCGTTTCATAAAACCTTTTACGGAATTTCTGTAAAGCTCATCACCGCTTGTATAACAAAAGAATCCTTTATCAGTAAAATCTTTTATGGCTTCTCTTACCTCTTTGGGTGTTTTGAACTCCATATCTGCAACTGAAAGCGGATAAGCTCCTCTTTCAATTACACCGTCAGGGACGATTGTATCCCATTTATAAGAACCCGTATTTTTACGGTTATAAATCTCATCAAACATAAATTAAGCCTCTATGAATAAAATTGAAGATGCAAGCATTGCCTGACCCCAGAAATATGTAAGAATATTAAATATCTTTAAAGGATAATTTTTCTTTTGACCGCCAAAAGAAATTATACCTAAGGTTGCATCTGAAAGAACGAAGAATAAAGAGCCAAGACTCAACAAAACAAATGCAACTATACCGTAGGTCGCACCGCTTTTATAATAGTTATAGCCTAAAGCTGAAGCTTTAAGGAACATAAAAGTTATAATTATAAAGTAAAATGCTATTGCAAATTTGAGGATTTGGGGGCTGAATTTAAGCTTGATAGCTTTAACACAAATCAAAGCTGTTAACAGAATTACCGCACCAATAATCAGCTCAACTGCATTTATCATCTTATAATCGGGAAAAAGCTTTGGTAAAGCTCTTACGTAAGCACCTATATAGAAAAAATGACCTATAAGAAAGCTTATAAAGCCTGTTATAAAATATGCATCTGTAGGCTTAGCGTGAAGGAAATAGTCACCTATCCAGCCGAAAATAAGACCAATAATCATTATAATTGCATAGGTTGACGTATTACCCGAAATATATATTGATAAAACACCTATTGAAACAAACATTGTAGAGCAAATCATTTTTAATATAAGTGATTTTCTGCATTTTTCAGGCCAAAGTGCTTTTAAATACCAAGGCACGCAAAAAACGAGAACAAGCAAGCATATACCAAAAAGAATCTTTAATAACACGCCCATATCCCCTTAACATATCATAATCTATATACACAATTGTAGCATAACAGTTTTAATTTGTAAATGCTAAAGAAGAAATATTGAGCATAAGAAAAAGCCTCTTCGGATAACCGAAGAGGCTTGATTATTTTGATTAATACTGGAAATCAGAGATAATCATTGTGTTGAAAAGTTCCTGCTTGTCAATCTTGATTTCTGAAACACCAAAGATTTTACCGCCACCCTGAATAGCAACGTTCATATACTGTTCAAGTCTGATAATCTGATTTGTGTTTGTGTCATACTCAACAACTGCTTTACAATCGTGGTAAACGAGGCTGTATGTAACGTTCTTAATAACTGCCTGAACAACGCCACCATTAATTGTGTTGTCGATATCTGCCTTTGAAAGAGGTGAGAACATAGCACCTGTGTTACTGGGAGATGTTGTTGCACCTTCAGCCATAGGTTCGGGGTTGTTTTCATCCTTAAGCTCGATTGTAATTCTTGCTTTACCGTTACCGAGATCTTCGTACTTTGTGCTTTCAATAGCATTTACGTCTGTAAGATAGCAACCCTTTTCACATTTGTAAACGGGGAACCATCTCATATCGCCACCTTTTTCAACGATTTCAGGATCTGCTTCTGCCTGTTCCTTTGTTGTTAAAAGGTCAAGTGTATCCGTAACAAGAGTAAGAAGTGTGCCTACAAGACCTTCACCCTTTGAAATCTGACGGTTTGCAGCGTCACCGGGAAGCTCCTGATATTCAACCTTTTTGTAACCGGGCTTGTCAGCTTTAGCTTTGTTCATAAGATCTGTGTAGATTTTAAGAACCTCTTCGTTGCTCTTTGACTGAGTTGCTGCACCGCCGTTGTTGTTACCTGCGGGAGCTGTTGTAGCTGTGTTACCGCTATTGTTGTTAGCTGCGGGAGCCTGAGTAGCACCTGTGTTACCGGAAGGTGCCTGAGTAGCAGCTGTATTACCGCTGTTGTTTGCAGGAGTATTTGTATTGTTGCTTGCACCGTTATTTGTATTAACGTTTGCATCGTTATTTGTATCAGCAACTGTACCTGTCTGAGTTGTACCTTTTGCAAGGAAAATAACTGATGCTACTGAAACCGCATTGCTTGTAATAAGTGTAAATACAAGAACGATAGTCGCGATTATAGCAATTACTTTGATGTTTGAATTACTCATTGGAATAATCTCCTTTCGAATTAGAAGGCTATTTGCCTATATGTATAAAGAATAACCTAAAAAGTAAAAAAAGTCAATATGTTATTGCAAAAAGACACATTGACTTTATAAAGAAAAACCGACCCGAAAAAACGGGTCGGTTATGTATTATGATATTATGAATTAATATGCGAAATCCCAGAATTTTGCACGGAAGCAAAGAACACCGTCACCTGCAAGTGAACCAACGATAAGTTTAGCTTCTGCCTTTAATTCTGCATGACATTCGTGAGTAATACCTACGAATTTACCGTCTTTTGTCATTTCTGCAGTAATTGTGAAAGCTTTGTAGTTAAGCTCTGCTGTTTTAAGCTCTTTAACGATAGCTTTAATAGCACCGTTGTTCTGAATTTCATTTGTAACTGCTGACATATAAAGAAGGTCTCTAGACATAAGAGCAACACCGTCTGTATCCTGTTCAGTGGGGTTAACCTGGTCTTTCATAACAATGGTGATAACGTAGTTACCGTTAACTTCTTTAGAGGATACGCTCTGAACACTGTTCATTGTACAGTTACTTACGGGCATACGGTTCTTAGAATCGTCTGTGCCTTTAGCATTGTCTTTAACTTCAGCCTTATCTTCTGATGTTACGAAGCCTTTGATGATGTTTGCAAGAACTTCGTTACCGATGTTAATCTGTTCGATTTCCTGCCATGATTTTACTTTGTATGCAGCTGAACCGTTTGCTTTAATATCGTTAACAGCATCCTGGAAGAACTTAAGAGCAGCTTCGGGAGCCATTACGTTGCCGTCAGCAGCAGGAGCCTGAGTTGCACCTGTGTTACCAGCAGGAGCCTGAGTTGCACCTGTGTTGCCTGAGGGAGCCTGAGTTGCAGCTGTGTTACCTGAGGGAGCCTGTGTAGGTGTTGTACTTCCGCTATTGCCTGCAGGTGTCTGAGTCTGAGTACCTGCATTGCCTGCGGGTTCATTTGCATCTGTGCTTGTACCTGCGTTTGTGCCTGCCTCAACAGTAGCACCTGTTGAACCTTTTGCAAGGATAACAACTGAAGCAATTGAAACTACGTTGCTTGTGAGAACAGTAAGGCAAAGAGCTACAGTAAGAATTATAGCAATTACCTTCATATCTGTGTTTTTCATTGGTATAATACCCCTTTCAAATTTGTGTACTGTTAAGACAATACCACACTATTTTTCAGTATTTTAAGATTACCTCAAAATAAGAAAAATGTCAAGTGCATTTTATTTCAAATGCACTTGACACAACTATTTTCGTCAAAAAGACCAAAAATCACCACATTTTTTGTGAATTCCATATATTGCGTGCATACTCGTTAATTGCTCTGTCAGCGGCAAATCTTCCTGAATATGCAATATTAAGAAGTGACATTCTGTTCCACTCTTTTTCGTTGAGGAAGGTTTCTCTTACCTTCTTCTGTGCTCTTTGATAATCTGCGAAATCAGCAAGCACCATAAAGGGATCGTGGTGAATAATCGTACCCGCAATATCAGAGAAGTCTTTACCGTCGATTCCGCCCTTTAAGATGAAATCAATAACCTTTCTGAGCTCAGGGTTATTATTATAATAAGTTTGAGGATTATAGCCTCTGTTGCGAAGCTCGTTAACTTCAGGAGTTTTCATACCGAAGAGGAACATATTATCGTCCCCTACCGCTTCGTGAATTTCAACGTTTGCACCGTCAAGAGTACCGATAGTAATAGCACCGTTCATCATAAGCTTCATATTACCCGTACCGCTTGCTTCCTTACCTGCAAGAGAAATCTGCTCTGATACGTCTGCTGCGGGCATAAGTCTTTCAGCATTTGTAACGTTGTAATCTTCAACGTAAAGCACTTTAAGTCTGCCTTTTACGTCGGGGTCTTTATCAATCATTTCACCCATTGCAAGAATCATACTGATAATTCTCTGCGCAACGTAATAACCGGGAGCAGCCTTTGCACCGAAAATATAAGTTTTAGGAACAAAATTGCCGTTGGGATTTTCTTTTATTGCAAGATATTCTGAAATAATATTGAGTGCGTTAAGGTGCTGACGTTTGTACTCGTGAAGACGTTTAACCTGAACGTCAAAAATTGAGTTTGTATCAAGCTTTACGCCTGTAGTTTTCTGAATATGCTTTGCGAAAGCTTCTTTGTTTGCTTTTTTGATTTCGCCGATTTTCTTAAGAACCTCTTCGTCATCCTTGAAATCAGCGAGCTTTGAAAGATGCTCTGCATCATAAACAAATTTATCGCTACCGAGAAGCCCTGTAAGATACTCGGTAAGCTTGGGGTTAGCCTGACACAACCAACGTCTGTGGGCAATACCGTTTGTAACGTTAGTAAACTTATCGGGTGTAAGCTTATAGAAATCGTTAAAAAGGGTATCTTTAAGAATCTGGCTATGAAGAGCAGATACACCGTTTACGCTGTGGCAAGCGGCAACGCAAAGGTTTGCCATTCTTACTGCACCGCCTGATATGATAGCTGTTCTTTCAACGTAATCAGCATCGTGGGTTGACTCCCAAACGTAAGCACGGAAGCGGTTATCCATCTCTTTAACGATGTCGTATATACGGGGAATAAGACGTTTTACAAGGTCTTCACTCCAGCATTCGAGAGCCTCGCTCATAACGGTATGGTTTGTATAAGCAACTGTATTTGTAACAAGGCGCCATGCATCATCCCAGCCGTAGCCACACTCATCAAGAAGAATTCTCATAAGCTCGGGAATTGCCATTGTAGGATGAGTATCGTTAATATGAATTGCAAGCTTCTCGGGAAGATTGTCAACCGTGCCGTATTCACGAAGATGATGACGAACGATATCCTGAACTGATGCAGAAACGAGGAAATACTGCTGACGGAGTCTTAAGGATTTACCCTCGGGATGATTATCCATAGGATAAAGAACCTTACTGATAACCTCTGCCATTGCCTGACGCTCCATAGAACGCATAAAGTCACCCTGATTAAAGGACTTCATATCAAACTCGGGAGCCTTTGCACTCCAAAGACGAAGACAGCTTACGCCTTTTCCGTCTTTACCTGCAACGAACATATCGTAAGGAACAGCCTGAATAACGTTACCGTCTTTAATTTCAACGTGGTGATATTGGTTATCCCAAATTTCTTCAACGTAGCCCTCAAAACAAACGTTAACTGAACTGCTTTCTCTCGGAACGAGCCAAACCTCACCGCCGGGAAGCCAATTATCAGGAAGCTCGGTCTGTCTGCCTTCAATAAGCTTTTGGCGGAAAATACCGTACTCGTAAAGAATTGAATAGCCTCTTGCGGGGTAACCCTGAGTTGCAAGAGCATCAAGATAACAAGCAGCAAGTCTGCCGAGACCGCCGTTACCTAAGCCCGCATCAGGCTCGCATTCGTAAAGATTATCGAGCTTAATACCGTAATCCTTAAGAACACTCGCAAATGTATTTGTAAGATTAAGATTAAAAAGTGTATTTTTAAGAGAACGCCCCATAAGGAATTCCATTGAAAGATAGCAAACACGCTTTTTGCCTTCTTCATCAGCTTTTTTTGATAACTCTGCCCTACCCTGAGCCATCATATCGCGAACAATCATAGTTACGGCTTTATAATACTGCTCATAGGTTGCATTTTCTGTTGAGATACCGAAATAATGGAGAAGTTTATTCTCAAGCATTTCCTTTGCTTGCTTCTTTGTAAGCTTATAATTCATACAAATCCTCCAAAAAAATATTTAAAAAGTGGGTTTTTCACCCCTACGTTTATACATTTTACACTAAAATCACGCTAAAATCAACTGTAACAAAAAGAAAATATGCATAATATATTATGGTGATTTTTGGATATATTTTTGGTTATTTTTTTTAT
>JAZUQS010000093.1:0-9062 GCA_045605825.1 Acutalibacteraceae bacterium
GGTCAAAGTGAGCTTCACTTACGCAAATAATGTTAACATCTCTGTAAAGACCGCCGTAGAAGGTGAAGTCTGCCATTTGAGGATAAACCTTATCATTAGCGGAGTTATCAACGGCAATAACGATAAGGTTATCAGCTTTAAGAGTGTTAGTTACGTCAACTCTCCAGGTTGAATAACCGCCGTCATGATGAGCAAGAATTTTTCCGTTGACGTAAACGTCTGCTGAAGAGTTTGCACCCTTGATTTCGAGATAGTATTTATCTGCTTCGGGAAGGTCAAGCTTTTCAAGCTTTCTTACGTAATAGCAAGTGCCACGGAAGAAATCGCTGTCACCGTCCTGACCGTCAATTGCATTCCATGAATGAGGAAGATTTACCCAATCCCAATTCATAGGAAGTTCTGCGGGTACGGATGTAGCCTGCTTTGAAAAAGCCCATTTTCTATTGATATTAATAATCTGTCTCATATTTTGCTCCTTTTGTTTCTTTAAAAAACTGCCGATATTTTATTATCGGCAGCTTTTATAATTTTATTAGTTTTGTGTTCTTCTTGCTTCAAGGTCTGCAGTCATTTCGTCAACCTTTTTCTTGTTAAGGTTGTAAATAAATGCAATACCGATTAACTGCATTACTGCACTCAACAAGTAAAGACCTGCAACAAGCCAACACATATTTTTTGCTGTCTGGAAGCTCTGGCCGATTGTACCGAGCTCTTCCTGATAACCGAGAAGACCCATTACGAAAATAACGATTGAGGGACCAACACCCTGAGCAAGTTTACGGAAGAATGAATGAAGTGAGTAAACTGTACCCTCTTCGCGAGTACCGAATTTCCATTCGTTGTACTCAATAGCATCACTCATCATAGCCCAAGAAACACAAGTGTAAACACCCATACCGATACCGAAGAGAACAAGACCTACAAGATAAACGAGTAAAGCTGTTTGGCGTGCTTCAACCATCGGGAAGAACATCATTATGACAGCACCTACAAGAGTAACGATTGAAC
Organism: Acutalibacteraceae bacterium; assembly: GCA_045605825.1. Lineage (GTDB taxonomy): Bacteria > Bacillota > Clostridia > Oscillospirales > Acutalibacteraceae > DTU089. Next base: position 1,009 of record JAZUQS010000093.1, read on the forward strand.
CAACAACAGAAACTTCTTTTTTACCGAATTTATTAACAAGAGTTTTAATGAACGGAATGAAAATAACCATCGGAAGGAAACCGATCATTGTAACAACACCTGACATTGAAGCGTTGTTGAAATATGTTGCAAACATAATTGTATTTGCAGTTGAAGCGGATTGCATACCAAGGAACATGCCCATAGCAGCTACTGTAGCACCTACTGCAGGACGGTTCTTCATAAATTTAGCAAACGATGAGAAAATATTTAATTTTCCTCCTGCTTCTTGGGTTTTAACTGCATTTTCATCAACACGGATAGTTGTTAACTTTATCATAACCATAAACGCGATAAAGCCAAGCACACCCATTATGAGAGCAGCAAAGAAAACACGGTTACCTAAAAGTGTTTCAAATTGCTTACCTGTAAGCGGATCAAGAACAGCATCACCGATTTTGTATGCCTCGCCTGTTATGGGATTTGTATGATAATCGCCTGTTCCGTCATAAGTAACCTTCTGCCAAATAATCATAGGAAGGATAACCATAGGTACAATGTTACCAAACATTGAACCGATTGAACGCCATGTAGAAAGCTGTGCACGCTCACCTGTATCCTCAGTAATAAGAGAAAGCATTGAGCCGTAAGGAACGTTTGCAACTGTATAGCAAGCATCCCAAACAATGTAACCAAGAACAAAAAGAATTGCCTTAACGACTACACTTGCATTGGGGAAAGGAAGGAATACTGCCGCACCTGCAATTAAAAGACCGCAAGCACCAATAAAAATATACGTTTTGAATTTACCCATTTTATATTTTCGCTTATCGTTATCGATAAGACCGCCAATAAGAGGGTCATTGATAGCATCCCAAGCCTGAACGAGCAAGAGAAGAACAGAAAGCAAACCCGTTTCCATCATCATATAAACGAGCCAGAAAGTCTGAACGGTGCCCTTAAGAGCAAAGCTCATATTACAACCGAAGTCACCTAAAGCGTACGCAACTTTATCTCGCATACCAAACTTGCGTACACCATTTGAATCTAATTTAGCTTGTTTCACTGCCATAAAGATTCTCCTTTTATCCAAATATTTGGTTTTCAATTGGTATTTTTTGTTAAAATACCACAAAACCTTTCAACAAGTTAATTCTATATTATTTTTAATAATTTGGTGAGTAATTTTTTTGCATTTTTTAGTATTATTTTTTGTTCACTATTGAAATTCCACAAAAATTATACGATAATATAAGTGAGGTGAGATGCATTTATGTTTTACAAAAAAGAATTAGAATTTTTCATAAAAGCTATGGGAAATCTTAAAATAAACAGCAATATAATTGACGAAAACCATCTTTCAGAAGATATAGATATGGGAATTCGCCGTCTATTAAATCTTGAAAACGATTATACTGCATTCTTTTCTCAATGCTTCGGTAAAAGCAGAAATGACGTAGTTGTTGTTACGGATATGTTTTTATGCACCTATGTATTTATCCCATTACCTGAAAACGAGAATAATTCTATTCTTGTATTAGGCCCTTACACAAAATCACTTATTACTAAAAACACAATAAACAAGAAAACTGTTGAAAGCTCTCTCCCCGCTTATATCAACGAGCAATTAGAAAAATTTTATTCAGCTATCCCCTATATACAAAACGATGATATAATATTATCTCTTGTAAATTCGATTTGCGAGGTAGCTTTTAAATCAATTGAAAATTTCTCTGTTGTAAATCTAATTTGGCAGAGAGATTCGGATATAGTATACACACCTAAAAATTCCGAACACACAAAGGAAACTGACCCTTGGTTAACAATTCAGTTTTTGGAAAGAAGATATGCAATAGAAAATGAATTGATTAACGCGGTTTCAAAAGGTCTTACTCATAAGGCTGAAATGATATTCAGTAACATTAAACCCGAAAATGCCCTTGAAAGCCGTTTAACAGATAACCTGAGGAACACAAAGAATTATATGATAATTCTTAACACACTTTTAAGAAAAGCAGCAGAGCAAGGAAAGGTTCATCCCTATCATATTGATTTAGTATCCTCAGACCTTGCTTTAAAAATCGAAGCTATGCAAGCCTCGAGCGAATGCGAAGACCTTTTAAAATATATGGTAAAAAAATACTGCCGTCTTGTTAACAAGCATTCTCAAAAAAGCTATTCTTTGTTAATACAAAAGGTTACAACCCAAATTGAATCAGACCTTTCCTCCGACCTGAGTTTAAACAGCCTTGCTTCTATATTCGGAGTAAACCCAAGCTACCTTTCCTCTCTTTTCAAAAAGGAAACCGGCGTAACGCTTACCGAATACGTAAACAAGAAAAGAGTAGAAAGAGCAAAAGAATTGCTTTTGTCGACAAATTTGCAAATACAAAACATATCTCAACGTTGCGGAATACTTGACGTAAACTATTTTACAAAAACCTTTAAAAAACACACGGGCTTAACCCCGAAAAAATACAGAGAAAATCAAACATAAATGAAAAAATCGGCACAAATGCTCAAATAAAGCCTTGTGCCGATTTTAATTTATTTTGAACGCTTTTTGTTTAAAAGCTCAATATTCTTTTCAACCTGTTTTTTATGAAGCGGATACCAAAACCAAAGGATTATAGCAAGTAAAATAAAGCCGATTGCAGGAACCAAGGTGGAAATATCAAAAATACCTTCAGTAACATTTTCATCAAAGGCTGTCGCTTCACTGTAACCAATAGCGGTCAGAAGTCCGCCTGTTATACCTGATGCCGCCGCTTGACCTAATTTTCTTGCGAATGAATAAAGTGCATAAACAGAGCCGTCTTCACGCACGCCGTTTTTAATTTCGGAATAATCTATAACGTCGGTAATCAAAGCCCAGCTTACCATTGAAAAAACACCGAGCCCAAGCCACGAAACTGTTTGCACTATAATATAAACGAATACGTTTTGCGGTCTTAAAAAGTAAATTAAAAGGCTACCTAAGCCTGCAAAAAGATTGGAAAAAGCACTTATTTCGGCTTTACCGAATTTTCTTGCAACAGGCTTTGAAACAGCCGCAGCAAAAATCATCGCTCCCATCATAGCTAAAGTAGAAACGCTTTGCATACTTGCGTTTCCGTAATAATTAGGAAAAATATAATTTGTCATCTGCTGAAGGGTTAATTGAGATAAAAGCATAACTACAGATGCGGCAATTATTGAAATTAAAGCTCTGTTTTTCACTGCATTTTTTAGCATTTTAAAAACGTTATTATCGTTGTGAGAAGCACTTTCGGAATGATATGTCACACGCTCTGTAACAAGACTATAACACAACAAATAACAAACAATTGCTAAAACGGAGCAAACACCCGCTACAACAGTAAATCTGCCACCATTCATTATATCCTTACCGTTTACTTTATCATAAACAATCAGCGGAATTACTGCAGTTACAAAAGCACCTGCAAGCATACCGCCCATTGAACGATAGGTTGAAAGAGATTGACGGTCATCGGGTGAGCTTGAAATTGCAGAAGCCATTGACCCGTAAGGAATATTTACCCCCGTATAAAAAACAGAGCCCCACAAAATATAAGTTATGAAGAGATAAATAACCTTTGCGGCGTAGGGCAAATTCGCTAAAGAAGATTGATACATTAAAAATGAAGCTATTGCAACGGGACCGCTCAATCTTAATATCCAAGGCTTGAACTTACCTTTAGAAGTGGTTTTACTTTTATCGCAGATTCTACCCATTGTAACGTCAGTAAAAGCATCAATAAATCTTGCTATCATCATTATTACGCCGATTATTGCAGGTGAAACACCCATAACGTCGGTATAAAATTTCATAAGAAACGACGACGATAAAATGAAAGTAAAATCATTACCGAAGTCACCGAATAAATAACCTAATTTATCACGAAACCCGAAAGGTCTAATATTTGAAGACACAAGCTCATCCCCTAAAAATGCATTATTCAAAAATACTTTTCCTAAAAGATAGTGAAATATGCAAAACAAGGTTAATAACACGTGTAAAATATTTAGAAAAAATAAAAATAATGCACCTTTTGTCGATAAAAAACTCTTGACAATAGGTGTATTAATGATTATAATTTAAGAGATGTGCCGGTGTGGCGGAATAGGCAGACGCAAGGGACTTAAAATCCCTCGGTGGCAACATCGTACCGGTTCAAGTCCGGTCACCGGCACCAAATAGAGAATTTACACTTTTTGTGTAGATTCTCTTTTTTTGTTTTATATGATAACAAGGACTTGAACCGGTCTCGCCAAAGGCGAACATAATCGGGTGTTCGCGTAGCGAATGACGGGCAGAGCCCATCAAGTCCGGTCACCGGCACCAATAGAACCCAAGTCAAATGACTTGGGTTCTTGCTTTTTTTACTAAAAATTATCTTTAAGAATTTACACAAATAAAATAAATAGACTTTGTTCTAAAAAGATGATTTACACTTTTACTTCAATTGAATTCTCTATCGGATACTGACTTAAATTCAAATAGAATGTGTTGTTCGCAAGGTATTCGTAATCACATATTTTTTCAAAGTCTGCATTTGCAACAACAAACGGAAAATGAAATTCCATTTCGGTACCGGGTTTTACAGAAAATGATATAGAGCCGTTCAATTGTGGATACAATGCATCAAAAACATCAAAATCAACTTGCATTATATTATTTATTGAATTAAGCGTTGTATCTATCATACTTATACCGCTATCGGTATTATTTTCATTTCTTATCACTACTTTAACGTCATAAATATATTCAGGCTTGAATAACTCTTCGTCTTTATAAACAGAGATATTGTTTTGTTTTAAGAATTTGTCAAAAGCTACAACCTTTGCGTCAACAACTTTTACACTGTATCCGTTTCGGTTTTCTGTTGCTTTATCGTAAAAATTGTCACCATATTCCACCCATTGTCCCATTGAATGAACCTCTCGTGGTACTTTTTCTACAGTTGAATTCACTCTGTAAATATTGAAAGCCCATGCACAAAAGATAATAATACATAAAACAACGATTGAAATTTTCTTTTTCATAGGCTACTCCTTTTTCATAATACAATGGTCTGTAATTTGTCCATCGGTTATTGTGTAAATTTCATCGGATAAAAATTCTAAAACCGATTTATCGTGGCAAGAAACAATAATTAAAGCACCTCTGATTTTTTCTTCTGTAACAATATCCTTTACCAACTCAACACCCGAATCATCTAGAGAGTTTGTTGGTTCATCCAGAATTATAATATCGGGAGTTTCCATAATAGCTGCAGCGATTCCTAAACGTTGCTTCATACCTAAAGAATACTTTTTATATTTCTTTTTACCTGCGCTTGAGAGTCCTACCCGTTCGATTGAATCAAGAATTTTTTCATCAGTTGCTTTTCCTTTAATTGAAGCAAGAAGTTTTAAATTGTCAAAGGCTGAATAATCATCAATGAATGCAGGATTTTCAAGAAGCAACCCAAGACTTTGCGGAAAAGAAATTTCTTTTCCTAAAAGCTTTCCATCAATAAAAATGCTTCCTGACGTGGGGGATATAAGTCCGCAAATAAGCCTCATCAGCATAGTCTTACCCGAACCGTTAATTCCTTTAAAACCTATAACATTGGGCGATTCTAACGTTAATGTTATATTATCTAAAACTGTATGTCCTTTAATGGACTTGATTGCATTATTTATTTTAATTTCAGCCATTATGCACCCTCCTTGTTTAGTATATCTTGCTTTGAAAATAGCACGGCACCTGATATGATGACAACTAAAATGACACATAAGCTTATTATCAAGCCTTTTGCAAAATCAATCCCGTTGTTGATAAAAATATTACTTCTTGCAATCATTGCATAGTTTCCTAACATAAAGCTTTTAAGATAATATGCACTTGCTATTGTGTATGAAACTGTAAATATGAAACTGAAAAACGGTTTTATAAAAAGTGATAAGAACAGTTGAAACAAATTATTCATTACGCAAATCACTAAGGGAAGAATGAAATGCAAAAGTGTTACTTTATAATACATCGCATCATTATAAAACAAATTTTGTTCAGTTGTAATGAACGGTATAAGCTTTATTACTGCATTACTGCTTACGTCTGCAGTAATTTCTGCACCGCTGATAATTGAAAAAAGGCTTAATACAACACAACCTATAAGGAAATAGCTTATTGTAGATACAGTAACCCACATACATTTGGATAAATACCACGTTTTTTTACTTTGTGTGTTTAAAAGTATGTTTTTCCCATAACCATTTAAATCTTTGTAAGGATAATAAAGCGTTATATATGAAACATAGAGGATAACCGCAACCCATAAAGCAGGAAAATGAAATTTGTTGCCTGGCGTGGGGACATATTCTTCCATTCCCAAAAACAGATAAAAGAAATAATCAAGAACGGTTATTTCAGTATCGCTCATTTTGATAAAAAAATCAAAACCGATTATTATAAACAGTCCTATTGCAACAATGTATTTTTTGTATTCTTTTAGAAGTCCGCATTTTAAATCATATTTTAAGCATTTATAAAACATCTTTTTTCTCACCTTTGATTTTCATTATCAAAAACGAACTTGTCAGCAAAACAAATAATTCCGCTATTACTATCCAATAACTTGATAATGCATCACCGCCACCATATAAAAACTGAATGGGCGATAACTCGATGTTTGCTGAAAAAACATTAACTATATAATTAAACAGCAGCATAAAAACAAAAGGAAACAGAACAACTATAAATCTATTTTTTATTATAGTTCCCGTTGCCTGACCCAAAACAGAAAAGCTTCCGCCAAACGAAGATATCAGCAAAATCTTCATAACAGTATATAACAAGGGTGTTTTATAAAACATTTCAGAAAACACACAACTAATTGGCATATTATAATAAATATCATAATAAACATTGGGTTTTGCAGCAGGGATAAAAGACGATACAACAATTATATTTACTAAAAGCGGAATGAAAATCGAAATCGCACCGACTAAAAACGTGGTCAGAAATTTGGTTTTTATATATCGACCTTTATTTACTCTAGTGAAAATATTATTTATGTAACCGCTCTTTTTCTCGATACAGTAATTCCAACTATAAGGTAGAGAAGCAGTTAACGGTAATAGAAGAAAAAGCAAAGATGATGCCATTGAAACCCATTCTTGTCCTATCCATTTGTTGTATAAACTAAAAGAAGATGCCATAGGGTTTATTATACATTCACTCTTCTCTGCAATAATTTTCAAGTCCGCTAGGTCATTGTAATATGAACAAATTACGTATACAGCAGAGTAAATACATAAAACCATTCCGATTAATACGGATATTAAAAACAATTTGTTTTTTGTAGCTTTTATAAATTCAATTTTAAATAATCGAACCATAACTAACCCTCTTTATTCAAAGAAATATATGTGGCACCATCATCGGGTGAGCCATCTGATGAATAGGATATAGTGCCTATACTTAAATATAAATCTTCTGTTTTTATATCACTTGGTATCATCCAACCACAAATAACAGAAATGGTTTCGTCACAATCAATATCGTAATAAAAATAATCTTTGTCATTTGTTGGTGCCTCGGAATTTTCCTTTGAAAAATAAATCTGTTCGTTGCTTATATGTTCGTATGTACCATCTTCATTCATTTTTCCAACAGAGGATAAGCGAGTTATATTAGGTCTGAAATCTGCATTTTCTTGCTTTTCACTACAATGCACATCCACTGATACAAGTAACAATTTATAACTTGTATCAAATGCACCATTTTCATCGCAAAAAGCATCATACATAAGAATATCGTCAGTTTTAAGTCCCGCTTGTTCAATTGTGTTATAGATTTTTACATCTGTTATTTTGTAGGAAAGATGCGTTCCTATAATAGAATTCAGTCTTTCGTCTTCTACAAATTCTCCAATGCTATAGTAACCCTTTTCTTCAATTGTGGGAGTCGAGAAATTTATATTTTCATCAACAACATTTGATGTTTTGGGTTTGCTTCCTAAATTGATAATTTTTTCAGGATTACAAGAACTGAAAACAAAAAGAATAATTCCAACCATTAATATACA
>JAZUQS010000094.1:0-5519 GCA_045605825.1 Acutalibacteraceae bacterium
CATAAGTACCATTTAATAAGTACCGATAAGGGCAAGGTTTACGGTTGGGTAGACAGAGCAAATATCGAGGGAACAGGAAGTAATAATTCGGCTACACTTACAAACAGCGGTACTCAACAGGTACAAAAAGGTAAAAACAAAGCGGTATATCATACAGTTAAAAAAGGTGATACCGTTTGGACTTTAACCAAAAAAACGTACAACAGTTTGGGTAAAACGTGCGAATGGGTTATTAATAATAATCCGAAATGCTTTTCTAAAAAAGGTGACGCACGAACGCTTAAAGTAGGTAGTAAATTACTTATGGGATATAGGTGAGGTTATGAGAGATTATATCGAAATAAAAAAAGATAACATACCTTATATGTTTGATATCCTGTTAGCAGATGAAACATTCACATTAAGGGTGGATTATAACAATTCGCAAAATCTGTTTACGGTATCTCTTTATAATAAGGACGGAGAATTAGTTTGTGTTGAGCCTTTAATTTACGGTAAAAAATTATTCTCTGATATGTTTCAACCTGACCTTTATCCGTCACTTGATATTATTCCTCTTGACGAAAGCGGACAGGAAACGACGATTACATTTGATAATCTGTGTCAGACCGTATTATTAATCGTTGATAATGGCGGTGAAGAAGATGAATAAATCAAGTTATGTTTACGAGGGACAAAGCAAACACGCAAGTCGCTTCATTCAATCTTTTTATGATGTAACGGCAGTAGATTTTAACGAAAAACCGAACGGAGTTTTTGGCAGTACAGCTAAAATAATGTGTAACGGTTTAACAATTAAATCAAGCGAATTGGATTTTGAGTTTTCCGTTCCTTTTGACGATAATTTGATTGCTAATGAAGCTGAAATTATCGTATACAATTTGACGAATGATACAATATCAAAATTCAAATATAAAGCTAAACTATCAATCGAAGCAGGTTATACAGGCGATACGGGAGTTATATTTAACGGATATATAACTAAAGTATCAACTAAATATGAGGGTGCAGACAAGGTTACAACAATAAAATGCCTTGATGATGTAAACAAAAAAACTATTGAGAGTATAACGTTTAGTGAAAAGACAAAAGCAAGTTATATTCTTAAAACTTTACTGAATAAAACAAATACACCTATTGCTGTCTTTAAAATAAGGCGTGATTGGACTTATAAAGATTCCGTAAACGTAGAGGGCGATTTGTACGATAATATTAAGAAATACGCAGAGGTATGCGGAATTAGTGTGTTTGTCAATAAAGGTAAAATATATGCCCGATATATCAAAGACGGCGACAATCTCAATTTTACGCTTTCAGAAGATACAGGCTTGATAGGCTCACCCGAAATATTTGAGGAAGAAGTAACCGCCGAAGATTTCAAGGAAACAGTAACGGGTTACAAGGGTAAATGCTTATTGCAACACCGAATGACAACGGCAGGAATAATCAAGTTAAATTCACGGCAAGTAAAGGGTACTTTCCGTATAAGAAGTGGCAGACATACATTTAATCCCGATGAATGTATTACAGAGTTTGAGGTGATTTAATGAACGGAGCAAGCTACATTAATGAAGCAATAGAAAAACAATTACTTGACTTGAATACTTGTTTCTTGGCGAAAATTCTTTCTACTGACGGCAAGACTGCAAAAATTCAACCATTAGGAATGATAAAACAAAAAGGTGAATCAGCAAAGGCAAAAGCACCTTTAACGGGCGTGCCGATAGCAAAATCAGCGGCAAACAAATTCGTAGGTGAAGAATTAACTTTTTTAAGTGATATATCAACGGGTAGCATAAGCGTTTCGGGAAAAAACGTAGTAGCAAGAATTGATGAAACAAAAACAAAAAGAACATTCTTTTCTATGATACCCATATCGGCAGGCGATATTGTTGTTTGCGTTTGTGCCGATAGAGATATTACAGACGCAAAACAAGGCAAAAACAGCGTTCCTCCCGTAGGACATCACTCAATGTCAGACGCTATTATTATAGGCGTTTTGTAAAGGGGGATTTTATGAACGGTTTTAGGGTAAGAAACGGTGACATTGTTATTGAGAGTGGCGATATTGAAATGGTAACGGGTTCTGAATTAACAAGGCAAACCGTTGAATCCATTTTAAACACAAATAAGGGTGAGTGGTTTCTTGATATTGACGAGGGTATCAACTTTGACAATATTTTAGGCAAACCGAAATCCGATGAAATCAAAAGAAATGAAGTGCTTGACGGATTGACACAAGTTGATGAAACATTCCGACTTGACACGTTCGCAACAGAAACAAAAGACAGAAATCAAACAATTACATTCACGGCTCATAATGAGGACGGCGAAACTGTGGAGGTGACGAATACGTGGGATTAACAGATAGCGGTTTTCAAAGGCGAACATACGCAGAAATCGTTGAAGAAAAAGAGCAGATAGCAAGAGAGCTTTTCGGTGAGGATATTAATACCGACGAAAAGACGGCACTTGGTAAATTGCTTCGCATAAATGCTTATAGTGAATCTTTAATATCCGAGGAAAATGAGGGAATCTATTATTCGTGGTTTCCGAGTACATCATCGGGCGTAAACCTTGACAGATTGTGCGGTTATGTTGGTGTTACACGAAATCCTGCAACGGCTTCAAGGTATCAAGTTACGGTAGAGGGAACAAGCGGAACAGAAATACCGATTGATTTTTGTGTTGGTACGGAAAGTGGCATAAATTTTCACAATGTCAATACGGCTATTATTGACGAAAACGGTCAAGCTGTCCTGTTGGTTGATTGCACCGAAACAGGCGAAATTGGAAATGTTCAAGCGGACGAAATTACTTTAATAACAAACCCCGTATCGGGTGTTGAGAGCATTGTATCTGTGGAATTAGTGAGCAAGGGTGACGAAATCGAAAGTGATTACGCATTAAGACAACGTTTTGAATCGGCAAGAGACGGTACAGGTGCTTCAAACGAAAATGCTATTATAGCAGCGGTCTTATCTGTTCCCACGGTTGAAAGTGTCAGCGTTGTTGTTGATGAATCTGCTCACAGCTTTTGCACTTATGTTTCAGGTGGTGCAGATTATAAACAGGAAATAGCAGAAGCAATATTCGCAAAAAAGCCAATAGGAATAGCGACAACGGGAGATTATTCATACACGGTAACAGATGTTCCGGGTGGTACTCATACGATTAAATTCTCGCAAACTTCTAATTTGAGCGACAATGTTCGACTTTCGTTTTCGGTTAATTCTGATTATGCAGGAGCAACGGCAACAGAGCAAATTAAAGAGAATATCGCTAATTATATTGACGGATTAGGCAACGGTGTTACGCTTTATAATACGGCATTGTACGGATTAATTCACGGTGTAAATGGTGTTTTAAAAGTTGATACAATATTGTTTAGCACAGGGGAAAATAACCGTATTTTCACCATCAATGAAGTAACGCCTGATAGTTACCAAAAATGCGTATGTCGCAACTTTGATGTAACGGTGAATTATCAATGAAAAATTACGATAATGAAAATTTTATAAAAAACCTTCCTGATTATTACGATAAGAAAGTTACAAGTAACAATTACAAATTGCTTGAAATTGACCGTAGAACAAAAGCAAAACTAACAGAGGAATTAACTCAATTAGAGCTTATAAAGGATATCGACAATGCCACGGGTGCTACACTTGATTTTTACGGTGAATTAATCGGGCAAATAAGAGGTAAAGCAACCGACGCTCAATACCGCTTGTTGCTTAAAACCAAAATAGAAAGAAGAACATCAAACGGTAGTGTAAATGATATTCTTATTGCTTTAAGTAATGCGTGCGATTGTGAACCGTCTGAAATTGAGCTTGTAATGAGCAACCGTCCTTGTGAAATTAACAAATTATCATTACCGATAACCATAGTAAACCGTGTTGGATTATCTTCTGCACACGTTTATCAAATTATAACTTCATTACTTCCTGTCGGAGTAAAATTGCACGAGTACCTTTTAGAGGGTACTTTTTCTTTTGGTTCAAGCGAAACTGAATATAATACATCGGCAGGTTTTGCTTCTGTAATGGACGCAGGAGAAGAAGATATAGGCGGTTATTTAGGTGCAACGGGAAATGATGAAAATAGTACGAATTTGCCGATTTAAAGGGGGTCTGTAAATGGATTTTGAAAACAAATTTGACGAATTAAGTTCGTTTGGTGCAAGCAACGGTACAGAGCCGAGTGACAACTTAAAAAGAAACGGTTTTACAGCGGGTTATAAACCTCCCGCAGGAGTTTTTAATTGGTTTTGGAACAAAGTTATAAAAAGCATTAAAGAAATTCAAAGCAGAGCTGTTGGAATTAAAGTTAAACGTAACACTTCTATGCAACCGACTTTTGATACAACACAGTCGGCAGGAGTTGAACCAGTAATTATTGCTGATGTGAATGACCGTACTTACAGAGAAGAAGACGGAATAATGAAAGCGGCAGGAGGGAATGTTGCAACTGGTGACTATTCCGTAGCTATGGGTTCTGCAACAACTGCAAGTGGTCGAATGTCTACAGCAATAGGTTACAGGACAATTGCAAGCGGTCAATGGTCTACAGCAATGGGAGCTGATAGTGTTGCAAGTGGTTCACGCTCATTGGCAATGGGTTGGGCTTCACAGTCAACAGGAGTTGCGTCAACTGCTTTTGGAAAAGATACTGTCGCTAAAGGTCGATACTCTACTGCATTAGGTTTAGGTACAACCGCAGGGAACATAGAGGTTGAGGATAATTCTGATGAAAATACCGTAGCAATGGGGTACAAAACAATTGCAAAAGGAGCAAATGCCGTTTCAATGGGAAATACTACACTTGCAAGCGGAGTAAATTCATTAGCAGGTGGTATTTCATCAAAGGCATACGGTCAAAACTCTTTGGCTTTTGGTATCAATGCCGTAACGGGTGACGAGACTGATTCAACCAAAGGAGCAAACGCTATAGCGTTAGGTGATGGTGCAAAAGCAACGGGCAAGAGTGCCACTTCATTGGGCGGTTCGGCTTCGGGTGATTATTCTTTTGCGGCAAATTACGGTATATCAACAGGACGTGCTTCTACGGCGTGTGGAGAAAATTCAAAAGCGAGTGGCGAAGCCTCGGTGGCAACGGGTGTTTTTTCGGAAGCAACGGGCGATTATTCTTTTGCGACAGGATATTACAGCGTTGCAAGTGGCGAAGCCTCGGTGGCAATGGGCGGTTACTCCGCTGCAATAGCTCCTGATGAGCCTTATTGTGTTGCGAGTGGAGATTTCGCTGTTGCAATAGGTGATGGTTGTAAAGCTAAAGGTACTGCTTCTACGGCATTTGGTCAAGGCACGAAAGCGAACGGTCATTCTTCTTTTGCACAAGGTGTTCGCTCAACAGCGGACGGCTACCATGCTGTTGCGATGGGATACGAAGCAGAAGCAACGAGTAGTGAAACAGACGCAGAAGCGTTTTCCGCAGCAATAGGTACTCTTGTGCAAGCTAAATTCGGTCAAACGGCGATTGGATATATGAATGACCCT
>JAZUQS010000095.1:0-5734 GCA_045605825.1 Acutalibacteraceae bacterium
ACAGAATCTCGTTATGGAGGTTCTTAAACGGCGTGCCGAGGTTACGGAAAAGAAGGCTCAGGAAGAGGGAGCTTCTGTATCCGGCGGCTATAAAGGTTGATAGGAGGGGAGTCTAATGAGTAAAAAAGAAAAGAAAAAAGTTAACGATTGGCAAACCGATGTTCAGCTTGATATCCCCGAAGACGAAATTTGGACTTATCAGGTTCCCGGTCTTGCAGCGCCTCATATTAACAAGCCTTACAAATATTATAATTTCAAGAAAGCAATCTTTGTTATTGTTATTATAATTGCTGTTTCACTCTCTATGTATTTTAGTGTTATGGCTTTGCAGAATGAAACTTTCGAATACACCGAAACCGAAAACGGCATTGAATTCTCAAAATTCAGTAACACGGGTTACCTTTACGAGCTCGATATTGATTACGTTTCTGATATTGAGTATATCGCCGGTAACAATGACCCTAAAACAAACTTTAAGGTTGTTAAGGATACTGAGAAGCCCATTACTTCTGTAAGGGAGTTTACACTTAACTGTGACGATAAAATCAAAACCATAAGAATAGGCGAAAACGTTGAGTTTGTTGACGGAAAAGCCTTCTACTCTTGTTGGGCTTTGCAGAATATTGAGGTTGACGAAAACAATCCTAATTACTGCGGCGTTGACGGTGTTCTTTATAACAAGGATAAAACAGAAATTCTTTGCTATCCTTGTGACCATGATGAATATTTAAGACAGAAATACGGCTATGAAAAAGAGCTTTACAAAGATGAGGTTACCCCTGAATACGAAAAGGATATTCAAACTTACGTTGTTCCGTCTTCAGTAAAGAAAATTGCTGAAATGTGCTTCAATTATGCAAACCTTCGTGTGATATACTTACCTGAAGGTCTTGAAACAATTGAAACCTTGGCAGTTTTCAAGCTTCACGAAAGAGTTGACCAATGGGGCACAACTCCTTCACTTACAAATATTTACTCTTACGTAGCAGATGATGTAACAGATACCCGTTTTACAACTCAGAAGCCTTTAGGGGAGGTCTATAATTCATTACCCGAGGGTCTTAAGTTTATAGGCTCTGATGCTTTTAGCTATAATCAGGCTTTAGAGTACGTTTATATTCCCGAATCGGTTACATATATCGGTCATCACGCATTCTGGGATACCTGCTATAAAGAGGGTGGCGAGTTGAAGGGTGTTACAGTAATGAACGTTGCTGTCAGCGAAGATGAATTCGGTAAATTAGAGGTCGGCGACGATTGGCGGCCTAAATACGATTGGCTTTTATTTAAAAAGGCAATTGACGTAAATTATTCATCAGAAAGAGAAGCGTAAGCTTCAGCTAAAAGATATATAATAAAAAACTGTCAACCGATTTTGTCAGTCGGTTGACAGTATTTTTTTATTCTGAAAAGTAATGCTTATCAAGAATCTCTGAGGCGGTTACGACGAACCTTACACAAGGTCTTGCTTTGTAATAAGCTTCAGTTCTCGGTGATGAAACAGGTGAGGTAGAGGTTTCAATATTTTTTAATAAATCCTTACAAATATACGTTGTATGAACCTCTTTAAATTCATTTGCAAGCTGTTGGATAAGCTTGTAGTGGTTGTCCTTAGCTTCTTTAGTATCGTTATCTGTATAGCCCGAAAGAAGCCCTGCGACCATAAACATACCCGTAACCGCACCGCAAACCTCTCTGAGCCTTCCCATACCGCCCCCAAATGATGAGGAGAGCTTTAAAGCGGTGTTGACGTCAAGACCGCAATCCTCGGCAAAAGCACCGAAAACTGCTTGAGCACAGTTGCAACCGTTACAGAATAATTCTGCCGCCTTGTCCGAATGATTTTTAACCATATCACTAAAACCTCTTTTAAAAAATGATAATAAAAGTATATCATAATATTTGAAATCTTCAATAATTTGAAAACAAATTTTTAAGTTTTTCATATTTTTCGGTGTGTTATTGAATATTTAAAGCGATTGTGGTATATTGTTAATAATGTTTTATGAATTGAAAGGTAAAATTTATGAAATTATCACTTGTTGCCCCTTGCTACAATGAAGAAGCAAACGTAAAACGTTTTTTTGATGCTGTTAAAACTGCTTTTGACGGTAAGATTACCGATTACGAAGTTGTTTTCGTAAACGACGGCAGTAAAGACGGCACTTATAAAGAGTTAAAAAAGCTTTATGAAGAAAACAAAAAAGATAATAATATTCAAGTGCTTACCTTTAGCCGTAATTTCGGTAAAGAGTCTGCTATGTACGCAGGGCTTTCAAACTCAAAGGGCGACTATGTTTGTATAATTGACGCTGATTTACAGCAACGCCCCGAGGTTGTTTTAGCAATGCTCGATAAAATCAATTCTGATGAGGATATTGATTGCGTTGCCGCATATCAAGAAAACAGAAAAGAAAGTAAAGCAATGTCAGGTGTAAAATCGGGCTTTTATAAATTCATAAATAAAATTGCTGACGTTGATTTTGTTAACGGTGCATCAGATTTCAGATTGATGAAACGCTCGATGGTTGAAGCAATTCTTGATATGAGTGAGTACCACCGTTTTTCAAAAGGCATTTTCAGTTGGGTAGGGTTTAACACTGCTTATATCCCTTATACAGTTGAAGAGCGTGAATTCGGCGAAACAAAATGGACTGTAGGAAAGCTTTTTAAATACGCAATTGACGGTATTATATCTTTTTCAACCTTCCCGTTGAAATTAGCAACCGCAATAGGTATTACAACCTCAATAATATCGGTTTTATATCTTATTTTTGTTATTCTTCAAAAGCTTATTGCGGGTATCGATGTGCCCGGTTATGCAACAATAGTTGTTCTTGTGTTGTTCTTAGGCGGTATGCAGTTGTTCTGTCTGGGTATTTTAGGGGAATACCTTTCAAAAATTTACGTTCAGGTTAAAAACAGACCTATTTATATTTTAAAGGAGCATTTAGGCAAGAATGACGAAGATTAAAGAGCTGTTTTTTAAATATAAAGAGCTGACAGTTTACCTTATCTACGGCATATTAGCAACAGTTGTAAACTTTTTCGCTTTCTGGTGCTTTACAAAGCTGTTCGGCGAGGATGCTTACCTTTTTAATAATGCACTTTCTTGGGTTGTAAGCGTAATTTTTGCTTTTGTTTCAAATAAGATATTCGTTTTTGAATCAAAATCATGGGCGTTTAAAACCGCAGGCAAAGAGTTTATTGAGTTTGTTGGTGCAAGACTTTTCAGCTTCGGTGTTGAAGAGGGTGGAATGTGGCTGTTTATCGACCTTTTAGGCTTAGGGGATAACGGAATAACATTTTTCAATATCTCAATATCAGGTCAGATTATAGTTAAGATTATTCTTTCAGTTATAGTTGTGATTATAAACTATGTTTTCAGTAAATTCATAATCTTTAAAAATAAAAACAAAAATAATTAAGTTGGGGCAACAGATGCATTCTGTTGCCTTGACAAAATCGTGTAATTTGATATAATACCAAAGAATTAAATATGCCCGCATAGTTCAATGGATAGAATAAATCCCTCCTAAGGATTAGATATAGGTTCGATTCCTATTGCGGGTGCCAGAAGCGGCGAGGTGAACTCGCCTAAAATAAGAAAGAATAGAGAATAAATAAGAAATAATAAATGATTTGCTTTTGCCGCTTCTAATTATTCATTATTCTTTATTCTTTTTTCTTTATTCTTTAAATTTAAGGAAGAGGCTTATGAAAAAAGAGAACCCTTTGTTAGATAAATCCTTGCTCTTTGCCGCACGAATAATTAAGTTAAACAAGTATCTTACGAAAGAGAAACACGAAACGGTTATATCTAAACAAATTTTGAGAAGTGCAACGAGTATAGGCGCTAATGCTAACGAAGCGATTTATGGAATAAGCAAAGCTGATTTTATAGCCAAATTGCAGATATCGCTAAAAGAGACTGCTGAAACAGAATATTGGCTTCGTTTACTTGTTCTATCAGAATACATATCCAATAAAGAAGGTGAATCTCTTCTTGCTGATTGCCTTGAAATTAAACGAATACTTATTTCAACTCTAAATACTGCAAAAGAAAATAAATAACAAAAAGTGCTGAAAACACGAGGTTTTCGGCACTTTTGCTATTTGTTGCTCACTCATTCAATTGGGTGAGTTTTTCATTTTTAGAGAGTGAAACAGAATTGAACTTTTACCATATCCCGATTAGCAAGAAATTAGCAGAAAATCGGTGTTTTGCTAATCGGATTTTCAGCAAAATCCTGCTAATTTGCACAGGCGTATGTTCCATCCATAGACTTTTTCTTGAAATTTATTGTATTTCAAAAGCAATTGTGCTGACTGCCATATACTTGTGTTGCATAAGCTCGTCATCCGACATTCGTCCCATAACGATGATAGAATCCAAGTTTTTAAGTTGTTTTATTAACGATTCAATATCTCCTTGCTGAACACAAGAAAGCAATCGTATTTCAGCACTATACGGTGTATGTTTTTCATCGAAGGCATTTTTATTCTCGCTGGTCTTAACGGTTACAAGTTCACCTATGTTCATTAAATCACATCTTTTCTTTTAGCTTTATAATCTCTCTTTTCAATCGTGCGTTATTTAAATCTTCCCACAACGGCATGATAAGACCACCTTTAAGTCTCATTGCAGCTTCGTGCATAGAAGCATAATAGGCAACTCTGAAATCGGTGAATTCAGACATTTCACTGTTACTCTTATATGTTTCATACAGACCGTAGGCATCGCCCCACATATTACGGAGTTGGAATAAATCATATTCTTTGTCTGCCCAAATGCTACCGCAGGGGTCTATAAATGCTGTAAGCTTCAAAGTTTTGGTGTCAGCCATTATGTTCATTATATTAAGGTCTGCATGAATAAGAACAGGCTTTGTATTTTCTTCGGGTAAGTTGTTGAAAAGTTCGGTTGCTTCTACAAGGAGTTTTAACTTTTTCTTGCTAAATTTTCCGTTGTCTGATAATTCTCTCAATGCAGCGAGCCAAGGTTCCTGCTTTTCTTTTTTGTAGTATTCGTACCAACTATCATAAACAGGATTTCCCAAAGAACCAAATTTGTCGTTTGTTACGCTATGCCATTCAAGCATGCCTGAAACAACATCATCTGCAAATTTCTGTTTCTGACTCTTGTTTTTTAACAAGAACATCGGATTTAACACATTCTGTCCATCAACAAAGCTCATAGCTAAAATTGCTGTATTTTCATCCTCATAAACAAAAAGAACCTCGGGCATCTTTACACTTGTGTTTGAAGACAGAAGTTTAAGCTGTTCCGCTTCTTCGTATTGTGAACCCTGTACTCGGTAAGCTTTTATAGCAATAGTTTCTCCATCGGAAAGCACAGCCTTATAAACTCTGCCAAAGCTACCGCCACCAATAAACTTAAACTTATCGGCATTCTTACCCAGTTCTTTTGAAATAATCTCCGGTAAAATGGGTAATAAGTGTTTATCGCTATTATCAAGAATTTTCATTTTGTATCCTCCAATATCCTCCGCTTTACAAGTTTATAAGCTTTTTTACTTTCGGGCAGAAAAGAAAACAACTGAAAACAATGGCACATACCTTCAAATTTGTAAAGCCGGGCATCAATATTTGCGTTTTTCATTTTATCATATACTCTGTCGCTATCGCTCTCATCCAACTCTGCAGTTCCGCATATCAATGTTACTTTGGGAAATTTTTCAAAACTACCGAACAAGGGTGAAATATATGGGTC
>JAZUQS010000096.1:0-50580 GCA_045605825.1 Acutalibacteraceae bacterium
AAAATGGCTGATATCTACCGTAGCAGAGGTTATGATGTAGAAGCCGATATGACAGAAAAACGCGCAAAAGAACTAAAAGACAAAATAAAAAAATAATGTAAAAAAACTTTACTGCACCAATCAAAGAAGGACGGACAAGTCTTAAAACATGCAACTCCCACCTACTGCGGTAGATGGGAGTTGCTCCTTTGTTGTTAAAATTTGATTTGTATTATTTCATTTTAGGCTTGAAATTCTTCCCATCAAAGCTGGGGTTGAATGCATAGAAATTCTTACTGTTAAGTCTGTCGGTAGCAAGTCTGAGGCCTTCGCCGAATCTCTGATAATGCACAACCTCTCTTGCGCGAAGGAATTTTATAGGCTCGCGAACGTCGGGGTCGTCTACAAGACGAAGGATGTTATCGTAGGTCGTACGAGCCTTTTGCTCGGCGGCAAGGTCTTCGTGAAGGTCGGTTATAATGTCGCCCTTTGACTGCATACTTGCAGCAGACCAGGGGAAACCGCTTGCTGCAACGGGGTATACACCGGTTGTATGATCCACAAAGTAGGTTGAAAAGCCACTTTTCTCAATTTCTTCAAGGCTAAGGTTTCTCGTAAGCTGATACACAATAGCACCGATCATTTCAAGATGCCCGAGCTCTTCTGTACCTATATCAGTGAGAAGTCCTTTAAGCTCTGAATAGGGCATTGCGAAGCGTTGGGAAAGATAACGGAGTGATGCACCTAACTCGCCGTCGGGACCACCGTACTGCGTGATGATAATCTGTGCGAGCTTAGGGTTAGGGTTTTTGATGTTTACCGGATATTGAAGCTTTTTTTCGTAACTGAACATATCTTAATCACAGCTCCTTTCGTTTTCCCATGGCCAAGGGCTCTTAAGCCAATCAGCTTCGTTTGAAGCGGACACCATAAGAGGGCCGTATTTATGCTCGTATTCTCTTTTAAAGCTATTTGCTTCATCGGTATATTTTCTAAACATTTCATTTGCCTGCGTATCGCACGGATGGGTATCGAGATACAAGTGCAATTCCCAAGCGGCGAATTGTGCAGTTGAAACTTTTCTGAGCAAGCGCTGTTGTTCATTCATTGCATTTGCTCCTTCCCATAAAAGGCTTGTTCAAAACCTTGAAAAGCGTGCCTTCTGTAAGTGCGACTTCAGGAGTGTATAAGGTTTTATCAAGCTGAAAGGGTACGTAAGCCATAGTTACCTGCGGGTCGTCGGGGAGTGATGTTGTCACGCAATGCTTGTGACAGTCGCATTCCATATCGGACTGACGCGAAAGTGCTTTAGCCTGACGCGAAACAATTTCAGCCATATCAAATTGAATTGTATTTTGCATTTTAAATCTCCCTTTGAAAGATTTTGGTAGGTTAACCCCACCTTGTACATCATACGGACAAAGTTCAAAAACGTTACAAATATTGAGAATAAAAAGCAAAACTACGTTTGCTTTTTTGTTGAAGAAGTTTCTTTTTTGTGATAATATAAATTCATAAGGTTATCATTTGTAAAACGTAGCTTGAATTGCAAGTTTTATTGTTTAGTTGAAGGGAGGATATGTATGAGTAATAAATACGAAATATTAAAGAGATATTTCGGTCACAGCTCTTTTCGTAACGGTCAGGAAGAAATTGTTGACAGCCTTTTTGACGGTCGTGACGTTTTAGCTGTTATGCCTACGGGTGCAGGGAAATCCGTTTGTTATCAAGTACCTGCGTTAATGCTTTCAGGTATTACTCTTGTTATATCGCCTTTAATTTCGCTAATGAAAGATCAGGTTGCTGCATTGAAGCAAATGGGAATTCCTGCAGCATATATAAATTCATCTCTTGAGCCGTATCAGGTTACAAAGGCTTTAGAATATGCCCGCAACGGCAGATATAAAATAATTTACGTTGCTCCTGAGCGTTTACATACTTGGGAATTTAAAAGGTTTTGTTATAATTCTGAAATTTCTTTAGTTGCAATTGATGAAGCTCATTGTGTTTCTCAATGGGGTCCCGATTTCAGACCAAGCTATTTAAAAATTGCGGAGTTTATTGAGGAGTTTGACACCCGTCCTGTTGTAGGTGCATTTACCGCAACCGCTACAGCAGAGGTGAAAAAAGATATATTAGAGCTGCTTCAATTAAATGAGCCGGTTGAAATCACAACGGGCTTTGACAGACCTAATTTGTATTTTTCTGTTGTAGAGCCTGCGGATAAAGACGTAATGCTTTTATCGCTCCTTGATGAGCGAAAGGATAGGTCTGGCATCGTTTATTGTTCAACCCGAAGAGCCGTTGAAGAGGTTTGCTCTTTGATAAACAGCAATGGCTTTTCAGTTACCCGCTATCACGCAGGGTTAGATGATTTTGAAAGAAGACAAAATCAGGATGACTTTGTTTATGACCGTAAGCAGATAATGGTTGCAACGAATGCTTTCGGTATGGGTATTGATAAATCAGACGTTTCATTTGTGATTCATTACAATATGCCGAGTGACATCGAAAGCTATTATCAGGAAGCTGGTAGAGCAGGGCGTGACGGTAGTGATGCTGATTGCATATTGCTGTATGGAACTAAAGATATAAGAACAATAAAATATTTTATTGAAAACCCCAGTGAAAACGAAGAGCTTACCGAAACAGAAAAAGAAGAGCTTAAAGAACGTCAATACGAGCGTTTGAGATATATGACTCAATATTGTACCACAAGGGATTGCCTTCGTAGCTTTATACTTAAATATTTCGGTGATGAATGTAGCAGCTATTGCGGTAAATGTGCAAATTGCCTTACCAATTTTGAATCTGTTGACGTGACCGTTGATGCTCAAAAAATAATGTCTTGTGTAATTAAAACGGGTCAAAGATACGGAAAAAGAATGATAGCTGACGTGCTTCGAGGAAAATATACAAAGAGGATTTCCGAGGAGGGTCTTGAAGCTCAATCTACATACGGAGCTATGGCGGATTATACTAAACAAGAGGTTTACGATATTATCGACGGTTTAGTAAGGCAGGGGTATATGGAAAACACCCTTGACCAATATTCAATACTTAAGGTTTTACCAAAAAGCTATAGCGTTCTTCACGGTGAAGAAGCTGTTTTTGTGAAGATGGCAAAAGAGCAAAAACGAAGCCATACTAACAAAAATCTTCCTGATGTTGATAGTAAGCTTTTGTCAGCATTAAAGCTTTTGAGAAAGAACTTTGCTCAAAAAGCAAGCGTACCCGCATTCGTTGTTTTCAGCGATGCAACGCTTATGGATATGAGTCGAAGAAAGCCTACAACAAAAGACGAATTTTTAGAAGTATCAGGCGTGGGTGAAGTAAAATACAAACGCTACGGCGAAGCGTTTATAGAAGTTATAAAGAAATTTGTATGAAATATATAACTTATAGTTTATACAGAGATATGTTTATAAGTAATAAGAGGCAATGAAATGAAGTTGATTTTGTCATCCTGTGATTTTAGAAATGAAAATTCGCGGAAAGTGATTATGGATAATTTACCTTATCCTATAGATAAGTGTAAGCTTTTGTTTATACCTAATGAAAAAGCAACTGCTGAATTTATTTCAAGCAGTGTATATTATGACCGTATGCAAGAGTTTGGGTTCAAAAAAGAAAGTGTTTATGTTTTTGACCATAACAACCCCGATAAGTTCAGAAATCTTGATATTGATGTTCTTTATATAAGCGGTGGAAATACTTTTGGTACACTTGATAAAATCAGGAAATGTGGTTTTGATAAAGATATAATCAATTATGTAAAATCCGGTGTTGTTTATATAGGGGGTAGTGCGGGTGCTCATATCGCATCTAAAAATATTGAGCACGTTAGAAAATACGATGACAATAACGTTGAAATGACCGATTTCAACGGATTGGGCTTGTTTGACGGTGTGCTAGTTTGCCATTATACGTATATTCGCAAATATGACTATGACAATCTGTGTAAAATGAGTGAATACAAAGTTTATTATCTGACAGATTCAGATTCTATTGTTTATGAAGAGTAATTTGAAATATTTAATATTTTAGAAAAAGCACAATACGTAAAAACAGATGAATACTTAAATGAAATAAGGTGAATTGAAATGATTTTTGAAGGAAAAGAGATTCAGTTAAAAGACGGAAGAAAAGCTATATTGAAAACTCCTGACATTTCTGATGCTGCTGAGCTTGTTGATTTAATGGCTACTGTTAGCGGTGAAACTAAGTTTCTTGTAAGATATAAAGAAGAGTGGGAAAGTGTTACCGTAGAGGGTGAAGCAGAGTGGGTTAGAGGTGTTCGTGAATCCAAAAATTCAATCGTATTGATTTGCCGAGTAAACAATGAAATTGCAGGTGTATGTGACGTTACTTTCAAAACCGGAATGAAAACCTGTCACAGAGCATCGGTAGGAATCGCACTCCGCCAAAAATACTGGAATATGGGAATTGGCTCTGCTATGTTCCAAGAACTTATAAATGCTGCAACCGAACGTGGTGGTATAGATTTTATGGAGTTGGAATTTACTAAGGGTAACGAAAGAGCAAAAGCACTTTATGAAAAGTTCGGTTTTGAAATTGTGTCCGAAAAGCCAAATGTATATAAACTTAAAGACGGTACATATCAGAGTATCGTTTATATGCAGAAATATTTGTAGGGGAAAAAGCATGAAAAAGGTAATTATAATAGGTTGTCCCGGATCTGGTAAAACAACCTTTGCAGAAAAACTGAATAAATGCACGGGCTTGCCATTATATTACCTTGATGCAATTTGGCATAAGCCCGATAAAACTCATATCCCAAGAGAAGAATTCGATGATAGAATAAAAGAAGTTTTCTTGACAGATAAATGGATAATCGACGGGAATTATAGCCGAACAATTGAAATGCGACTAAAGGAATGTGACACCGTTTTTCTTTTCGATTTACCTACAGAGGTTTGCTTACAAGGTGCAACCGAAAGAATCGGTAAGGATCGCTACGATTTGCCGTGGCTTGAAACAGGATTAGACCCTGAATTTGAGAACTTTATAAAAGAATTTTCAAAAACAACCCTGCCGAAAATATATGACTTAATTGAAAAATATAAGGCAGATAAAGATATTGTAATCTTTAAAACAAGAGAAGAATCGGATGACTATTTAAAAAGGATGAAGTAATGAAAATTATTAATACTTGTGAGCAAATTAAGGCAACATTTGTTGATGGGTTTAATATTGACCTTTGGCGTAAATACACCGAAGAAATATCAAAAGAACTGCCGTCAAAATGTGAAAACGATGCTAAAGGCTATGATTTTGAAAAAGATGTTTTGCCTGTTCTCAACCTCGCTTTAAATAACGAAAAAATAGATTTCGTAAGTAAGAATTTTCAATCGGTTATCAAAACCTTAAACAGTAATTTGGATAAGCTTTTTGATAAAGAGCCGGATATTAATATCGTTCTTTATTTAGGGCTTTGCAACGGTGCGGGGTGGGCGACTACCCTTGACTGTAAAAATACAGTTTTGTTGGGGCTTGAAAAAATCATCGAGCTCAGTTGGGGCGATGAAACATATATGCGTGCCTTGATTCTGCACGAAATCGGTCATTTATGGCACAAGCTTAACGGTAATTTGCATATCCCCGAATATACAAAACGCAGAAAAGGTATCGCACAGCTTTACTGCGAGGGTGTTGCTATGGTTTGCGAGCATATCCTTTGCGGTGATGATGAATTTTATCATCAGGATAAAAACGGCTGGCTTAATTGGTGCTATGAAAACGAAAACGATATAAAAAAAGAGTATCTTCGCAGACTTAACGAAAAGGAAAGTGTTCAAGACTTTTTCGGTGATTGGTGCTCGTATAACGGGCGTTCTGACGTTGGTTATTTTCTTGGTTGCAGATTCGTGCGTTCCCTTATGAAAGCTAATTCATTAAAAGAAATTGCTAATATGAAATATAGGGTGCTTAATAAAGCTTTTAAAGAATTTGCGAACACCGTTATTGAGCCTCTTAAGCTTGAAGAATATTCTAAATGCTCAAATATCTGGAATATGAAAAAACAACCTCTTACTGAAAAATGGCGAGAGGAAATCGCAAAGGGTAACCGTCTTGTTTTTATTTATAAAATAAACGGTGAGTTTGTAGGTGAGGGGGCGTTGGTTATAGATACGGGGGACCCCGATTACACCGTGCCCGACAAAAGAGTTTACGTTTCAAGAATGATTGTTAAAAAGGAATACCGAAACCGTGGTATCGGTAGCGAAATTCTTGAGTTTTTAATAAGAAAAGCAAAAGAAATGGGCTTTTCAGAAATGACAATAGGCGTTGACAAGGATAACGAAAATGCCTTACAACTTTACAGAAAATACGGCTTTACTGAAGTGCTTTTTGACGGTAAAGATGAAGACGGCGAGTATTTTAAATTAATGAAGAAAATATGAGGCATATATTATGAATTCGTTTGTTGAGTTTAAAAACGGAAGACCATATATTTCTATAGACGGCAATTTGCATTATCCTCTTGCATATACAACTTATTTTGAAGAACGCGGTGAGTTTTCGGATTTTATAAAATCGGACTATAAAATGTTTTTTGTTAATGTTTCTTTTACCGATTTACCTATAAATAACGTTAGTGCTTTTTCGCCATTCAAAACGGGTGTTTTTGAAAAAAGTGAGCCTGATTACAAAGAATTTGACGGAGTTGTTGGTGGGATTTTAGCCGAATGCCCCGATGCATTGATTTTTCCGAGAATTAATATTGCAATGCCTCGTAAATGGATTGCTGATAATGCTGACGAATGTGTTTCAACCTCTTCGGGAATGCGAGAGGCTCTTTGGTCAAAGAGGTTTCTTGATGATGGTGCAAAGCTTTTAGGAAGGCTAGTTTCTCATATTCGTTCCTCTGATTATAGTAATAGAATTGCGGGATATCAGGTTTGCGGCGGTACAACGCAAGAGTGGATGCATCACGATATGGCAGGCTCTTTTTCGAAAAAAGGCTTCCAACAATTCTGTATATGGATGAAAGAAAAATACGGAAAAACTAACGTTCCCGTAATCACAAAGGATGATTTGTTCAAGCCGGGCTTTAATGAAACTGTCAGCCGGTATGGTGAATTTTGTTGTGAAACTGCCGCAGCTGCCGTTGAGCATTTTTGCAAGACATTAAAAAGCCTTATAAACAATGAGCAGATTGTTGGTGCTTTCTACGGCTACAACGCCTTTGTAAACGATACTCTTCTAGGGCTTTCGGGGTTAAGACATATTATTGATTCACCGTATATTGATTTCTTTTCATCGCCCTGTTGCTATGATTGCAATAGAAAGCTAGGCATTGATTGGGGCGATATGATAGCGGAAAAATCACTTAAGCTTCATAATAAGCTTTATTTCGTCGAATGTGATATAAGAACGTCACTTACAAAAAGAATGCAAGAATCCCGTCCGGGTTGGTATACGGGTGATTATTTTAAGCTTGTAGACGATGAAGGTAATAAAACCGTTTGGAGCGGACCGGATACACTTGGGCTTTCCATAAGCGCTATAAGGAAAGCCTTTGCTCATCAGCTTACAAAGTCATCGGGCATCTGGTGGTTTGATATGTGGGGTGGTTGGTACCACAACGAAAAAATAATGCTTGAATTAAGCGAAATGAGAAATATAGCTGAAAACTCAAAAGCCAATGCAGATGCTTACCCGTCTGCCGATACAGTTGTTTTTATAGATGAAAAAGCGTATTTTAATAACCCGAGGTGTAGCGATTGTTGTAACAGTGTAAATAACATCAGGGTTGCAATGGGCAATACGGGTATACCTTTTGATTTGTGTATGACAGAGGATGCGAAAAAGGTTATTGGAAAATATAAGGCTGCAGTTTTCACAACCCCCTTACCCTCTGATAGCGGTAAAGAAGCTATGAGGCTTTGCGAAAAAATGAATATACCGTATTTCTTCCCCGAGGGTGAAAAAATCTTTATTTCTACCGATGAATTACGTGAATTTCTTGTTTCAAAGGGAGTTCATTGTTACAACTCTAAAAACAACGTGATTTATTGTGGCAATGGTTTTATAGGAATTCATACGTCAGCCGAGGGTGAGGTTGAGATTAAATTGCCTGAAAAATATAAGGTTAAAGCACTTTTGGGTACAAGCTTTGAGGAAAAAAGCACCGACGTAATTTCTCTATATATGAAAAAACACGATACGGCATTGTTTGAATTGTTTTAATAAAACTATGGGGGTATGATAAAATGACGTTTGAAGAAAGAAAAGAGCAAGTAAAATCATATTTAGGGAAAAGGGTTGTTATAGGCATTGACAGACCTATAGGCTATATCCATAGAAAAGAAACATATTCTCTTACCTATCCTATTAACTACGGCTATATTCCCGATGTTTTAGGCGGTGACGGTGAAGAGCTTGACGTTTATCTTTTAGGGGTTAATGAGCCCGTTGAAGAATACGAATGCAAGATTATTGCTATTGCTCACCGCCATAATGATATCGAAGATAAGCTTGTCGGTGCGCCTATTGGTATGAGCTTTACAAAGGAAGAAATAGAAAATGCTATTCACTTTCAAGAGCAATATTACGATACAGAGATAGAAGTTCTCTGAATTAATTACGACTTGATTTAAAGCTTTAAAAACTTATAATGATTTACAAAGTCGGTGATATAATGAATACATATTTTAACGAGATAACTTCGAAGCCTGTAAATACAGATGATAGCGGAGTGCTTTACAAAATTCCCTCAGGTGCAATGTGCGGTAACGGTGATTTAGGCATTGTTTTTGACAACGATGAAAAAGACCTTGTTATTCATATTTCAAAATGCGACTTTTGGAAATTTTTAAGCGGCACTCACGGCGACGGCGGTATTAAAGCTGTAGGCGATTTGAGAATTAATAATATTGATTTAGAAAACTACAATATAAAGCAGTATTTTGATAAAGGCCTTCTTGAATGTAAATTCGGAAACGTTGAAATGGAGCTTTTCGTTGCTCCTGAAAACGTGATTTGCTTTGAACTTAAAGCTCCCCAAGACGATATTTATGAAATTGAAATAACCCTTCCCGATACCTGCGAGTCTTCTAATACCGAAGAAGAGATTAACGGTGTTAAGTGCTATAGCCGTAAATTCAGCGGTGAAAATATCAATATTGAATCTGCAGTTGCGGTTTGTTTAAAAGAACTTAACTCAAATACTGTTGACGGCGTTACCGCTACTCGCTATTGTGTTTCGGTGATTACCAATTTTGATACTGATGATTATGTTTCCAAAGGCATCGAAACTGTTTTAGCATGCGATTACGATGCTGAAAAAACTAAAACACAAGAAAAGTGGAATAGCTTCTTTTCAGCCTCTAAAGTAACTCTTGAAGATAAGGAAATTGAAAAATTCTATAATTCAAGCCTTTTTCACCTTGCAGGCTGTATGGGTAATAAAGAGTTTCCTCCCGGATTATTCGGTAACTTTATAACAGATGATTTCTTCCCTTGGGCAGGGGACTATCATATGAATTACAACTATGAAGCCCCGTATTATTGCATTTTCTCGTCTAATCACCCCGAGCTTTTCGATGGATATATGGCACCCGTTAACGAAATGAAAGACGAGGCGAAAAGAATGGCAGGTCTTTTCGGTTGTAGGGGCTATGCTTTCCCTGTAAGCTTCGGGCCTAAAGCTCTTGACGTTTACAGTCAGGCGGATTGTAAGGAGCACGGTATACTTTTTCTCGGTCAAAAAAGCCATGCCGCTTATGCTTGCGTAATTCCTATAATGCATTGGTTTTCAACCTATGATAAAGAATATGCCCTTGAAAATTACTACGATTTCGTTTTAAATACAGCAGCCTTTTGGGAGGATTACCTTGTAAAAGAAAAAGGCAAATACGTTATAAAAGGGGATGCCGCTCACGAAATTCCCTATTATCGCGGTAAGGATTTCAAATATATAACTCATTTCGGTCAGGTTAATACAATAAATGCAATAAACTCTCTTGGTCTTGTAAAGCTATTGTTTAATGCGGTTTACGATATGTCTAGAGAGCTTGGGCTTAACTCTGAGAAATATTCTTTGTGGGAAGATGTTATCGAGAATTTAAGCGATTTCCCCACCTTTGTTAAAAAGGGAAAGAAATGCTTCAGGTATGCGAAATTCGGTATTCGTTGGAGAAACGAAAATACCGTTGGCCTTCAGCATATTTACCCCGCTTCTCAAATTGGTCTTTCATCAGATGAAAAGCTTCTTAAAATCGCAAAAAACACTTATTTTATTAACGATAGAAGATTGGATGACAACGGCTCAAACTCTTATCTTCCTGCAGGTGCGAGAATTGGCGTTGACCCCGATTTTCTTATAGAGGGTATTCATCAGAATATAAAAGAATTCGGTCTTCCTAACAGGCTTTTCCGTCATCACGGCGGAGGTATTGAGCATCTTACAACAATTCCCGCAACTATAAACGAGATGCTCATGCAAAGCCATCAAGGCGTTATAAGGCTTTTCCCTTGTTGGAATAAATCTTCAAATGCATCCTTCGAAAATCTTCGTGCCGACGGGGCATTTCTCGTTTCTGCAGAGCTTAAGGACGGAAACGTTACCTCTCTTAAAATTAAGAGCCTTATGGGTAGAAAATGTACCGTGAAATGTGACGGAATTAAAACTGTAATAAATAAAGCGGATAATAAAGAAATTCCCTATGAAAGAAACGGAAATACAGTTTCTTTTGAAACCCAAAAGGATGCGGAGTATATTTTAATATAAATAAAAAATCAGTTTCGTTTAATTTTACGAAACTGATTTTTTTACTTTTATTTAGCTTTTAATATCGGCATTTCCGTCATACGAAGTTTTGAACAACCGTAGGGGATAAGCTCAATTTTTTCAATTTCTGAAATCGGTTTTTTTGATTTCGGTGTTTTTCTTGCAACTGATTTGTAGGGGAATTTAAGACCCCAGTCAATTTGTTGCATATTAGCTTTTATAGTTACAGGCGGATTTTTTTGAGAGAAAGGCACATCACCAATTCCGTTAAAGTCGGTTTCAAAGCTACTGTCAGAAAAGCCGTAATTCCAAGAAGACTTAGGAATGAACTGATAATCGCAATAGGGGAATTTTCTTTCGACACCCTTTTTTACGTATTCTCTCATTACTTTTTCGTATTCAATAGGAACAGAGAAAAGAAGTGAGCCCATTTGTAATACGTAAAGGTTATTAGGTCTGTTTTTGAGGTAAGGTGTTGCTTCAAATTCAATTACGATTTCAGTTTTACCTGAATTTATCTTGAATTCAAGGTTTTTAGCCTCCTTGTTTTCACCGTTAACCTTAAGATTTTTCGCAAAAGAGGGGATGCGGATTTCAAAATAAAAGTCTTTGTCTGCATCAATAAAATAATGCATTTTGTTTTCAAAGGGATATTTTGTTTCAAGCCCAATCGTAATACCGTTATCCTTTAAAACAGAGGGGAGCATAACCGCATTAATTACGGTGTTATCCTTATGCATAAACGGTGTAAGTGCGAACTTTGGCCAGCCTTGGTTGAAGTTTGCAGTACAGCAACCAAAGTTTGGCTCAAGACCGAAGGTGTGTGCATAAGGGCCGTTTGTACTCCAGGGTGCCATAATCATTGTTTTCTGACAAGCTATCTGATTAACCTGCTGAACGTATTGATGGGTCCACATATCCTCGCTAAGCGTTGCGGGAAGAGCATTAAATGCGAGCATTTCGAGACGATCTAACCACTTGCTGTCGCCTGTATGAGCAAAGATTTCTTCATAAGAATACATTTGCTCAACTACAGCGCAACACTCCGTTCCCTTTGTAGGGTCAAGACCTGAAAGCACTTCGTCACCCGTAAATCCCTCAAAAGCGGTACCGTTGTATTTATCAAGAAGTTTACGAAGCTTTTCTGCATTATCAGTATATTCTTCACCCAATAATTCGTGAGAAACAGCTTCGCTTTTAAGCATCATAGCAATATTTACTATATGAGTTTTTCTTAACCACATATGGCTCGGCTTTTTCCATGAGTCAATTGCGGTGTTATAGTCGAAGCTTTGTTCTTTAATAATCTTTGCAAGGTCCTTTATCCAATCTTCGCCGTATTTTTCGTATAAAAAATTAAGCGAAATAAAGGTTTCAAACCATCTGTATTTGCCCCATTTAAACAATTTGATTTCACTGTTTTTAAGAAGCTCGTAATAATTTTTAAGTACCTTGTAAATAACCTTGGGGATTCTTTCATCACCCGAGCAATCGTAATAAACCTTGAGAGTTTTACAAATAAGCTGAATTGCCCACGTGTCGTATTTTGCTCTTTCATCTTTTTTGCAAGGGCAAATCCAACCGTCATCCTCTTGTGCAGAAATAATTGCGTTAATATATTTTTTTACCGTTTCAATCATTTCTTCGTTTTCAAGAAGATAAGCAAGAGGGATAAAGCCGTCAAGCCAATAAGGAACTCTTTCCCACCCCTCACGGTTACCGCCTATCCAGGCACTGTCACGGATATCGGGCCATATTTTATGAAGATTACCGCTTAAGCCCTCGGCTTGTATTTCAAGCTGACGGCGAAGCCAACCTGAAGGTTTGAGTTCTTTTGATGTATAAAAATCCCATTTTTTCATATTGTTCTACCTCAAGCGTTTACGGTTTCCTGTGTTTCTTGATTATCTGCATCAACGCCTTTTTTAACAAGGAAATATAAGGGGATGAGGGCTAATACGCATACAATACCTGCCCAAAGGAACATATTCTTTGCGGGCACTATAACCTCCGCATTTACTTCGTTTATGATAGTTCTTGCAGCATATTGGCAAGCCGCGTCACCGATAAACGGACCTATTACCATAGGAAGAAGTACTGCAAATATCATTCTTACACCTTGGAAAAGACCTGATTTACCTTCAGGGATGAAGTCCTTAATTGTTGCACCGAATAAAATGTTAACAAGAGCGTTACCGAGCACAACAGGCACGATGCTTACAAGAATAACGTAAATGCTTGTGCTTGTTGAAAGCAAGAGGAATCCTATTGTTAATACAATAACGCCTATTACAAGGCAAAGCCCTCTTTTTTTCGTTGAAAGCTTAAGAAGAGTAACAATACAAGCAAGAAGAACAACTACAACAATTACTGCAGTTATTATAACGGGCGCTTTTAAGATGTTCTCAACACCGCCGTTATCGGGGAGCACAACGTATTGAACGTATGTAAGAAGATAGGGGTAGAAAACCTGGAAAGCAATAATTGCAAAGCAGAAGGCTACAAGAGAAAGGTAAAGCCTTGAATTCTCTTTTATAACTGAAGGCTTGAAGCCGTAAATAAGGTCTGACCAATAGTTTGAAGAGGTTTTTATTTGAGCAGTACGAGGTGGGTCTTTGATAAGAAAAAGACCTACAACACCGCATAATGTTACTACGATACCTAATCCGATAAAGAAAATTTTATAAGAAATCGTGCCCGCTTGAGCGAAGCTGCCTACACCCGTTACCGCAAATGAAGATACAGTACCTACAACGGATAAAACAGTTTCAACAACGGGCCTTTGTCTTGGCACGGTAACGTCTGTTACCCAAGCCTGAAAGGCGGCATCGTTACTCGTAGAGCCCATAAAGGTCATTACAATATCCATAAGAATAATAAACCAAACCGTGCAACCGAGAATTTTTGCTTCATCGGTAAGGTTAAGAAGGTTAGCTACGTTTTCTTTCGTAATAAAACCGAACATAGCAGTAACAATACCCCAAAGAATATAGCCAACAGAAATAAACATTTTACGGTTTTTTAATCTGTCGCTGAGAGCACCCATAATAAAGGTTGTAACAACCGCCGCAATAGCAGAAAGGGCAACCATACGGGCAACCGCAGTAGTAGCCTCAATAGAGCCCATTATAGCCGCTTGTGAAACGTCTGCGTATATTTCGTTAGTGATAAAGGTGTTGAAATACATATTCTCTGTATTCCAAGCGATACCACCCATAAAGCAAAACAGGGTGATAATTATCCAATTCTTTTTGCTGAGTTTTTCTTTAATCATAGCTATTTGTTTTCTTGCTTAAATATTCTTATTCTACAACTGCCTGATATGTTACGTCTTCAAATTGCATTGTAACCTCTTCACGAGTGAAGCCCTCAAGGTCGTATCTGTCAGAATAAAAGTTATATTTATCAATTTGGAATGTTGTATCGGGCTTGCAGGTAATCATTGTGCAGCCTCTTTGAGAGCCTTGCTTGTCAATGCCTGAATATGCAAAGTAGTCGATACTGTAGCCGTAGCTGAATTGAATTCCCTTGTATTCAAAGGTGGTGTTGTTTATGTGGTCGTGACCGTTAAACATTGCTTTAGTTGAGCCAAGCTCCAGCATTGTTTCGAAAAGGTCGTCTTCACCCAAACCGCAGTAAACCTTTCTTCCACCTTCGCCGATTATACCCTCAATATATTTGAAGTTTTCTGTGTCTTTAAAGCCGTTTCCTTGGAATTCAGTCCAGGCATCGTTCATTTCTACTAAAGGAATGTGGAAAAATGCTAAGGATTTTACTGTGCCGTAATCCTTATGTAAACCGCCGTTTACGTCACCTTGAATAGCTTTGATTGTTTTGTTGTTTTCACTATTCATTCTCTTAATCTCGTTTTTATACCACTCAACCTGATTAGGATGAATGTTGTCGTATGTACCCTTGATGCTTTCGATAAGCGTGTCTTTAACGTAAGCCTGAGAGTCGATTAAAACTATAGCTTGAGTGATGAGTCCGTCAG
Source organism: Acutalibacteraceae bacterium (assembly GCA_045605825.1). Taxonomy (GTDB): domain Bacteria; phylum Bacillota; class Clostridia; order Oscillospirales; family Acutalibacteraceae; genus DTU089. The sequence goes on from JAZUQS010000096.1 coordinate 14,730, forward strand.
AGTTTTTTACTTCAATAACGTGGTTGCCGTAGCCGTCAACATCCTCGGGACCTGCCTGGAATAAGCAATGCTTGAATTCTTCATCAGAATAAATTTCTGCAACTGCTTCTCTGTCAAAATATGAATAACATTCAGCATCGTGGTTACCGAATGTTACAGTCCAATAAACACCAAGGCTTTCCATAAGATTTCCGAAAGCCTTCGCACCGGAGTAATTGTTAAAAGTACCTGCCATATAAGGAACGGGGAAAGCAATGTCACCTGTTGCAATAACAAGGTCGGGTTTTTCCTTTGTTATCATTGTTGCAACAGCATTAAGTGCTTTTTCGTCAACTTCTTTCGAGAGAAAACCGCCGCCGATATGAATATCGGTAAGGTGCATTATCTTGAAATCCTCGTCAGTTGTGAAGTACCAATATCCGTTTTCATCCTTTTGAGGTGTAAGCTGATTTTTAATTTCAAGTCCGCTGTAAGCTTCGCCTTTTTTCAAAAGATTTTGAAGAGATATAAGATTGAGACCTGTAATTACAATTGCGAGAATTATAACAACAGAAGCGACAATAAGTAATCTCTTTTTAGCTTTTTTACTTTTTCCGTTTGTCATGATAGAAGAACTCCTTTCATATTGGAAAGTTTATTTAATTATAGCATTTATATAAAATAAAAAGCAACAGTTTTATCTGTTGCCCTTTAATGTTTATAAAACTATTTCATATTCATCATCGATTAGAATGTAGTTTGCCTTGTGCTTTTCAGCAAGTGCCAAAAACATTGCGTTCTCTTTAATTGCATTTTCTATTGTGAAATCTGAATCATCTAACCGATTTTCAATAATGTTTGCATATTTTTTTATATCGTCAAAATGCTTCTTTATATATTCATCACTCATAATAAGGCAATAGTATTTAATGCTTTTCAGGTATTCTTTTTCGAAATCATTTGCCCAATCAAATGGGATATAGCACCCCTCAATGATTAAATTTTGATTGTTTTCAATAGCTGTATTAACAATTTCGCGAATAATAGGCCATAAATATCCGGTTAATTCACCGTCATCACTTAAAGCGGTCAAATCTGTATTTTTACTACGTATTAAACCCATTTTTAAATGGTCTATTGAAAGGTAAGGGTATTTATATTTTTCAAGTAGCTTTTGCGCAAGAAGAGTTTTTCCTGTATGTGATGCTCCCGTAATTAAAATAATCATTATAAAGACCTCTCGAATTGTTTTTTTACAGTTGCAAAATGAGTATATCATCAATTATATAACAGAGCAATAGGCAAAGCAAGGTGAATTCTACTAAGCGTAGGTTGTAAAGTCTTTATGTAACAGTTATACTATATTTGAAGCGAGGGGGATTTTATGAATACTTATATAACAGGTACAACAATTAAAAGCTTGCGTGAAGCAAAAGGGATAACCCAACAGAAACTTGCAGAGAGGGTAGGGGTAAGCAGTAAAGCAGTTTCAAAGTGGGAAACGGCAAAAGGGCTTCCCGATATTACTTTAATTGAGCCTCTTGCCAAATGCCTTGGTGTTTCTGTAATGGAGCTTATGTCGGGTGAAACGGTTGTTAATAAAAATACTTCGGCTAATATATTGCGTTCAAAATTTTACGTTTGTCCTGTTTGCGGTAACGTTATTCATACAACGGGTAATACTGTTGTCAGTTGTTGCGGAATTGCTTTACCGCCTCTTGAAGCAGAAGATACAGATTCTGACCACGAAATAGATATAGAAAAAGTTGAGGATGAGCATTTTATTACCGTTAATCACGAAATGACAAAAGTGCATTTTATCTCTTTTATAGCTTATCTTACCTCTGACAGAATTCAGTTTGTAAAGCTTTATCCCGAGGGAAATGCAGAAACACGTTTTCAACTTCGTGGCAGGGGATATATTTATATTTTCTGCAATAAACACGGCTTAATGAAAATGAAAATATGAAGAGAAAAGCATCTGTGAAAATTTCACAGGTGTTTTTATTTGTTATATAGTTGAATTTTTATTTACACTTATGTATAATGGTTAACAGTACTTAAGAAAGGAAAAACATTATGATTAAAGAAAAGCTTTCTAAAACGAATTGGATTGCAATATGTCTTTTCAGTTTTATGGGCGGTATCGCCTGGAATATTGAAAATATGTATTTCAATACCTTCCTTTACAACTCCGTTTATGCAAATGCCTCTGAGGCAGCTATAGCTGGTACAATGGCTCCTACAACAGCTATCAGCCGAATGGTAGCTCTTTCGGCTATTGCCGCCGTGCTTACTACCTTTATAATGGGTACTCTCAGCGACAAAATGAAAAACCGTAAAATGTTTATTTCTGTAGGTTATATCCTTTGGGGTCTTGTTACTGCAGTTTTCGGTTTTATTACAAGGGATAACGTTGCGGCTCTTTTAGGCCTTACCGACGAAGCAACAATCCTTACAACTACCGTTTGGATTGTTATCGCTATGGACGTTATTATGACCTTTATGGGTTCTACGAGTAACGATGCGGCTTTCAATGCTTGGGTAACTGATATTACAACTCCTAAAATAAGACCTACTATCGAAACAACCCTTACCTTTGTTGGCTTCTTATCAGTAGCAGCAGTTATGGGTGTTGGTAGCCTTGCTCAGTCAGGTGCAGTTTCATATCAGAATTTCTTCTTGGTTTTAGGCCTTGTTGTTTCTGCTTGCGGTGTAGTTGGTTTATTTATTATCAAAAACCCGAAAACCATTTCAAAAGAAAACGAGGTTTCCTCAAGCTATTGGTCAGACCTCTTCTATGGCTTCAGACCTTCAGTTGTTAAAGATAATTCACGTCTTTATCTTGCTCTTTTGGCAATTGGTTTTGCAAGTATTTCTTATCAGGTTTTCTTCCCTTATCTTCTCGTTTATCTTCAGTACGTTGTTATTCCTGAAAATGGCGGAGATAATTTTATTACAACAAGCGTAATTGTTACTGCAGCTATCGTTATCGTAGCTCTTGTTGTAGGTATGGTTACTCTTCTTAAGCTTGCAGGTAAAAATAAAGCCTATGCACTTGTTCCCAGTGTAATTCTTGCAACAATAGGCTTACTTCTTCTTTCAACCTCAACAAACATCCACGTTATTCTTATCGGTGTTGTTCCCGCACTTGTAGGTAACCTTGTTATAACTATCCAGTTGAATGCGGCTATTAAAGACTTTATTCCTCACGGTAAAGCAGGTCTTTTCCAGGGTATAAGAATGATTTTCGTTGTTCTTCTTCCTATGATTATCGGCCCCGCTTTAGGTGACTTAGCTTGCAGAAGCTCTGCTGTTACTTACGCAAACGAATACGGTGTTGAAACAATTGTTCCTTCAAAGAGTATGTTCCTCTATGCCGCTATCGTTGCAATATTTGCAATTGTTCCTATGGTTATGCTTATTAAAAAAGGCTTCAAGGTTGAAGAAAACGAAGAAATAGCAGAATAAAACAATATTAATTTATTTGAATAATTAACGGTCTTACTACTCTTTAAGGGTAGTAAGACCGTTTTTTGTTCGTTAATGCTACGTTTTTCTAAACTCTATATTTACGAGAGTGACTTTTTATTAAGCTTATTGTATAATTAAAGCAACAAAAGGAGTTGATGCTATGAATACTTATGAGTTCGGAAAGTTCTTGTGTCAATTAAGAAAAGAAAAAGGCTTGACTCAATTACAGTTAGCTGAAAAGCTTAACGTTACCGATAAAGCGATAAGCCGTTGGGAAACGGGGAAAAACTACCCCGATATTGAAATATTCGAAAGCATATCAAATATTTTAGACGTTTCCGTTAGTGAATTATTAGAAGGTAAAAGAATAGAAAAAGAAAAGCTTCTAACCGTTAGCGAGGAGCAAATAGTAAATCAAATTAAAAAGAACAAAAAGTCAGGTAAAAGCTACAAAATAATAATATGCATTATCCTTGTTATTACAATAGCTTTCGGCTATATTGCTCTAAAAGAGAACGGCGTTTTTGACGGCTTAATTTATAAAAAAATTCCTTGTTACAGTAACGACGTGTTAACGATAATGAATAATCTGGACGGTTATATAGCTCAAAGACCGAAGTCGGAGGGCGAATTTATAATAAACAACGGCTTCTTTTTTATCGAGAAAGATAAAACCACAAATGATATTTTTTATTTGTCCGGTACTTGTCAAAACGGCAGAGCATTTTATACAAACACAATGCACGAACAATTATATCCTGAAAGCAGCTATTGCTTTATAGGTGAATTTCGTGAAAACCAAGAATGTGTAAGAGGAATACCTTTTGATGATTTAAAACGAATTGTTTCACAGTTAGATTTATCTCAATTTCCTGAATACGAAAAATATCAGCTTGATATTTATGGTGTTGAAAGCTTTGATAATATGAATCTTTATTCTAACGATTATCAAAAAACGGTTAAAAAGCTTGTTTTTTCAAACGGTGTTTTAAACGAGCATAAAGAAGCTACCATTACAGGCGAGTATTTACAAATCGCCGTAGGGGGCTTTGATGGCGGTAGAGGTCAGTCTGTTGCGTATATCTATTATGAAATGTGATAACCAATAAATTATTAAAGATTAGGTGTGCTGTGTATGAAGAAAAAGTTATTGATAGCTGTGCTTTTGGTGGTAGTTTTGATATCCTCTGTAAGCGTTTGGTATTATACCTCTTATCCAATTATTGGTGTGGGTAGATTTGTAAGCTCTTACAGTGATAATTTCAGTGAAGAATTTCACAACGAAACGATTAGCATATTTTCGGCAGGGAATAGCTTTATACCTGATTCCCCTTTACAAAAACGAAAGCTTGATGAGGTTTGGGTGTGGAATAATTCGATAACGGTTGAAGTTTCAGAATACGTAAAAGCAGGCGGAAAAGCTTTAAATATTAAAACTTCAGGTGAAATAGAAGACGGGAAAACTACCTTGCGTTATGAAGGGTATATCATTACAAAAGACGGTGAAAGGGTAGAATACCTGCAAGAAAAAACCTTTGATTTCGAGCTTTGCTCCGAGAAAAGATTTTTTACGGATAAATTGTAAAAACAGAAATGAAAGCGGAAACTCTAATTTAAAAGAGTTTCCGCTTAAGTTTTTATTCTGCGTTAAACATAAGAATTATTGCTTTAGGTCCTTCGGGAAGGTCGAGCTTGATACCGTCTTCCATAAGCTCTTTACCTGATAAGCTGTAAATCTTTTCAGGGTTATCAATATCGTAAACCTTGTAGGTTTCTTTTTCGATAAGTCCGTTAAGCTTTACGGTGTATTCAGTATCCTTTACGTCTGCTCGTTTGTAAATGAATGCGGTGCCGGCAAGTGCATCGTCTGTAGAGAATTGCATAGCGTGCATTTTGTTACTGTCAAAGCTACCGAACTCAAGGGGATAATACTTACCACCCATCAATTCTCTTTGCTCTTTATAAAAACCGAAATCAGGGTGATCATAAGAACCGAAGGACGTAAGTATTAAGGGCATTAAATCGGATCTCATAGAATATTCATCCTGCATCCAAAGTGCTGAACCTGTAATAGGAAGCCAGAAAGAAATGCCGTATGTATGTGATTGAGTTGCATCAAAAAGGTCTGGATGATAATCACAATTGTAGTCGCTTCTCCAGAATGCTATGCTTCTGTATGACATTTCAAGGTCAAGTCTCTTACCGCCCGAAGCACAGTTATCAATAATAAGCCCGTCGATGTTTTCTGTGAGATAGTCAAGGAAATTATAAAGGTTTGTTACGTAGTGGTTTTCGCAGATACCTGTTCTTCCGTTGTAATATTCATTATCAGCCTTTTCCCAATATTTTAACGGCGGGAAGTTAAAGTCCTGACGGTAAATAGTGACGCCGTTTTCCTTAAGGGAAGCTAAAAGATAGTCGCAATAATATTTGAAAGCATCTTCGTTAGCAAGGTTCCACATAAGGTTATCTTCGCCGTCAACTGAAATTAACCATTGCTCGTTTTCCGCACCTACATTATGGAAATGTGTGCCGGGGAAAACTCTTTCAGGCTCATACCATAAGGTGTGACCTAACCCTTTGTTTTTAGCGTAGCTTGAAAGCTCGGTAATACCGTTATCATATCTTGAGGTGTCAACCGTCCAGTTTCCTACGCCGTCATACCAGCCTTCGTTATATGAATACCAGCCCGCATCCATCCAGAAAGCATCTACGTTTTCATAAACAGACTTATCAATGCCGTCAAGAATTTCAATTATTTCATCAGAGGTTCTTGTTGACATAGGCCCCGCAACCTCTAAAACTGTGTAAATATTCTGCTTTACGTTTTCGGGATAAACGGAATCCATTATCCATTTTCTGAAAAGGTTAAAGCCCTTGAGAGCGTTGTCACTTTCATAGAAAGAAATTGAAACGAGGGGTGAACGAACGCTTTCATCGGGAAGAAGATATGCGTTGAAATTTTCCTGCTTAACCGTTATATCGGTGTTGCCTTTTGTCTGTGAAAATTCTGATGCCCACTGACCTGTCCAACCGATACCGAGAATCATACTGCAATTCTCACCGTGAATGTTAAAATAGGGGAGAAAAGCCTCTGTAGGCTTACCCTCGTTACCGCTAAAGCTTCTTTTTATAAAAGATAAATTCTTCTTTATAAGCGAAAAGTCGCTTGCTGCAGTATCGCTACCCATTGAGTAATAAAGGTCTGCTTTGCCTGTATCAAATGAAGTGTTAAGTGCATAAAAATCACTTATAACGCCTGAATCAGCCTTGCCCGTATTTTTTATGTAAACAGTCCATTGACAAGTAGCATTACTTTCAAAAACAGTTGCTTCAACCGTTACCTCAAGGTCGTTGTTGGAGTTTTTATAGGTTATGTATTCGGTTTTACCGCCTTCGTAAACTGAGCCGAATTCGGCAACCTCTATCTCTTTGGAAGACCAGTCTTTTATATCAAATTCTTTGCCGTCAACCTTGAATGTAAAGGGTTGAGAATTAATAACGTTATGGAATTTTTCTTCGTACCAATTAGAGCAAAGAGTTTTTTCTTCTTTTGTTACGTTCATTTCCTCTGCAGTTATTGTGTCGAATTTGATATTCTTTTTGTAACTGAGAGCCTTAATGTTTTCTGTGTTAAGGATACCAACACCCCCACAAGAAACTGCAAAATATATAATTGCAAGAATAATATTTAAAATTGCGTTTTTGTTTTTTGCTTTGAGAATATAAGTAATTAAAAGTAAAACTGCAGAAAAAACAAAGGCTACAGTGTATGTAAGTATAACAACCTCTTCGTTTTTGTAGCATTCACCGTTGATTTTTGCATTTATGCCCCAGATTAAGCCTTGAAACAAACCGATTCCTGCTAAAAAGGGGATAAGCTTTTTAAGCCAATTTGCATTTTTAAATACGGTTTTAGTAAGCATCAACATAAACCAACCGAGAGCCATTCCTGAAAGAATGGTGTATAGATGAATATCGCCTCCGCTTTCTGTGCCATAAAAAACGTACCACAAAGAATATGAGGAGTAACAGAGAAGCCCCATAAAAACAGTGGTCAAAAATGTTTCAATAACAACGTTGTCTTTTAATTTTTTCATTTTCAAACGCTCCTGTAATATAACCTTGAGCTTGTCGGCTTTTATGAAATATCTTAAGCATTTCTACAAGCTACTGTTGACATTATATCACGAAAAGAAATTTTAGCAACAAACAATATACAATAATATGTTGAAAATAATATATTTATCTTGAATTCAAGATATAATAATGATAAAATTTTAATCAATAAGTGAGGTGGCTTTTATGAGAAAAAATTTTGGAGCACAAAGTGATATTTATCCTATGCCGGTATTTATAGTTGCAGCTTACGATGAAGAAGGGAAGCCTAACTGTATGAATGCCGCTTGGGGCGGTATTTATGAATCAAAGCAAATTATGGTATGCCTTTCTCACGGTCATAAAACAACGAAAAATATAATGGCTACTAATGCTTTTACAGTTAATATTGCAGATGCAAAGCACGTTGTTGAAGCCGATTACGTAGGCATTGCTTCAGGAAATAACGAGCTTGATAAAATGAAAAAGGCGGGCTTTACCGTTACTAAATCAGATTTTGTTAACGCACCTATTATAAATGAGCTTCCTATGGCGGTAGAGTGTAAATTATTAAAATTCAACGAAGACGGTATTTGTATCGGTGAAATAGTAAACATAAGTATAGATGAAAAGGTGCTTGGCGAAGACGGTGTTGTTGACCCCCAAAAGCTTGAAGCAATTACCTTTGATCCCTACCATAATGCATATTTAAAATTGGGCGAAAAGGTAGGCAACGCCTTTTCCGACGGAAAGAAGCTTAAGTGAAAATGAGTAACGAATTACCAAGAACTTATATTCCTTTTAAAGATTGGAAAGAAAAATCAAAGCAAATAGAATATACTGAAGAAACGCCTCTTCTTGCCCCTGACGGCAAATTACTTGCAAAGGGTTGGGCAAGAAAGAATGTTTTTACTTATAACAGAGATTACGTTAAAAAAGGTCTCATAAGCCGTAAGGAATGGGATTTTTATACTATACACGTCGGCGATGAAATGCAGGTGCTTATAAGCTTTGCTAATATTAATATCGGTGGCTACGTTGCCGCAAAGCTTCTTGACTTAAAAACGGGTAAGGTTATTTCTGATGCTATTCAGTATTTTGCCGGTGGTAATAAATACGTGCCGCCGTCAAAAGGGGATGCACCTAACCGTTTTAAAGGGAAAATAGGCAAAACTGAATTCGATTTTCATACGAAAGAAAATGAACGCACCTTGAAATTCAAGGGTGCTTACAAGGGTAAGCCTGTGGATGTAGAAGTAAGTATGGATATCCCCGAGGGCTTGGAAAGTATAACTACAATTTTCCCATTTGATGAGGACGATACTAAATATTTTATGACAACAAAACAGATGTGTATGCCTTGTGAGGGGAGATATACTGTTGGTGATTATGAATATACCTTCTCAAAAGACAATTCTTTTTGTACTATGGATTGGGGAAGAGTTAACACTATTCATAAAATGGTTTGGTATTGGGGTAGCGGTAACCAATATATAACCGATAAAGACGGCAAACAGCATCTTTTCGGCTTTGAAATAACATGGGCTATCGGTAACGAAAGTAATGCTACCGAAACCTGCATTTTCTATGACGGTAAGGTGCATAAATTCGGTGCGGTTGACGTTGAAAAATTCCCAAAATACAGATTTCTTGAGCCTTGGAAAATTATATCCGAAGACGGTAGATTCAATATGACAATGGTACCGACGCTTGATAACCATTCCGACGTTGATTTTAAAGTCGGAAGAATGAATTGTCATCAGATTTTCGGCATCTGGAACGGTGACGTTACTCTTGATGACGGAACAAAGCTTGAAATAAAAGATTTGTTCTCATTTTGTGAGTACGTTGAAAACCGTTGGTAAAAATTATAATGAAACAGTAAAAGGGATAGCTACTTTTTTGTAGCTATCCCTTGTTTTTATTCACCTTTAATTGTGTTAATAGCACTTTTCTCAAGACGTGAAACCTGTGCTTGTGAAATTCCTATTTCATTTGCAACCTCAGTTTGCGTCATACCCTTCATAAACCTCATTGATAAAATTCTTTTTTCTCTGGGAGGTAAATTCTTAATTGCCTCTTTCATTGAAATTTCGTCTATCCAGTCACCGTCGCTTTCATCTGCACCTAATTGGTCCATGAGATAAATTGTGTCACCGCCGTTTGAAAACACAGGCTCATAAAAAGATACGGGCTCAACAATTGATTCAAGTGCTACTACAACCTCGCTTTTTTCTTTTCCCAATTCCTTTGCGATTTCCTCTATTGTAGGCTCTCTGTTCATTTCGTTGCTCAGCTTTTCTCTTGCTTGCATAGCATGATAGGCGGTATCCCTCATAGAACGGCTTACTCTTACGGGGTTGTTATCTCTTAAATGCCTTCTGACTTCGCCTATAATCATCGGCACTGCATAAGTGGAAAATTTTACCTCATGACTTGTATCAAAATTGTCGATAGCCTTCATCAGACCTATGCAACCAATTTGAAAAAGATCGTCAAGATTTTCACCTCTGTTTGAAAATCTTTGAATTACGCTTAAAACAAGCCTCAGGTTACCCATAACAAGCTTTTCTCTTGCAATTTTATCACCCTTTTGAGCTTTTTCTAAAAGTATAGTTTTTTCTTTTTCGGGGATTGTTTTTAACGTAGTAGTATCAATTCCGCATATTTCAACCTTATTATAAAACATCTCGGCACTCCTTTAACTTTTATGTAATTTTTTGTGCCGTCTGTGGTTTGAGTATTTATTTTAATATAATTATTGCCCTATAAAATGCCTGTAATCAAAAATGTAAAATTTAACATTTTGTTTACTTGACATTTATCTTTGCTATGGTATAATTAAAGCAACGAAATATAATGAATTTTTCAAGGAGGAAAAACCTAATGAAAAAAGTTTTAAAGATAATCGGTATTATCGCAGCAATTGCGGCTGCTGCAGCTGCAATTTATGTAGTTATAGAAAAGATTAAAGCAAAAAATGAACCCAAGGGATATGATGAAGATAATTATGTATCATGCTCTTGCCTTGATGAAGATTTCATCAGCGAAACAGTTACTGAATAATTTTGAAAGCAATTCTTTAAAGCCGTCAATTTTGATGGCTTTATTTTTTATGATTTTATATTTTTGAAAAAATTACAAATAATAAAACCGAAATTATCAAAGGCAGGTTTTATTATGATTTTTATAAAAGCGTTTGTCGTTGGCGGACTTATTTGTGTTATAGGTCAGATACTTCTTGACAAAACAAAGCTTACCGCAGGAAGAATACTTGTTTTATACGTTGTAGCAGGTGTTTTCCTCGGAGCAATAGGTTTGTTTGAGCCATTGGAAAAATTTGCCGAATGTGGTGCAACGGTTCCTCTTTTGGGCTTCGGTGCCGCTCTCGTAAAGGGTACTAAAGAAATAATTGATACCGACGGTGCTATGGGTATAATAACGGGACCTCTTACGTCAGGTGCAGGCGGAATTACCGCCGCTTTGTTAAGCGGTTTTGTTATGTCGCTTATCGCAAAGCCTAAAAGTAAATGATGAAATAAAACAAAATGCAACCCGACTCTCTGTTTAGAGAATCGGGTTGTTGTCAAAATATCAAAATTATTTGAAAAGATAAACTCTTGTTTCGTAGGGCTTTGTTTTAAAGCCGTTTCCGTTGAGAGCTGAATTGTTGTAGTTTGTAAGTACAAGCTCACCCTTTGAAAGATCAATTCCGTCAGGTGCTTTGAAATCTACTGCATTCTCTGTGAATGAAGCAACAACAAGAAGCTTAACGCCATCAAGATTTCTTTCGTAAACAAAAAGCTCTTTGCTGTTTTTGTAATATTGCTTGAAATCACCGTAAATGGCAACCTCATTTTCCTTACGGAATTTAAGAAGCTTGCGGTAGTAGTTGAGAATAGAGTTTTCGTCTGCTTCTGCAGCTTCTACGTTGATTTCTTTATAATTGGGGTTAAGGTTAAACCAAGGCTCTACAGTTGAGAAACCTGCATACGGACCGTCGTTCCATTGAACAGGTGTACGTGAGTTTTCACGTGAGCCTCTGTTTGCCATTTTAATAAATTTCTCGTCGCTTATATGAAGCTTTTTGAATAAGATCTGGTTGTTAAAGGTAATCATATCCTTGAACTCATCAATTGATTTGAGCTCAATGTTTGTCATACCGATTTCCTGACCTTGATAAATGAAGATTGTACCTCTCTGAAGATAACACATTGTTGCAAGCATCTTTGCACTTTCAACTCTGTATTTAAGACTGCCGTAACGGTCAACTATACGGGGATGGTCGTGGTTCTCAAGGTAAAGAGTATGCCAACCCTTGCCGTTCATAGCATCGTACCATTTCTGGTAGCATTTCTTCATCTTTTTAAGATTGAAGGGTATCTTGATCCAGTCAGTCATAAAGCAGTCTGCTTCAAGGTGGTCAAAGCTGAACATTGTTTTAAGAACCTGAGTATCATCCTCTGTAACAAAGCGAAGAACCTTTTCGGGTGTGATAAGGGGACCTTCACCAACGGTAAAGCAATCGTATTTTGAAAGAACATCATCGTGGAATTCTTTGAGATATTCGTAGAGATGAGGTCCGCAGTTATAATGCTCCATACCTGCCGCAACGGGAATCGGAATAGCATTGGGAAGTCCTTCTCTTTTAGAGATATAAGTGATAACGTCTTCACGGAAGCCGTCAACGCCCATATCAAGCCAGAATTTCATTATATTCTTAACTTCTTCACGAACCTTGGGGTTATCCATATTTAAGTCGGGCTGACCCTTTGTAAATACGTGAAGATAATATTCGTCAACAGATTCAACGTATTCCCAAGCACCGCCTTCAAAGGTTGAAAGCCAGTTGTTAGGTGGTTTCTTGCCGTTTTTGCCTTTACCCTTACGCCAGATATAGTAATCGTGGTAGGGGTTATCAACACTCTTACAAGCCTCTTTAAACCACTTGTGCTCAGTTGAGGTGTGGTTAACAACAAGGTCCATAAACACTCTCATTCCGCGTTCGTGGCAACCTGCAAGAACTTTTTTAAAGGTGTCCATATCGCCGTATTCAGGGTTGATATCCATATAGTCGGCAATATCGTAACCGTAGTCAGCATTAGGTGATTTAAAAAGAGGTGAAAACCAAATTGCGTCTACACCAATGCTTTTTATGTAATCAAGCTTTGAGTAAATACCTTCAAGGTCGCCGATACCGTCGCCGTTACCGTCACAGAAGGAACGGGGCCATACTTGATAAACCACCATTTCTTTGTACCAAGTTTTTTGCATAAAGAAAACCTCGCTTTTTTCATATTAAATCTATCTTACCATATCACAAATAAAAATACAACAAAAAATATTACTGAAAAACACTAGTTTTTGTAATAAAAATCAATTGTGAAACTTGGTGTTTAAAAAAATTAACATTTTAATTAAAAAATGCTATGTACTTTTTAGTTTTTGTATAGTATAATGATTTGTGATTGAAATAACCTGTGAGGTAAATTATGAAAAGTACTACTAAAATTATTTTCGGCTTGGGTGCTGCGATTATCATAGCGGCGGCTGTGCTTACATATAGTCTTATTTCAGGCGGAGGTCTTAAACCCGAAGGGACAACGGCACCGCTTTACTCCCTTCAGCCTACTACTCAGCCTTCAACAACTCAGCCTAATACAGAGTCTTGGGTAGATTTAAATCAGATGGCAAGCGACCTTGCTACAGCTACTGATACAAGTAACGAAAGTGACGTAAGCACTACTGCAATTGTTTCAAACAATTCGTTAACAACGATAATCTATGTGTACGTTAATGGACAAGACCCGTCAGGCCCTACCGTTAATCCTTCTGTGGAAGATATTGAAACTCTTGCTCCCGTTTCTACAACAAACCCTGCAGATGTAGAAGCCTTATCATTTAAATATACTGTAAACACAAGTACAAATACAGTAACTGTTACAAAATACCTTGGCTCTAACTCAATTGTAAATGTTCCTGACCGAATTGCAGGTTACAAGGTTACAGCAATCGGTGATGGTTGCTTTAAGGGTAATACAATGCTTACAGGTGTTCGTATAGGTGAAAACATCACCTCAATCGGCAACGAGGCATTTTTAGATTGTAAAAATCTCGTTATGGTTGATTTTACAGGAGTTCCTTATACCATTACGGTTGGTATGAAAGCATTCAAAAATTGTGAAGACCTTCAGACAATTAATCTTCCTGCGGCAAAGAGTATCGGTCAGTTGGCTTTTGATGGTTGTAAAGCTCTTAAGAAGATTGAAATAAAAGCGGGTACTGAAAGAGTTGAGGATTACTGCTTCACAAATTGTACCGGGCTTACTGAAATCGTTATTCCTCAAAGTGTTACATATTTCCCCAATAACGCTATAAGTAATCACACGGCAGGATTAGTGATTAAGGGGTATACCGGTTCAGCCGCAGAAGAGGTTGCAAAAGCTTTTTCGAGCACAACGACATTTTTGCCACTTGACGGTGTAGCGTATTAAATAATAACAAGTCAGACTGTTGCGGTTCAAAAATCGCAACAGTCTTTTTGTTGGACAAAATCTTTTCTTTTGAATATATTGTAACAGACGGAAAAATTTCACTTATTTTTTCGTTGATATGATTATTTTTATAACTACGGGCAAAAATAAAGTTACAAAGAGTTATAAAAATCGTATCGGAGAGTGATAAATTGAATATCAAAAGAGGAGATATTTACTATGCCGATCTCAGCCCCGTGATAGGCTCGGAGCAAGGCGGTGTAAGACCTGTACTTATTGTTCAAAACGACGTGGGAAATAAATACAGTCCTACGGTAATTGCGGCGGCTATTACAAGCCAACAGTTTAAAACGAAGCTACCTACCCATATAAGCGTTGATGCTGCGGTTTGCGGTCTTTCAAAGGATTCTGTTGTTTTACTTGAGCAGATAAGAACTCTTGACAAGCAACGTTTAAGAGAAAAAATGGGTAATCTTCCCGAGAACGATATGAGCAGAATTAATAATGCTCTTTCATTAAGTGTAGGTCTTGATAAGTAAACAAGATTAATATAATGTTAAACATTTATTGCATTTATGTTAACGGGTTGTAAATTGAAGCAACCCGTTATTTTATTTTGTTTTTTAAGCTTCGACATAACTTGACAACATAGGTTTTGTATTGTATTATAATTAGGTTATTTAGTATATCTCTTTTTTGGAGGATTTTATTATGTCTAAAAGATACTTTACATCTGAATCAGTTACGGAAGGTCATCCTGATAAAGTCTGTGATCAGGTTTCCGATGCTGTGCTTGATGCTATGCTTGAGCAGGACCCAATGTCACGTGTTGCTTGCGAAACTGCTTGTACAACAGGTATGGTTATGGTAATGGGCGAAATTACAACAAAAGCTCAGGTTGATATTCCCGCAATCGTTCGTAAGGTTGTTTGTGATATAGGCTTTGATAATGCTGCGTACGGTTTTGATGGCAATTCTTGTGCTGTGTTTACTACGCTTGACAAGCAGTCAACCGATATCGCAATGGGTGTTGACGAATCCTTTGAGCTTAAAGACGGTCAAGAGGATGCTTATAACCTCCACGGTGCAGGCGACCAAGGTATGATGTTTGGTTTTGCTTGTAACGATACTGAAGAGCTTATGCCTCTTCCTATTTCACTTGCTCATAAGCTTTCATTACGTCTTACAGAGGTAAGAAAAAACGGTACTCTTAAGTATCTTCGTCCCGACGGCAAAAGTCAGGTTACTATTGAATACGATGACAACGATAAACCCGTAAGAGTAGATGCTGTTGTTGTTTCTTCTCAGCACGATCCTATTGATATCGAGATTCTTCGTAAGGATATTATTGAGCACGTTATTAAGCCCATAATCCCCGAGAAATATCTTGATGATAATACAAAGATTTACGTTAATCCAACAGGCAACTTCGTTATCGGCGGTCCTGTAGGCGATAGCGGTCTTACAGGTAGAAAGATTATCGTTGATACATACGGCGGTTACTCCCGTCACGGTGGCGGTGCTTTCTCAGGTAAAGATCCCACAAAGGTTGACAGAAGTGCAGCTTATGCCGCAAGATACGTTGCTAAAAATATCGTTGCTGCTGGTCTTGCTGATAAATGTGAATTACAGCTTGCATACGCTATCGGTGTTGCACGTCCTCTTTCTGTACGTGTTGATACATTCGGCACAGGTAAGCTTTCAGACGCAACTCTTGAAGAGCTTGTGAACAAATATTTCGACCTTCGTCCCGCTGCTATTATTGAAAAGCTTCAGTTAAGAAAGCCTCAGTACAAAGCTCTTGCAGCATACGGCCATATGGGTAGAATTGACCTTGACGTTCAGTGGGAGAAAACTGATATGGCTGAAACTCTTAAAAACGCAGCAGCAGCTTTATAATATTTTAAAAAAATAATTTCTTTTCGGTGGGAAAAGTGGATAGCAAAAACCTTCATTCAGGTCACAGAAAACGTGTCAAAGAAAATGTTATAAAAAACGGTTTTTCACAGCTTGAGGAGCATAAACTCCTCGAGCTGATGCTATTTTATTCTATACCGAGAGAGGATACTAACGAGTTAGCTCATAAGCTTTTAAACGAATTCGGTACGCTTGATGAGCTTTTTAAAGCATCAATTGACCGTCTTAAACGTGTTGACGGTGTAGGTGATAACACTGCGGTTATGATAGCTACAATTGGTGAGCTGTTTTTACGAGCAATTAAAACTCAACCTGCCAAAAAGAAAAATTATAAAAAGACTGATGATTTGAAAGAATTATGCAAATCAGCCTTGCTTGGCGAAAAGGTTGAAAAAATAATGCTTTTCTGTTTTGACTCTGCTTGGAGATTAAAAAAGAGTGTTGTTTTAAGTAGCGGAAACCAAATTTCAGCAACTATTGATATTGCCAGAATTGTTCAAACAGTTCTCGATACCTCTGCACCCGTATCAGTAATTGCCCATAATCATCCCGAGGGCGTTGCAGAGCCGTCAGCGGCTGATATTGATGCCACAAGAAACGTTTCAGTTATGCTTCGTAAATTAGGCTTTTCATTGGCTGACCACGTAATAGTCGGAGAAGACGGTGACGCATATTCAATGTATTTCGACCCTGCTTACCGAGGTTTGTTTTATTGATTATCTGAAAAATATTTTCACAAATCTTGGCGAAAGAATAAAGCTTGTAAAATCGGCACACAGTGCACTCGGCACGGTGTGTCGTGTTTTTTTTACCCCGATTGAGCCATAATAAAGTGCAAGAGTGTAAAAGGTCGTTTCTGTAGAGCCCATCATAACTGAAGCACACCTTCCGATGAAGCTGTCAGGACCAAAATCCTTTAAAATGCTTTCGAAAACTCCCAAGGATCCGCTTCCAGAAATTGGTGACAATATTGTAAGAGGGATTATATCCCGTGGAATACCTAAAAAATCTCCGATAGGTGAAAGCAAAGATAAAAGTACGTCAAGCCCACCCGATGCCTTTAACATATTTATGGATAACAGTAGGGCTATTAACGATGGAATAATATTAAAAACAGTTTTAAAACCGCTTTTAGCACCGTCTATAAATACGTTAAAAACGTCAACACCCTTAAAAGCACCATATAGTACGATTAAGACAACTATAGTAGGAAGTATATAATCACTTATGCTTTTCATTTCTACTCCTTTTTACCACTTTTAATAAATTAGTCATAATAAGTCCCACCGAAAGAGCAATAACGGAAAGTATTAATGCAGGTACAAGTGTATCGGTAGGGGATTGGCTGCCGTATTCTTTTCTTAATAAAGCAACAGTAGTGGGGACGAGGTGAATTGCGGCTGTGTTTATAACTACAAATTTAATCATTTCATCTGTTGCAGTATCAGGCGTTTTGTTTAATGCTTGAAGACGGTTCATCGCCTCTAAACCTAAAGGTGTTGCCGCATTTCCTAAACCGAGAAAATTTGCGGTAATATTCATAGCTATATACTTTTTTGCTTCAGTATCCTTTAGCTTTGGGAAAACAATTTTTAAAAACGGGTTGAGAAGCTTGCAGAGCTTTTCTGTTAATCCGCTTTTTTCAGCGACGTTGCAAAGACCGTTCCATAAGCAAATTACCCCCATAAGCTTTATGCCAAGAGCCACCGCATCTGTTCCACCGTCGATTACCGAGGATGATAAATTGTTGATGTTTCCCGTTGCAATTGCACAAAAAAACGAGAAAACTATCATAATGGGTAAAATATAGTTCATCATAGTACTTTTTATCACCCTTTAAGCTGTTTTTTGGAAAAAATCAGAAAATAAAAACTTGACTAAATCACTAGATATTGTATAATATATAAGATAAAATACCCAAAAATTGTATTTTTTTAATTTCCGAAAGGATAGGTTATTTAATGGCTAAAACAAAAACACCTAAAGAATACGGTAACGAAAGTATTAAAAAGCTTGAAGGTGCCGACAGAGTACGTAAACGTCCTGCTGTTATATTCGGTTCTGACGGTCTTGACGGCTGTGAGCATTCTGTTTTTGAAATTATTTCAAACTCTATCGACGAAGCAAGAGAGGGCTACGGTAAGAAAATTATCATTACCCGCTTCCTTGATAAATCAATAGAGGTTCAGGACTTTGGTCGTGGTCTTCCTGTTGACTATAACAATAACGAAAAATGCTATAACTGGGAGCTTGTTTTCTGCGATTTGTATGCAGGCGGTAAGTATGATACAAATAACGGCGGAAATTATGAATTTTCTCTCGGTCTTAACGGTCTTGGTCTTTGTGCTACTCAATATTCTTCGGAATATATGGAAGCTGAAGTTCATACCGGTGGCTTCTGTTATGAGTTGAAGTTTAAAGCAGGTAATATTGACGGTGAAATGAAAAAGACACCGTACGATAAAAAAGATACGGGTACACGTATTAAATGGCGTCCGGATATTGAAGTGTTTACCGATATTGACGTACCTCTTGAGTATTATCAGGAAACTCTTAAAAGACAGTCTGTTGTCAATCCCGGTATAAAGTTCATACTTAAGAATCAGTTGACTGAAACAAAATTCGAAACCTTCGAATACGTATACGAAAACGGTATAGTTGACTATGTAAATGAGTTTATCGGTGACGACGGCTTAACAACCGTTCAGTTCTGGCAGGCAGAAAGAAAAGGCCGTGACAGAGCCGATAAAGATGATTACAAAGTGAAAATGAATATCGCACTCTGCTTTTCAAATAAAAAGCAGTTAAAAGAGTACTATCATAACTCAAGCTTTCTTGAGTACGGCGGTGCTCCCGAAAAGGCTGCAAGAAGTGCGTTCGTTTCACAGATTGATGCATATTTAAAGCAAAACAGTAAATATCTTAAAACAGATCCTAAAATCAGTTTTCAGGATGTTGAAGACTGTCTTGTTCTCGTTATTTCGTCATTTTCAACTCAGACCTCTTACGAAAACCAAACAAAGAAAGCTATAACAAACAAGTTTATTCAAGAAGCACTTACAGAATTTATCAAGCATCAGCTTGAGGTTTATTTCATTGAGAATAAGCTTGATGCGGATAAGCTTTGCGAGCAGGTGCTTATAAATATGCGTTCAAGAGTTAAGGCTGAAAGCACACGTCTTAACCTTAAAAAGACTCTTACCTCATCTAATGATATGACAAGCAGAGTTGAAAAATTCGTTGATTGTCGTAGTAAGGATAAAAATGAACGTGAAATTTTTATAGTTGAGGGTGATTCGGCTTTAGGTGCTTGTAAGCAGGCAAGAGATTCATCCTTCCAGGCAGTTATTCCCGTTAGAGGTAAAATTCTTAATTGCTTAAAATGTGACTATAACAGAATTTTTAAGAGTGATATTATTGTTGACCTTATAAAAGTTTTAGGTTGCGGTGTTGAGGTTTCCTCAAAGGCTAATAAAGAGCTTTCTTTGTTTAACCTTGATAACCTTCGTTGGAGTAAGGTTATCATCTGTACCGATGCCGACGTTGACGGCTTCCATATAAGAACTCTTATTCTTACAATGATTTACCGATTGATGCCTACTCTTATTAACGAGGGTAAAGTGTTTATTGCAGAATCACCGCTTTACGAAATAACCTCAAAGGGTGAAACGTGGTTTGCTTATACTGAAAAGGAAAAGGTAGCAGCACTTGAAGAAATCGGTGATGCAAAATACACAATCCAACGTTCAAAGGGACTTGGTGAAAACGATGCGGATATGATGTGGCTTACAACTATGAATCCTAAAACACGTCGTCTTATAAAGGTTGAGCCCGATAACGTTGAGGAGCTTATAGCAGAAAAATTTGAATTATTCTTAGGTGATAATCTTCAGGACAGAAAAGATTTTATTGCCGAAAACGGTCATCTTTATATTGACCTTGCAGATATTTCATAAGGGGGTAGGTTAAAATGGCAAGAAAGAAAAAAGACAATACTCCCGCAGTTGAAGAAAACGTAAAAGCCAATATTATCGGTGCAGGTGAGGTTGTTTCTCAACAAATTACAAGCACTCTTGAAACTAACTTTATGCCTTACGCTATGAGCGTTATTGTTTCACGAGCTATCCCTGAAATTGACGGCTTCAAGCCATCTCACCGTAAGCTCCTTTATACAATGTATAAAATGGGGCTTATTAACGGCGGTAGAATTAAATCCGCCAATATCGTTGGTAGAACAATGCAGCTTAACCCTCACGGTGATGCAGCAATTTACGAAACGATGGTACGTCTTTCTAAGGGTAACGAAACTCTTTTACACCCTTACGTTGACAGTAAAGGTAACTTCGGTAAAGCTTATTCTAAAAATATGGTATATGCGGCTTCCCGTTATACCGAAGCGAAGCTTGAAGGCATCTGCACAGAGCTTTTCTCTGATATTGATAAGGATACGGTTGATTTCGTTGATAACTACGACAGTACAATGAAAGAGCCGACTCTTCTTCCCGTTACCTTCCCTAGTATTCTTGTTAATATGAATAGCGGTATCGCTGTTGGTATGGCAAGTAATATTTGTTCTTTTAACTTGAGAGAGCTGTGCGAGACTACAATCGGTATTATTAAAAATCCCGATTACGATATTTTTGAAACTCTTAAGGCACCCGATTTTATCGGTGGCGGTCTTATAGTTTACGATAGACAAGCGCTCGAAGAAATTTACAGTACAGGCAGAGGCTCTGTTAAAATCAGAGCAAAGTATGCTTATGATAAATCAAGCAATTGTATTGATATTACAGAGATTCCGCCAACAACTACCTGTGAAGCTATTATTGAAAAAATAATTGAAAAGGTTAAAGCAGGCTCTTTAAAAGAAATCAGCGATATCCGTGACGAAACAGATAAGTCAGGTCTTAAAATCACTATCGACCTTAAGCGTGGTACGGATGCGGATAAGCTTATGAAACGCCTTTATAAAATGACTCCTCTTGAAGACTCCTTTAGTGCAAACTTTAACGTTCTTGTTGCAGGTGTACCGAGAGTTATGGGTGTTGGTGAAATTCTTGAAGAGTGGATAGCATTCCGTACTGAGTGTATCAAGAGAAGAGTTTTCCATGATTTAACTAAATCAAAAGAAAAGCTTCATCTTCTTTTAGGTCTTAAAAAGATTCTTCTTGATATTGACAAAGCAATCAAAATCGTTCGCGAAACTGAAGAAGAGTCAGAGGTTGTTCCCAACCTTATGATTGGCTTCGGTATTGACGAAATTCAGGCAGAATACGTTGCTGAAATAAAGCTTCGTCACCTTAACAGAGAATATATTTTAAAACGTCTTTCCGATATTGACGACCTTAAAAAGAATATTGAGGATATGGAAGATATTCTTGCAAGTAAAGCAAGAGTTAAAAAGATTATCGTTGAAGAGCTTACAAAGGTTTCTCAAAAATACGGTAAAGACAGAAAAAGCGAAATTATCTACGATATTGATACCGAAGAGGAAATCGTTGAAGAAATCCCCGATTACGAAGTTAACCTTTTCTTTACCCGTGACGGCTATTTCAAAAAGATTACACCATTGTCACTTCGTATGGGCGGTGAGCAAAAGCTTAAAGAAAACGATGAGCTTGTTGCAAGTGTTAATACTAAAAACGGTGCAGAGCTTCTTTTCTTTACTGATCAATGTCAGGTTTACAAAGCAAAAGCATCTGATTTTGAAGATAGCAAAGCAAGCGTTTTAGGCGAATTCATACCCTCAAGGCTTGAGTTTGATAAGGATGAAAAGCCTTTGTATATGGCAGTAACTACTGATTATAAAGGTTATATGCTTTTCTTCTTTGAAAACGGTAAGGTAGCAAAGGTCACAATGTCAAGCTACGTTACTATAACAAACCGTAAGAAGCTTATAAAAGCATATTCTGATAAATCACCCATAGTTTCAATGCTTTATATTCCCGAGGATACGGAAATTGTTCTTACCTCAACTGCAGGAAGAAATCTTCTTGTAAATACGGGAGCAATATCTGCAAAGGCAGCAAAGGATACCGCAGGCGTAAACGTAATGACACTTAAAAAGTATAATAAGTTACAGAGTGTTCATTTATATAAAGACGGCGAATTTGCAAAGCCTCACCGCTACAGAACCAAAACCTTACCTGCAACGGGGGCGGTTTTAAGTTCGGATGACACAGCGGAACAGCTTACTTTAGAATAATTGCATCAAGTAACGTTGTTTTGCTTTCCTTTCCAAATAAAACAAAAACTCCCCGCTGAAAAGCGGGGAGAGTGAACAGAAAATTGTTTAAAAAATATCAGCGTTTAACACGGATTTTTTTAACAATACAAACGCATAATTTTCGTGTTCACTGATAATAATATGTCCTAAAAAATCATAGAAATACACTTTATAAAAATTTTTAAAAAAAATTGAAAAAAAGACTTGCTTTTTTCAGAATAGTGTGTTAATATAGTCGGGCGTTGTGAACAAGACGTAGTTCGTATGAAAGGAGAGCCACCTATGGATCTTATGTGGTATCATTACCTTATCGGTGCCGTTCTTTTTGTTTCTTCTTTAATAATTATTGTAACGGTTATGCTTCAGAAAAGCCAGCAGCAGGGTCTTTCCGGTGCTATCGCAGGCGGCTCTGACAGTTTCTTCGATAAGAATAAGGGCAGAACATTAGACGCTAAGCTTGCAAAGATTACAAAGATTATTTCGGCTGTGTTCTTTGTAGTAGCTCTTGCAGCAACTGTTATTTTCGCATTCGTTAAATAAAAAATAACCCTGCTTTCAGGGTTTATATATGAGTTATTAGCTCAGTAGGCAGAGCACCTGCCTTTTAAGCAGGGTGTCCGGAGTTCGAATCTCCGATAACTCACCACAAAAAGACCTGATTTGTTTTACAAATCAGGTCTTTTTGCACGATGTTTGCCTTACGGCAAATAAGGATTTTTTATTAAAATATCTTGTAAAATCTTGTAACAAAACTAAAACAACTTCGTCTAATATATGAACGTTCAAAAAACGAAAAGGGGGATGGTATGGAAGATTTAGAGTTAGTATTTGAAAAATACTATAAATATGTAAAAAGCTATGCCGTTTCTCTTTGCTTTGATGAGGCTCTTGCTGAGGATATCACTCAAGAAACCTTTTATAAGGCGTTTAAAAATATTGATAAATTTAAAAATAATTGCCGAATAGAAACTTGGTTATGCAGAATAGCTCATAATGAATTCGTTTCATTAAAAAGAAGAAAGAAAACTGAAAACATTGATGACTATAGCTTCCTTTCTACCTATGACAATGCTTTGGAAAAAACAGAGGAAAAAGAAACTGCACAGAGAATTCTTGAGATTTCAACAACCTTGCCGTCACCGTATAAAGAGGTTTTTTATATGAAGGCTTTGGGAGAGGTGTCGTTTGCAGTTATTGCAGAGGTTTTCGGAAAAACTGAAAGCTGGGCAAGAGTTACGTATCATAGAGCAAGAATGAAAATTTTTGAAAAGTTAGGTGAAAATAATGAGTAGATTTGATTGCGATATAACTAAAGATTTATTACCCCTTTACATAGATTCAATATGCAGTAAAAAGTCTTGCGAATGTATTGAAGAGCATTTGAAGGAGTGTAATAACTGTAGGGAAGAATTAAGAAAATTAAGAGAATGTCCTGAAATTCCCGTAGTTGAAGAAGATATGAAAAAAGCTGTAAAAAATGCAGGTAAGCGTATAAAAAAAGGTAAAAAGAAAGTTATTATTGAATCTGTCGCACTTGCGTTGATTGTGGCTCTTTTAATAAGCACTGTAACAGTTTACCGTGTTATACTTAATAACGCTATTACCGAGTATAACTCATATTCAAATATGGAGGGTGGCTTTACTAACGAAACTGAAATAATAAAAGGTAAAGCTGTTAATAAATCAGATTATGAGGATAGCGAGGTTTCACTCTTTGTAGGTGAAGAATATACTTTAAAAGTGACCGAGGGCGAGGGTGAATACGCCGTTGATAACATTAGATTTGATTTGAGTGATAACAAAACGATAATTTTGGTTGAACCCGAATATGTTGCAAAAGACAGTATGAATAACTATCTCAAAGGCTACGTTTTCCCTCTTGCAAGACCTTTTGTTATATTTGGAATGAAATATATGGGATACGATGCCGATTTTTCACCTGGTTATGATATGTCTTTATTTGAATACGTTTTAGAAACTGACCCGCCCAAGCCCTCATTTTTCTGTAGTGTTGAGGATTACAGTAAAGCGATTTTATACTATAGCGTTGCTAATATGAGCTTTCCTGTCGCTTCGGGTAATATAGTTATTAAAAATCTTGATTATTACTGCATAGGCTATAAGCTTTTGAGAAATGATGAAACAATGTACGCTTTCGAAATTCAGTCAAAAGATAATATAGATAAAAAGTATTCGTTTATATTCAGAGGCTTTGAAAGCCAGGATGAAGTAATAAAAATTGTTTCAAGCCTTGAAATTAAATAAGTTTCATAAATTTAAAAAGGTATGGCAGATTATTTTTCTGCCATACCTTTTTCTATATTGTGAAATATTATCGTACCCAAAAGACCGATGAAGGCAATGCTTTTTGAAGCGTTTATTAGATCATCTGAAAGTAAGAGTAATTCATATTGCTGCGGTAACCCAATTGCAAAATGGGATAATAAGACAACGGATAATAGAGATAAATATAAAATTAAAGATGTCCTTATAATTAATTGAGTTTTACCGCCAAGCTGTTTGTAAAAGGTGTTTAAGCTTTTTATTTTTTCGTTCATATAATCACCGTAATAATGATAATATAACTCAGGGTATTATTCAATGGAAAATAAAGGGGAGCGTTAATATAAAATTCATTTCTGCCTATCTCAAAATCTTGTGAAACCTCTTGCATTAATATACTGTATTTGGTATAATACGAACGTATTATTATGTTTTTATAAATTGACAGGGGTGTGCTTTTTATGAAATGTCCTTTTTGCAGTTTTGAGGAAAGTAAAGTTATAGATTCAAGACCTACTGATGAGGGTGAGCGTATACGCCGTAGAAGAGAGTGTATGAGCTGCGGTAAGCGTTTTACAACCTATGAGATTATCGAAAGCGTGCCAATTGTTGTTGTTAAAAAAGATAAATCACGTGAAGTTTTTGATAGAGATAAGCTTTTCAACGGTATGATGAGAGCTTGTGAAAAACGCCCTGTTTCTGTTGACGTTATTGAAAAAGCAATTGACGATATTGAAGCAGAAATTCAGAATTCGCTGGATAGAGAGGTTACGTCCGTTAAAATCGGTGAGCTCGTTATGGATAAATTAAAAGAAATTGACGAGGTTGCATATGTTAGATTTGCTTCTGTTTACCGTCAGTTTAAGGATATCAATACCTTTATGAGCGAGCTTAAAAAATTACTTATAGAAGAATAATATTATCGGCTGCCTTGAGGCAGCCTTTAATTCGTAATTGAGGTAAAATATGTCGTGCTTTATGTGCCCCGTTTGTAAGGGCGATTTACATTCAGACGGTAAAACCTACACGTGTGATAATAATCATAGCTTTGATATTTCAAAAGACGGTTATGTAAATCTTTTAATGTCGCAACAGTCATCTCTTAAACGTCACGGTGACGATAAATTAATGGTTCGTTCCCGTCGCGATTTTCTGAATAAAGGCTATTATAAAAGTCTTTGCGATGCCTTGTGTGACTGTGTTAAAGCTAATGTTAAAGATAATAGTGTGGTTATTGACGTCGGTTGCGGTGAAGGTTATTATACCGATGCCGTAAGAAATAGTTTTGAAGGTAAGCTTTTCGGTATAGATATTTCTAAGGATGCTTTAAGATTTGCTTCGAAAACAATAAAAAATGCTGATTTTTCGGTTGCAAGTGCATTTTCATTACCTTTTAAAAACGAAAGTTCCGATTGCATTATAAATATCTTTGCACCGTCTGCTTATGATGATTTTTACAGAGTTTTAAAATCTGACGGTCTTCTTATAAAAGCCGTACCTTTAGAAAATCATTTGTGGGATTTGAAATGTGCTTTGTATGATGAGCCATATAAAAACAAACCCGAGAAGCGAAATGATGAGCTTTTTGAGTTACTGTCTTTTAAAGAGCTTGAATATAAAATCAACTTAACTGATAAAGATGATATATTAAATCTTTTCAGAATGACACCGTATTATTATAAAACGGGGAAATCCGAAGCAGAGCGTCTTTTAAAGCTCGATAGCCTTGAAACAACAGTTCATTTCGGCTTGGAAATATATAAGAAGAGGTAATTACTATGATGTATGAAAATAACTGGGAATCATTAAACTCAAGAAAAGTACCCGAATGGTTCGGGAAGGCAAAGTTCGGTATTTTTATCCATTGGGGTCTTTACAGTATTCCGGCATATGCTCCTATAAAGGACTATGCTGAATGGTACGGTTATTCTTGTAATATGGAAGAGCCTCAAACTCCTGCACAGGAAATGTACAAGGCTTTCCATAAAGAGCATTACAATTCAAAGCCTTATTATGATTTCGTTAATGAGTTTACAGGCCACCGTTTTGATGCTAAAAAATGGGCAGAGCTTTTCAAACGCTCAGGTGCTAAATACATAAACTTTGTTTCAAAGCATCATGACGGCTATTGCCTTTATGAAACAGAATATGCGCCCGGTCTTAACTCAATGGAATGTGCTCCCAAACGAGATTTCCTTATGGAGCTTAAAAACGCTATGGAGGGTACGGGTGTTCGTTTCGGTGTTTATCACTCTGTTTATGAATGGTGGCATCCTTACTACCTTGAAGATCCTGAAAAGTATGCACTCGAGCATCTTCACCCTATGCTTAAAGAGCTTGTTGAGAAATACCAGCCTAACACTCTTTTTACAGACGGTGAATGGGAGCATGAAAGCTCAGTATGGCATTCAACCGAGTTTTTACAATGGCTTTATAACGAATCTTCTGTAAAAGATTTTATTGTTCCTAATGACCGTTGGGGTAAAGAAACCCGCGGTAGAAAAGGCGGTAACTTTACTACTGAATACGGTATTATAGACGTTTATTTAGGTACTGAAAGACGAATTGACGACGTTGAGCTTGACAGACCTTTTGAGGAATGTCGCGGTATCGGTCGCTCCTTCGGTATTAATAAAGAAGAGGGGTGCGAAAACTATCTTACTGTTAAAGAGCTTCTTGTAACTCTTTGCTCACTTGTTTCAAAGGGCGGTAACTTCCTTCTTAATATCGGTCCCGACGGTGACGGTACAATTCCTCCTCTTATGGAAGAACGTCTTTTAGGTATGGGTAAATGGCTCGAAGTAAACGGTGAGGCTATTTACGAAAGTGAGGTTTACTGTAAAAAGGCTTCCGAGGGCGTTTATTATACTCAGCGTGACGGCAATATTTACGCTATCACCGAAAAATTCCCCTCAAAAGCAACTGTTTTTTCCGAAATTGAATATTCGGCAGATTATAAGGCTTCTCTTTTAGGCTCAACTGCAGACGTTTTAATTGAAAATGCTGACGGTAAGCTTTCTCTTAAGGCTGATATCTGTTCACCTGAAGACGTTGCTTGTGAGCATCTTTACGTTTTCAAATTAAGTAAGTAATCAAATTTTAAAAGTTAGCGGTGGGTTATGGTAAAAGCATTAGGTCATTTTATAACTATAACAAAGCATAGGCATCTCGTTATAAAGCACTGCCGAAAAGCAGGTATCTTTTGGCAAGGCTTAAGGCACGATTTGTCAAAATATTCTTTTACCGAGTTTAAACCCGGTGCAAAATATTATACGGGTAAGCATAGCCCTAATGAAGACGAAAGAGCTCTTTTAGGCTATTCTTTAGCATGGATACACCATAAGGGAAGAAATAAGCATCATTTCGAATACTGGACTGATTACAATCCTCAGTCAAAGCTTGTTGAGCCCGTTGAAATGCCGATAAGATACGTTGCAGAAATGTTTTGTGACAGAGTAGCCGCAGGTAAAATATATAACGGTGATAAATATACTGACCAATCGCCACTCGAATATTTCTTAAAAGCAAAGCACCGTAGAGTGATACATCCAAAAACCTCAGATTTATTAGAGGAGCTTTTGACAATGCTTTCAAACGAGGGTGAAGAGAAAACCTTCAATTATCTTAAAGCACTTGTAAAAGAAAGTAAGGCTTCAGGGTAAAAACTTTGTTTCATTAATTAAAAAATTGTAAACAATGCGTATTGTATTTATGATTTTGTTGATTTATGAGTCTTTAATATGTTAGTATTAATTGAATGAATATTAAAAGCTTTCGGAGGCATAAATGAAAAAACCTATTATTCCTATTATTGCAATAGCAGTTATAATTATTGGTATTGTAGCATTTTCTTTTGTAGATTTTGAAACAACGGTAGATATTCCAAAAACAAGTGATACCGGTGAAGCAGGCGACAATATATCAAGCGACGGCACGCTCGTTACGGTTGTTGAGGTGACCGATAAAGCGGGGGAGGTTGTTGCAACCGAAAAGGTAACCTTCTCTCAGGATGATGTGAAATTCGGTCAGGATTTCTTTGCAAAGCCTAGCGAAGAAACAACGCTTCCCAACGGTATTGCTCCCGACAGATTACAGGCTTTGACAACTCAACCTAATAATATCGCAACAACGAACAGCGATAAAAAGCCTGATTCAAATACTGATAAAACAACTTCTACAAATAAACCCTCTACTCAGTCAACTACCTCTTCGGGTACTAAGCCGACTACACCCTCTGTTCCCGAGCAAGAGCTTACAGAGCTTGATATTATAAAATCTCAAAGATATTATTTTTCAGGACGAATTGTTGACAGTAACGGTAATGTTTCCGTATATAAAATTGCCCGTGACGGCAGAAAGTATTCAGCTGTCGCAATGTTAGACGGTCAGGAAATGGGTATTATCTCTAACGATACCGAAATTCTTATAGTTTCTGTTACTGAAAAAACATATATTTCACTTCCTTTAAGCTTTGTTCAGGAAAATAGCAGTGATGACGAAGTGCTTCAAAGCTTTTTATCAGGCGAAGGCTTAAATTCTCAAAGAAATGAAGTTAGTAGGTATACTGCCGATGAAGATGGCGTTACATATGAGGTAATAGAGTACGAAAATGGCTCAAAGGATTATGTTTACGAAAGTCTTTTAATTAAAACAGTTGGTGCTGATGATTCCGTTTTCTATTATGACGTTGTAACTACAGATTTCCCTGCAAGCGTGTTTATGGCTCCCGTAGGCTATGAAAAGAAAGAGCTTAGCGAGGTCGGTGCTTCTGAATTTGCAGAGGATTTAGGTGTAAGTATTGAAACAACAGTACCACACGCACATAATCACGATGATGAATAATAAAAAAACTGCCCTCGTAACAGGGGGTGCAAAGGGCATCGGCTCTGCAATTTGCCGTGCTCTTGCAAAAGACGGATATAATATTGCGATTAATTACAATAGCTCTCGAAATGAAGCGGTTGACCTGAAAAATGAGCTTTCAGCTATTACCGAGGTTGAATTTTTTAAAGCTGACGTTTCTGATTCAAAGCAAGTAAAGGAAATGTTTTTTCAAATTGAAAAAGCTTTCGGCGGTGTTGACGTGCTCGTTAATAACGCAGGAATAGCAGGGCAAATGCTTTTCACTGATATCACTGATGAGACGTGGCAAAAAATGATCAACGTTAATTTATCAGGTGCGTTTTACTGTTGCAGAGAAGCCTTGAAATTTATGATAAATAAAAAATCGGGCAGAATCATCAACATTGCTTCTATGTGGGGCGAAACGGGTGCATCTATGGAGGTGCATTATTCAGCCTCAAAAGCGGGTCTTATAGGTCTTACGAAGGCTCTTGCAAAAGAGGTTGGGCTTTCGGGTATAACCGTAAATGCGGTATCACCGGGCGTTATAATGACCGATATGATGAATAGCTTTTCAGAAGCTGACGTAGCCATTTTAAAGGATGAAACTCCGTTGAATTCTTTAGGTACTGCCGAGAACGTTGCTGATGCGGTTAGCTTTCTCGCTTCCGAGAAAGCAGATTTTATAACCGGTCAGGTGATTTCCGTTAACGGCGGATTTGTAATTTAAAATAAAATTAAAAGGGGATAGGCTGGCGGTTTAAACGTTGGCCTATCTTTTATGAAAAAATGTGGATATAAAAGGTGAACAAAATGGATTTTAATGAAATGAAAATAATGTGTAAGGAAATCGGTGTGGACGATGCTGAAATTATTGATACAACTGAAATAGAATTTAACCCCGCATTCCGTCCTTACTGTGAAGAAAATATATGCGGTCAATACGGTGTTAATTATTCTTGCCCGCCCGATTGCGGTACAACCGACGAAATGAAGCAGAGAGTGTTAAACCATAAAAAAGCATTGGTGACAAGAACTGTTTGGGATATAGCCGATATTACTGATTCTGAAAAGGTTAAAGCGGCAAAGAAAATCCACAATGGCTATACGTTTAAAATTATTGATGAGATGAGAAATGACGGTCACAACGGTTTTATGATTGGTACAAGTGGATGCACCTTGTGTGTGCCTTGTGCATTAAAATCGGGTGAGCCCTGTAATTTTCCCGATAAAAGATACTCCTGTATGTCTGCTTATTGTATTTACGTTAAAGGCCTAGCCGAAAAATGCAATATGACCTACGACTATAAAGATGGCAAGTTACCTCTTTTCAGTATGTACGTTTTCGATTGATTTCCTTTGTTTTGTAGATGTTTCACAGATATTACTCAATATGTTGTTATATAATACCAAATAGACATTTTTTGCCCTTTATGGTATATTTTAATTAATCTCAATTAAGGGTGGTAATATTATGAAAATTACGTTTATGGGTGCAGGCAGTACAGTTTTCGCAAGAAACGTTATCGGCGATTGTATGGCTTCCGAGGTTTTAAGAGATAGTGTTTTTGCTCTTTATGATATTGACGGTGAACGTTTAGAGCAGAGTAAAACAATTATTGAAGCTATGCAGAAAACAATGGGTGGCTACGGTAAGGTAGAGTGTTACCTTGGTGTTGAAAACCGCAAGGCAGCCCTCAAAGGTGCAAACTTCGTTGTTAACGCTATTCAGGTTGGTCTTTATGACCCTTGCACTATTATAGATTTTGAAGTTCCTAAAAAATACGGTCTTCGTCAGACTATTGCTGATACTCTCGGTATCGGCGGTATTATGAGAGCTTTAAGAACAATTCCCGTAATGGCTGATTTCGCAAGAGATATGGAAGAGGTTTGTCCCGATGCACTTTTCCTTAACTATACTAACCCTATGGCTATGCTTTCGGGCTATATGCAAAGATATACAGGCGTAAATACAGTTGGCCTTTGTCACAGCGTTCAGACTTGTTCAAGTGACCTTTTCCGTGATTTAGGTATGGAGGATAAGCTTGAAGCAAGAAAAGAGCTTATTGCAGGTATCAACCATATGGGTTGGCTTCTTGAAATTAAAGATAAAAACGGCGTTGACCTTTATCCCGAAATCAAAAAGAGAGCTGCCCAAAAGCTTCTTGACCCCGATTATTGCAATAAAGTTCGTCTTGAGTACATAATGAATTTCGGTTATTATTGTACTGAATCAAGTGAGCATAATGCAGAGTATAATATGTTCTATATCAAGAGCAAATACCCCGAGCTTATTGAAAGATATAACATTCCGCTTGACGAATATCCCCGTCGTTGCGTTAATCAGATTGCAGGCTGGAAAAAAGAATACGAAGAGATGCTTCAAAACGGTGTTAAAGAGCATAAACGCTCAAATGAATACGCTTCTCATATTATGGAATCAATTGTTACAAATACACCTTACGAAATCGGTGGTAATGTTCTTAACAGTAATCATTTGATTACAAACCTTCCTGCTGAAGCTTGTGTTGAGGTTCCTTGCCTTGTTGACGGTAAAGGTGTTCATCCTACGTTTGTTGGTTCTTTACCCGTTCAGTGTGCCGCTATGAATATGACAAACATTAACGTTCAGCTTCTTACAATTGAAGCAGCAAGAACACTTAAGAAAGAGCATATCTATCAGGCAGCAATGCTTGATCCTCATACAGGCAGTGAGCTTGATATCGATACTATCAAGAAAATGGTTGACGACCTTATCGTTGCCCACGGCGATTACCTTCCAAAGTACAATTAATCAGAAAACGAATAAAAGCAGATGTTCCGTGCTTCAGGAACATCTGCTTTTTTATTATCAGTCAAAAATAACTGCAATTTCGTGAGCAATTGTTTCAAATGTGTTTCTTAATTTTCTTCCTATTTTCTCAAAGAAGCCTTCCTTTTCATATTCAACGTCAACACCGTTACCGCCGTAGCAACCAATGTTGTTGCTTGTTATTTCGTTACCGAAAAAGTCGGTTTTTAACTCGTCGTCGATTTTCGTGCCTTTGCTAATAAGAGGGGAGTGCTTTGAAAGCTCGTAGCTTTTAATTTCCGCAACGTTATCACCTGCAAAGCCGGGCAATTCATTTATCGATTTTGTATCAATAATAGGCTTCATAACGTTGTAATAGCAGTTGTTTTCAAACGTGTTACCTCTTTTTTTGTTATCAAGGTCATAAGCAAAGGTGCTTTTATCACTCATTACAAAAATATTGTTTGCAATATATGAGTTGTATATATTCTTGAAATGAAACTCTCCCGAATTGATAATTGTATTATTGTAGAAATTTAATTCGTGTTCACCTGCAGAGCCTACAGCGGTAGTGTTTCTGCCTTTATTATCGTTAATTGATAAGCAGTAACGAACCGTGTTACCGTGGTGACCTGAATAATTGGGGTTGTTACACATAAATCTCATATTATCGTGAGAATAAATATATTGGTAGGTGCAGTTGTGAGTGTATGAGTCAAAGTCAACGGTCATACCGTCACCAACGTTTTTCTGACCTGCAATTTCGCAATACTGAATAGTACTGTTTACACTGCCCCAGAACCACATTGCTGCCGTGAAATAAAGAATTTCGCCGTTTTCATCAACACCCTCACCCTGACAGCAATCAATTGCACGACAGTCGGTTATTAAAGCACCGTCACACATACCTATAACCATAGCCTCTGCATCCATATCGTGAAGATAACAGTCTTTTATAAGAAGACCTGTATTGAAAACGGGGTCAATTTCTTCTTCTGTTTCGCACCAAGGAGTTTCAGCCTCGTTCCATGAACCCCATATAATAAAGCCGTTTGCTACGTCGTATACCTCGCAGTTTGTAATAGTAAGGTTGTTTACGGGAAATCTTGAGGTAGCGGGGAGAGATTTAACCATAACGGCAGCCCTCGACCTTGCAGCACCTGAACTGAAATCATCTCTCGCAGTTACCTTACCGTTAGGCATATCGTAAAAGTATATGTTATCAAGAATTATGCCTTCTGATTTTTTAGTATTTGTGTTAATCCAAATACCGCTGCCGTTAGGTGCAGTAATTGCAATATCGGAAACAGTTATGTAAGAGCAATCCATAAATGTTAAAACTTCTTTTGCTTCGTTTGTATAAAGAATTGCTTTTTCGCCGTCGCCGTAAGAGGAAATAACAATAGGCTTTTCTTTAGTACCGCTAACGTCGTTTAAATACACAACGGATTCATATTTACCGCCATTTCTGAAAAGAAAGGTTGTGCCTGGGTTATAATCTGAAATCTTCAATCCCGCAATAGTCTTAACCGCTTCGGATTCACTTAAACCCGTGTTGCTGTCATCGCCGTCAATTGAGTCAATGTAATAAGTCTTACTTCCGTCAACCGCAAATGAAATAAAAGTGAAATTAGTCAATAACAACATTATCGCAAGGATAAGTGATAATAAGGTTTTAATCTTCATACATATTCTCCTTTAAGATTATGTTAATTAATATTACTATAACCATTTTAACACCTGTTTTATAGATGTGCAATAACAAATAATATTAAAGATTTGTTGGACTAATCATTAACACTTTCTTTCTTTTTTCGCAACATATCATTGCTTTACTCTTGCATATATGGGTGATATACTTAAATCACAGAATGGATGTGATGACATGTCAGAAATAGGCAAAAATATTACGAAGCTTCGAAAAAAATTAAATATGACACAAGATGAACTTGCAGAAAAGCTCTTTGTTACCCGTCAGACTGTGTCAGGGTGGGAAAACGGCAGAACTCAACCTAATCTTGATATACTTTGCGATTTGTCAGAGGCTTTAGAGTGCAGCCCTCTTGATATAATAAGCGTAAGAAAAAAAAGAATGACCCACCAACTTTTTGTTGCACTTATATACGAACATGAAGAGTCTTTTTATAAAACTGCAAAAGAATTAGTTGTTTCGGATTCACTTTGTGAAACAGTTATAAAAAACACCATTCTGTCTGCTTTTAAACAATTAGAGGAATTTGACGTCAATTCCTTTGAGGAGCAGTTTAATATAATACTTTCGGAAGAATGTAATAAGGTTTTAAACGATAAGCTTATCGAAAAGGAGTGATTGCGATGATGAATAAAAACGTTCCGGTTGGTTTTCATAATGCCGTAACGGAGGCTTTAAAGGAGGTTGAGAATATGAATTCTCAAGAAAAATCTAAAAATAAAGTTTTAAGAACAGCTATGGCCGTTCTTATAGCGGCAATTCTTTTAAGCTGTACAGCATTTGCCTGTAACGAAATATTAAATATTTGGTTTGAAAAAACAGGGAATTATTCAGGAAAGATTGTTTCTGATAAAGAAAATACCGCAACTGCACCTGAATTCGTATCATTTGAATTGGGATACTTACCTGAGGGTATGAAGCTTTCTGAGACAGAAGCCCCTTATAAATATGATTATAACGGCGGTTTCGGTTTGAGCTTTAATTTCTGGCGAACAGATTCTCTTGATAAAAACGAATACAAAAATATAGTTTCAACAGAGAAAACGTTGTTTGGTAGTAATAGGGCAGAAATTCTTACGGTTAATGACTCTGATATTAAAATTGCATTAATCTATTTTGAGGATATCGGCGTTGTAACCGAATGTTATTTCAACAGCGAGATTGAGTTTTCGGAAATTAAGAAAACTCTCGAAAACTTAACCGTTTTTGAAACAACAAAAGAAAATGCTATCGTGTTTGACGAAATGAAAGAACTAACGTCATCAGCAGTGGGTGAAAATACAGTAGACATAGAAAAAATTTATAAACAAGACGAAGCCTGCCTTAACGGATATGACCCCGTAAATAACGCTTCGTTTTCAATAAAGGTTCTTAAAAGTGAAATTTTAGATAACGTTTCATCAATAGAAGTTAGTAGTGTTAAAGGTAGCTTTGATTATCAAAACGTAATTAATGATGACGGCTCGTTAAAGGATTACGTAAGAGAAAATATTATTTACGGTGACGGCGTAAATACGGTTGATACAGTTGAGAGTACTGAAACAGTAGGCAGAAGGGTAGTTGCCGTAACCTACGAAATAGAAAACCTCAGCGCTATTAAAGGGGAAATGCCTTGTAGCTTTTACCTGAGAAATAAAAACAGCACTTATTTCGAAACAGAGGTTTTCGCTTTATCAGGTCAGGACGGAAACAGCGAACGTTTTTACTTTGTTGAGCTTGACGCAAATGCAACTAAAACTGTTACGATTTATTTTGTAGTAGACGAAGATATTAATTTTAACGATTTGTATATGGTTGTAAGGAATTTTAATATTAACGTTGATATTGCAGAAACGTCTTTAATTAAGCTTGAGTTCTAAACAACAAAAAAAGATGTTTTATTAATAAAGTTACGGAGAGTTTTAAATGAAAAAAATAATATGCATTTTCATAGTTGTAGCGATTCTTTTCGCATTTTGTTCATGTTCTCCCGAAAGCGTTATAAACTTGGGAAGCAAACCAAAAACTTCAAATGTGGTTGATGAAAACATAAATTT